>PMZT01000230.1 GCA_003170085.1 Planctomycetia bacterium | reverse complement strand
CGGTCACAAACGCTGCTACAGGCAGAAACGCTAAACACGTACGGGTCTCCGCACCCGCCGCGCAATTACTAATCTAGCGCTGTCATACTACCGATCCATGTCGGACTCGTTCGTGTCGTCGTCCGTTGCCGCCGGGGTGTCGGTGTCGCGGGTCGCGTGCGACCAGTTCATGATGCTGAAGAGGTCGCTGTAGTCGTCGGTCCACAGACGGTAGCGCGACGGCGGCACGGTCGATTCGTCGGTCGTGGCCGACTTGATCGGGTAACTCTCGAGGAACGCCTTGTCGGCGGTCACAAGAACCCAGTTGCACGCCGAGATCTCATCGCGGCCCCTATCGCCGGAGTCGATCATGGCGGCGCTCAGGCCCAGGTCCTTCGAGATGGCCAGAACCACGGGCTTCAGGTCGAGGAACCGATTCGAGCAATGAACCGCCAGGACGCCGTCGGGCTTCAGGTGGCGCAGGTAAATCTGGAACGCCTCCCGCGTCAGCAGGTGGATGGGAATCGCGTCGCCGCTGAACGCATCGAGGGCCAGCACGTCGAACTCCTGCGGCGGATCGCGCTCCAGCGACAGCCGCGCATCGCCCATCTGAATCTGGCAATCGGCCGCTGAGTCCGCCAGGTACGTGAATCGCGTCGTCGCGAGGTTCCTGATCTCCGGGTTGATCTCGTAGAAGCGGACCACGTCGCCCTTGCCGCCGTACGCCGCGATCGTGCCGGTGCCCAGACCGACCACGCCGATGCGGATAGGCTTGCCGGGCCGGCGGTGCAGGATCGCCAGGCCGACGCCGCTGTTGTCGGCATAGTACGTGACCGGGCGGTAGCGGAGCGTGCTGTCGGGGTACTGCGTCCCGTGCATGATGCGGCCGTGCTGGAGAGAGTAGTGGTGAAGGTGCGGGTTCTCGGCGTTGTACTCGATCACCTGGAGGACGCCGTAAAAGTTGCGCGAGGCCGTGAGGGCGTATTTGATCTCGTCCTGGGCCTCCTGCGTCAGCAACACGATGACGGCAACGACCGCGGCGAGGCTCGTCGTGCCGAGGAGCGGCATCGCCCACCATCCGTAGCGATCGCGGTGGCGGTACCACTCGTAGCAAAACGCCACGAGCGCAAGGGCGAACGTCGCGGCCACTCCGATGTGAAGCTCGAAGTACGCCTTGAATACCTGCGGCGCAACGAGCGTGACCAGGACGCCGCCCACCGCCCCGCCGGCCGATGACAGGAGATAGAACGACGTCAGGTACCGCGGGTGCGGTTTCAGGCGGGCGAGTTCGCCGTGCAAGACCATGCAGCAGACGAACAGGCCGCCGCTGTAGCCCAGAATCTGCCGCTCGATCGCCGCATTAACGTTCGTATAGAGAAGCCAGAGAATGACCACGGCCGTCAGCCCGAGGAGCGGCCAGAACACCGGCCGCCAGTAGAAGCGGTCGCTCTGGAAGACCAGGATGAACGACACGAGGTACAGGGCCAGCGGCAGGACCCAGAGGAACGGGACCACGCCCACGTCGGAGCACATCTGATTCGTGATCGCCAGAAGCATGACCGATCCGCAGGCGGGCAGCAGCAGCCACATGAGATACCGGAAGAAGCTCGGGCGAACCGGGGCGCCGGCGGCGACTTCGGCGGCAACGGCCGGCGCGGCGGCGGCAGCTTCAGCGGCGGGCGGTGTGGCGGAGGCAGCGGGAACTTCAACCGCCGGGACCGGGAGCGCACCCGGCCGGGCGCGCCACGCACGGATCGCGCATCCGGCACAAAGGATCGCGAAGCCGGCGAACAGGGCCGACCAGGCGCCCTCCTGCACGCGCAGCCGCAGCGAGGGCTCGACCACGGACGGATACGTGGCAAGGGCCAGCAGCGACCCCACGTTCGACAACGCGTACAGGCGGTACGGAGACCGCGTGGGAAACGCCGTGCTGAACCACGCCTGCAGCAGCGGGCTTGTGGCCGACAGGGCAAAATACGGCAGGCCCACGCCGAGGCCCAGGATCAGAAGAATCCCCCACGTGGGGTTGTCGCCGCCGAGGGGCTTCAACTCGGCCGACGGGCCGATCGGCAGCAGCACCATCGCCAGCACGAGCAGCCCCAGGTGTACCAGGGCCTGCCCGCGCTCGCGCAGGCACGTCCGCACCAGGTGCGCGTAGGCGTACCCCGCCAGCAGGAGGACCTGGAAGAAAAGCATGCAGGTCGTCCAGACGGCCGGTCCCCCGCCGAACCACGGCAGAATGCTCTTGCCGATCAGCGGCTGGACCTGGAAAAGGAGGAACGCGCTAAGAAATATCGTCAGGGCATAAAGCCACACGGCTTGCTCCAGGGTGCGGGCGACGCACAAAGATACGGCCCGGCGCGCGATGAGTCAAAGACAATTGCGGGTGGAACGCGCCCTGAGTGTGCCCACGGATTCTGGCAGGTGGTTCCTTTCGTAGGGGCGGCCCCATGTGGCCGCCCTGTCGTTGTTTCAGTCTACCGGGGGACAACCGCCACATCAAAGGCGGGGCGGCCACATGGGGCCGCCCCTACGAAGGCAAACGGCAACTGTTAGAAAACACAGTCACACCCCGCCCCCTTCACTCCGCCGGCGATTCGGCGTCCAGCCCCGGCCGTTTGCGGCCCGCCACGATCGCGCTCGCCGCCACCACGAGCACCAGCGTCATCGCCGCGGCAAGGTACGGGAGTCCCTCGGACTCGAGCGGCGACGCCGCCGCCACGGGCGCCGCCGATGCCGCCGCTGCGCTGCCCGCCGCCTTCACCACCGGGATGATCCACGGAAAGGCGTGGGCCTCGAGGTACGCGATCACGCCAATCACGGCCGTCAGGAGGAGCGAGTGCTTGAGGGTGAACCTGAAAATGTCGCCCTCGCGTCCCACGAGGCCCGCCGACGCCGTCGCCACCGCCAGCGACTGCGGCGAAATCATCTTGCCGCACACCCCGCCGGCGCTGTTGGCCGAGACCGTGACCAGCGGGTCGATGCCGATCTGCGTGGCCGTGACCTCCTGCAGCTTGCCGAAGAGCGCGTTCGACGACGTGTCGGACCCCGTCATGAAGACGCCCAGCCATCCAAGGAACGCCGCGAAGAACGGGAACAGGAACCCGGTCATCGCGAAGGCGTTGCCCAGGGCGATGGCCATGCCCGAAAAGTTCATGATATACGCGAAGCCCAGGATCGACGCCATCGTCACGATCGGCCAGCGGACGGTCACGAGCGTATCGACGAACACGCGAACCGCCAGCCGCCACGTGGCGCCCATCACCGGAATCGAGACGAGCGCCGCCAGGAACACCGCCGTGCCCGCGGCGCTCAACACGTTAAAATTGAAGACCGCCGCCATGGGCTTGCCGTCGCGCACCACCATCTCGTGCAGGCCCGGGAAGGGAACCTTGATCGCCGAGCAGCAATCCAGGGCCTCTTTGATCGGCTTGACGCCCCACGCGGCAACGAAGATCGATAGGATGATGAACGGGGCCCACGCCCGCAGGACCTCGCCGCCCGCGTGGCCGAGCGGCGTCCGGCCGGATGAGGCCGCCTCGTGCGCGAAGACCCAGCTTTGCCGCGGCCGCCACAGGCGCAGGAACGCCGTCAGGCAGACGATCGAGACGATCGACGCGGCGATGTCGGGCAACATCGGGCCAAAAAAGTTGGCCGTCAGCCCCTGCGTCAGGGCGAACGACCCGCCGGTCACGAGCGCCGCCGGCCAGATCTCCAGGCCCCTGCGCCACCCGCTCATGACCGTGACCATGTAGAACGGCACGATCAGGCTGACGCACGGCAGCGTGCGGCCGACCATCTGCGAAAGGGCCATCGGGTCGACGCCCGAACTCTGGGCGCCCACGATGATCGGAATGCCGATGCTCCCGAACGCCACCGGCGCCGTGTTCGCCAGCAGGCACAGCCCGGCGGCATACAGCGGCTCGAACCCCAGGCCCACCAGCATCGCCGCCGTGATCGCCACGGGCGTGCCGAAGCCCGCGCAGCCCTCGATGAACGCCCCGAACGAGAACGCGATCAGCAGGGCCTGGATGCGGCGGTCGTCGGTGATGGCGGCCAGCGACGCCTTGATGATCTCGAACTGCCCCGTGCGCACCGAAAGGTTGAACAGGAACAGCCCCGCCACAACGATCCATGCGATGGGCCACAGGCCGAAGCACGCGCCGTTGAGCGTGGCCAGCAGGGCCAGTTTCGCCGGCATGCCGAAGCCGAGGATGGCGCACGCGACGGCGATGGCCAGGGCACTCGTCGCGGCCCAGTGACCCTTCATCCGCCGCCACGCCAGCGCCCAGAAGAGGTAAACGATCGCCAGCGACGCCACCGCGGCCGAGAGGGCCGTGCTGCCCAGCGGATCAGTTTCTATAGTCCAAGACACGGGCGATTCCTATTACTACAACGCCACTCGGGCTTTTGCGCGTGGGTCTCCGTACCCGCCGCGCCATGTGGCGTTGTAGTGCTATTTCGCTTTCAACTCCGCCATGCCGATGCCGCTCTCGCCCGCGACCGAGTACAGGAGATACAAGCGGCCGTCTTCGATGAAAAGGCCTGGGTCGCGAAGCTGGCGGACCGGGCCTGGGGCGGGTCCGCTCTTCGACGGGACCAGCGGCCGGTCGCCCCCCTCGTAGTCCTTCTCGGGCACAAGGACGGTCTGGGGCGGCGAGGCCTTCCACGATTTCCAGTCGCCCGTCATATCGACCGTCGAGAGAAGGATGCGCTCGGGGCAATCGCCCGCCCGCGAGTAAAAGAGGAGCAGGCGGTCGCCCTCGACCTTGACGGCCGAGTGGCGGACCTCCATCTTCGGATCGTCAAGGTGAAACAAGGGCGGCCCTTCCTCGAACGGCGTAACGCCGTCCTTCGACCGCAGCAGCACCCCCTGCTTGGCCACCGCGTACCACCAGTCGCCGTGGCGGAAAACGCGGAAGTAGAACGGCCCGAGCACCTCCCGCCCGGCGGTGAAGTGCAGGCCGTCCTTCGAGGTCGCGAGGAACGACTTCTGCGCGCCGGCGGCCGGCCCATGAAAGTACATGCGGAGTTCGTGCTTCACATCGTCCACATGCACATCCGGCGATGCGATGTGGCCCTTGGCGGCCGTCTCGGAAAGGTGCAGCGTGCCCGGCTCGTGGATTTTCCACGGCCCTTCCAGGCGGTCGGCGTACGCCAGGCGGATGAACTTGCCGCCGTGGTCGGCGAAATACAGGTAGTACTTCCCCAGCGGCTTCTCAAGCCATTCGGGCACGCGGACGAGCGACGGCCCGTTGATGTTCGTGCCGATCGTGGGGCTGAGCTCCGGCCGGATGAGGGGGTTTTCCTTGAACCGGACCACCTCGAAGGGCGCCGCGGCCTCGGTGCCCTGCTTCTCCGCCGTAGCAGCCGCCCACGCCGCCGCTGCGCCGGCCAGGCCCACGCCAACGGCGAGGCCGGTCAGGAGGACGAGCGACACGAGGCAGTAGCGGCAGGTCATAGGCACTCCCCTTGCTGAGGTCCGCAAAACCGGCCACGACGGTACCCGCGCGCCGCCGGAGCGTCAACGTAAATTGGCTGCACGCACATAAGGGGTCAGCTACTTGCGCCGGGTGGCATGCCTACGCCGCTGTTTGCGTAGGCATGTTCTGCCCCGGTCGCACAGCATGCCCACGCAACGGATGGCGTGGGCATGCCACCCGGCGCGGGGATCACAAGCACACGTAACTGAGGCATTACCGAAATTCTCTTGTCCTTGCCCCGAATTGGGGACATGCTATTCGCGGTTGTGGTCATGTCGGAATCTTCGGCCCCAACGGGGCGTAAGGCGGCGATGTCAAATACGCGAATGCCGGGCTAAGGATTGCCCAAGGGCGGTATCAGAATATCCTGGCAATGCCCGAACATGCCGTGTATTCTGCTAAATGTCGGCCGACTTAGGCCATGGTTCACAAGGAGGCAATGTTATGCCGGGCAGGAAGAAATCCGGTCAAAACACCCTGATTGGCAATGCGGGGGAATACTTTGTCACGGCGGAGCTTCTAAAGCGTCGTGTGATTGCGGCGCTTGCCCCTCGAAATGCACCCGCGTTCGATATCCTTGCGACCAAGTCTCATAAGACTGTGCGTATCCGCGTTAAGACCAAGTCGGGCAAATATGCCGATTGGCAATGGGTGGCCAAAAAGGATGGCAGGATCTTTCGGCACTTGCATCGCAAAGATGATTTCACTGTTCTCGTGAATCTCACCACTCAAACGAAAGACATGGAATATTTCGTAGTTCCCACCTATGCCTTGAATAAGTGGCTCGCTAATGACTTTAGATCATGGATTAAGGCGCCGGGGAAGGACGGGCATGTTCATGACCCCAAGAGCACCAAGCGCAATCTCAATTGCCGCAAGTTCGGTGAAGAACTGAAGCAATACAAGGAAAAGTGGAACTCTCTCTGGGCTAAATAGATGCCTCTTGAGGTGGGGTAATCGGAGCACAAGAGGCCTTTCGTGTGGCACGCACCAACGTTCTCCCTCGCCGACCGCCCTGCGGCCGTCCAATGAAGCTCCTTTGTTACGGCTTCCCCACAACCCCGCGTATCCGTCTTAGCACCGGCGTGCCGCCGAGATAGAGATCGTGGCCCGCGAACGCCATTGGGCCGGCGAGGGCCTTGCCAACGGGCACGACGGTGGCGTCGTCGGGGTTGATCCGCACGATGGTCCCATCGAGAACGGTCCAGACGTAACCGTCGGGGCCCATCCGAAAATCGAACGGCCAGCGCGGGTCGGCGCCCAACTGGATCGGCAGACGAAACGGAAGGGTCTTACGGAACGCGACCGTGCCGGCGGCCACGTCCACGCCGTAGAGGATGCTGCTCGAGCCGGGGCTTTGCGGGTTCACCGTCCACCCCAGGACGCGCGGCCCGCCGACGCCCACGATCGGGCCGGGGCAAGGGGCGCCCGGCACGGGCACGAGTTCGCGGAGGATGGCGCCGCCGTCGGGTTCCATGACGAAGAACTTGCCTTGCTCGGGCATGGGCTTCCCGCCCACGATGTCGGCAACGGCCAGAGTGGAGATGACGATGAAGCGGCCCTTCTGGGCGGTGGTCATGAAGGCGACGCTCTGCGTGGCGAACGGCTCCGACGCGCCGCCGCAGACGTGGACCAGGTGGGTCAGGGGATCGAACGACACCACGGCGCCGCCGCTGCCATTGCGCTCCCAGTGGCCGCCGAAGAAGATTTTCTCGTTGTCCGCCACCGCCGCGACCGTGGCGTTATAGAGCCCGCCGTAGTCCATCATCGCGAGCAGCCGCCGCGGATTGCTGTCCGGGTCGGGGTCGTCGATGGTGCGCCCGCCCACCTCGGCCAGACCGCACGTCCACGGCTGCGCAGGATCGTACACGAGCAGCCATGCCCCCGGGTAGCCGCTCATGTAAATCTTGCCGTGGACAACGGCTGTCGAGTACTGTTCGAGGCGGCATTCGCCCGGCCAGACGCTCTTGCCTGTGGCAGGGTCGAACAGGAAGTTCCCGTGGTAGGCGCCGGGGGTGCCCAGGAGGCGGCCGTCGGGCAGTTCGCTCAGGCGGTAGATGTCCACCGGGTAGAGGGGCACCTTGAAACGCATCGGCTTCCATCCATACATTTCAGGGCTCTGGCCGGGGCGGGCCGCCATCGGGCGGTGGGTGGCGGGGCGATACCAGATCTCGGCGTTGCCCTCCGCGTCGGGCCGGGCCTTGGCCCGCGAGATCGTCGGCTTGGGCGGGGGGTCGGCGACCGACGAGTCGCCCGGCGTCTCCGGCCATGGCGGCGGCAGGCTGGGAAGCGTCTGAAGAATCGCCTTGCCGCGGTAGAGCCAGAAATCATAGGCGTCGCCCTTGGCACCGAGCAGCTTCGTCACGTGCGCCACGGCCCCGTGCTTCTGCTGAGTGACCGTGATCCTGCCGCCGCTGGTCTCCGTGGTGAGGAGCACCTCGGACTTGCCTGTCTCGCGGTCGTATGCCACGAGGTACCACGGGACCATGCCGCTGGCGAAGTAAAGGTAGCGATCGTCGGCGGCTGCGCTCGTCACCCAGCAATCGTTGGCGTGTTTCGGGCCGAGGGCGCCGTAGTACGTGACTTTGCCCGTGTCGGGATCGATCTGGCAGGCCGCCGCCGCCCCGGTGGCGTCCGAGGCGATGGCGTAGAGCTTGCCGTCGGGGCCGAGAAGCAGGACGCCGTTCTCGCCGCGCATCTCGTGCGGCATGGACAGGGGCGCGACCGCCAACTCCTTCGTCGCCGGATCATAGATGCTGAGTTCGCGCCAGGGGGGGCCGCCGCCAAAGAGGTACAGCTTGCCGTTGGGCGCCACGGCCGACGACGCGCCGCCGAAGCCGAAACGGCGCGACACCTCGACCGTCTTGTATTCACCCGTGCCGAGACTGGCGATGAGGACCGCGCTCGGCCCGCCGTACGTGGGATAGTACGTTTGCAGGTAGTCGTAGGACTTGTGGTCCGGAGCGGGGACCCAGAATTCGGTGCCGATTCGGGTCGCGCTGACGGGCGTGCACACGTCCTCGACCGTGAGGGCCTTGGCCGCGCGGAGCTCGGCGGCAAGGGCGGGCTGGTCGGCGGCCTTCCATTCGGCGGCGAGGGCGCCGGCGGCCAGGAGGCCGAGCACGCACCACGTCGCAAAGATGGTACGCATAGGCATTGATGTCAACCTTCCCCGAGGGTGCGTTTAGCGTTACTGCCAACAGCGGCGTTCTTGCCGCTCCAGGGCAGCCACATGGGGCTGCCCCTACGTTTGCGCACCGTAGGGGTGGCCCCATGTGGCCGCCCGCCGTGGCACACACGGGAGAGCCACGCTAAACACGTACCCGTACCCGCCGCGCAAAACCTGGTAAGGAGCGCTGTCGTACTAAAACGGCAGCGGTTCGCCCTCGGTCCGCGACGGTCGCGAGGCGTAATCGCGGCCGAACTGCTTTTCAAGGTCGGCCTTCTGAAGGACGAGCGAAGTCGGCCGGCCGTGCGGGCACGTCGGAGCCATGTCGGCCGCCTGGCGCCGGGCCAGCAGGGCGTCGATCTCCTCCGGCTTCAGCAGATCGCCCGCCTTGACCGCAGCGCGGCAGGCCGCCACATGGGCCAGGTTCTCGAGGACCTGGCGGGCCGTCGGCGGCTCATCGAGCGCCAGCACCCACGCCAGGAAGTCGCGGAGCGTTGCGGCCGGGTCGGCGCGATCGAGCAGCGACGGAAAGGCGTGAATGCCCACCGACCGCGGCCCCATCGGCTCGGCCTCGATGCCCAGCCGCGCGAGCGCCTCGCGATACGCATCAACGGCGGCCATTTCGCGGTCGGTCAGGCTGAGCGTGATCGGCAGCAGCAGCCGCTGGCTTTCAAGCGGCCCGGCCTCCAGCCGCGCCATGAGTTCCTCAAAAAGAATCCGCTCGTGCAGGGCGTGCTGATCGATGATCGTCACGCCCTCCTC
>PMZT01000137.1 GCA_003170085.1 Planctomycetia bacterium | reverse complement strand
GGCTTCTTCGTCACGTCATACATCGCGATAAGCCAGCACGCCACGTGGTTCTGCTTGTTGTCGGGCAGCGTGAAGCCGTCGACCGTGCGGCGGTCGTAGCCCGGGGCCCACTGGCCGGTCTTCGGGTCGATGCCGACCGGCGGAACGACCCAGACGCCGCCGTCCTTGACCTCTCGCCAGGCGCCCCACGCGTTCCACTTCTCATAGATCCGCTCGCTCAGGCGGATGTACTCCTCGGCCTTCGGCCCGTACTTCGCCTTGAGCGCGGGGGTCTTCAGGATCTCGCCGGCCATGAGGACGATCGGCCGGAAGGCCATCGCCTCGCCGAGCTGGCTGTCGGTGTACAGGTCCTTGCCGAAGCTGTCGGTGCTCGAGGCCCCCGCCTTGGGCCAGCCGAAGAAACCGTCGGGCTCTTTCACGGACCGCTTGATAAGACTGTCGGCCCAGTCGACCAGCAGGTCGCACCACTTGGGATCGCCCGTGGCCATGTAACCGTAATAGAAGCCGTTCAGAAACGGGGTAACGAGCCAGCCGAGCTCCTCGCCCATTTCCTTGTCGCAGTAACGGCTGCGGGCATCGCCGGTGATGCCCTTCTCCCACCGGGCGAGCCAGTCGCGGGCAAGGGCCTCGTCCATCCGGGCCGCCGCGTCGAAGACCCGCGGTGGCGGGGGCTGGACGGCGCCGGCCTTGGCGTTGGCCCCGCGCGCGGGAGCCGGCAAGACGGCGGCCGTCGCCGGCGCGGCGCAGGCGGCACCGATACCGAGCGCCAGGAGCAGCGCACCAGCGGACCTTGCGAGCAGAACGCGATTGCCAGGATTCATCAAATCCTCCTCAGAGAAGGTTAGATTTGCGCGGCGGGTCTCCGCNNCCGCGCAAGACCTGGAAAGTAGCGCTATCATATTAAGAAGTCTTGCCCTCGGGCGCACTGGAACTCTTCGGATAATTCGGCCCATAATTCATCCCTTTCGGACGCACGGCAAGGTCGCCGTTGACGACAAACGGCTCGCCGCGCTCCGCCAGGTGGGCGACGAGGCGCTTCCGCCACAGGGCGAGCGTCTCGGCGTACGCGGGATCGGCCGCAAGGTCGTTCAGTTCGGCCGGATCCTTCTCGAGGTCAAAAAGCTGCTGCCAGCCGTCGAAGGCGTGATAAATGTACTTCGTGCGGCCGTCGGTCAGGCCATTCCAGTGGTCGGTGCGCAAGTAGCAGGCGTTGTGCTCCAGGTCGATGTACGGCCGCCAGCGGTCGGTCTTGCCGCGAATAAGCTCGAGCAGGCTGCGACCGTCGAACTCCTTCTCGTCGAACGCAACGCCGGCCGCATCGAGGAACGTCGGCAGCACGTCGCGCAGCTCGACCGGCGGCACCAGGACCTGCCCGCGCGGCGTGCTCGCCAGCCCGTCCGGCCATCGCACGAGCATGGGGATGCGGGCCGAGGATTCGTAGCCGTACGTCTTCCTCCAGAGGTTGTGATCGCCGAGCATGTCGCCGTGGTCGGCCGTGAAGAGGATGAGCGTGTTCTCGAGCCAGCCGCGCTTTTCGAGCACTTCGAAAATGCGGCCGATCTGCTCGTCGATGAACGTGACCGAGCCGTAATAGCCCTGACGCGACCGGCGCACCTGTTCGGCCCCGAGGTCGCCGCGCCACGTGCTGGGCGGCAACGTCTGGCCGCGCGCGGCGTAGCGCTCGGCCCACGCGCCCACGGCCGCCTTCGGAAGATCGGCATCCTTGTACATGTCAAAGAATCGCTGCGGCGGATCGTACGGGCTGTGCGGCCGCGCGAACGAGACCTTCAGGAAGAACGGCGCCTCGCCGGCGTACTCGCGGAGGAACCGGACGGCCGTGTCGGCCGTCCAGACGGTCGGGTGCAGCCGCTCGGGCAGCGCGTACGGCTTCGACTGGTAATCGTTCCAGCCGATGCCCGTGGCGTCGGGGTCCAGGTCCGGCGCCTCGGCCTTGAACCACTGCCGGTAATCGCTCACGAACCCCTTCGTCTCCACGCGGCCGGATTCGTCGAGGATCGTCCGGTCGAACCCGTGCAGATTCCGCTGCGGGTGCCAGTGCATCTTGCCGATGCCAAGCGTGGCGTAGCCGGCGTCGTGGAGCATCCGCGGCATCTCGTTCTTATACCGCTCGGCCACGGTGCCGTAGCCCAACATGCCGTGATGCCACGGGCTGAGGCCCGTCAGAAGGCCCGCCCGCGCCGGCGTGCAGGAGGGCACCGCGGTGTACGCGCAGCGGAAGAGCGCGCCCTCGCGGGCGATGCGGTCGAGGTGCGGCGTGCGGATGACGCGGTTGCCCGCGGCGCCGAGGCAATCGGCCCGGAACTGGTCGACCATGAGGAAGAGGATGTTCGGGCGCTTCGCCGCCGGAGCAGCGCGAGACAGCCGCGCCGCGGCCGCAAGCGCCGCCGCCCCCGCACCGACCTGGAGGAACTTCCGGCGGCTGAGGCCGCGCCGATCACCCGCGTCTGTCGGTTCCATTTCACGTGCTCCTTAATACGCCAGCGACCATGCTTTCGCAACGGCGCGAAAGCATGGCACCCTCCATGGCACCCCCGTTTCAACGGCGATGGAGTTCCTCGATGGCCCGCGCGACGGCATCGCGACGTTTCTCGATCGGCGCCGGGTCGCGGGTGAACGTCGTCATGTCCTTCGTAATCTCGGGCGGCACCTCCAGAAGGGCCGCGAACCTGGCCTTCTCCTCAGCCGGGAGCTTCGCGCCCCGCTCGGCCACGAGCCGCCGCAGGATAACCATGTATTCATAATCCTCTATGCCATCTCGGAGCATCTCCCAGCGGATGCTGTCAACCGGCCCCTCAAGCACCGGCTGCACAGGCGACGCGTCGGCCGCGGCCTCCGGCGGGTAGAGGAACCGGCCGTCGCCGTTGCCCCACGCCTGGCGGACGCCCTTGGCCGTATCGTAATCCGAGACCCAGCCCATCGGATCCTCGTACGGGTTCTGCGGATGGGCCTTGTCGGGGTAGGCCGCGGAACTCGTCCAGTAGGTCATCTCCCAGACGAGGATGCCGTCGATCTTGCGCTGCCACGTCTGCCAGAGCCACACGCGCAGCTCCGTGGCCGGGTGGTCGATGAACAGGCCGCAGTACGGCGCCTTCGGGCCGCAGCAGACGTACCACCAGAACTCCTCGCCCGCCCGGCGGCGCTCCTCGGCCCGGGCGTGATCGTAGTTCGACGAGACCGGGCACCACAGGTTCGGCCCGCCCACGAGTTCCGGCTCGACCTGCTCCGTCAGCATCCGCCGCAGGTCCGGCGCCGCGGCCTTGAGCTTCCGGAACCCGTTCATGACGAACGCATAGTCCTTGCGGTCGGGCTCGTCGAACCAGTAGATATACGCCTCACGCAGCCACGCCTTGGCGCGCAGGTGCGACTCCAGCGCCCGCGCGTAATTCGTGAACGCCGTCTTGTACTCCGGCGCGTCCTCCTTGTAACCGTGAAGCTCGGGGTTCTCGCGCTTCTGGTACGTCCCGCCGCCCATGCCCGGCACATGTACCATAAACGTATTGAAATGATACTCGCCGAGCGCCCGGTCGATGGCCGCGTCCCACCGCGACCAGTCGAAGGCGGGCACCAGGCCCTTTTCTTCCTCGGGCGTGCCGCCCTTCTTCTTCGGCCACGTGACCTTCAGCGGGTCGAGCGGCGCGGGATCGTAAGGCGCGATGTGGTGGGCGCTCATGTCGGCCAGGTACTTCTCGATGACCGCGCGGCGGTCCTCGGGCTTCTCAAGCTTCTGATACCGCCACACGTTGGCCGGCGAGAACCCAAAGGCCGTCTGGCAGGTCATGCGGTCGGGCAGCGTGAAATCGTAGACCTCGACCCTGAGCGGCACCTCGGCCGACCAGTCCTTGGCCGCCAGATGAATCCTGCCCTCGTACTTGCCCGCCTTGGCATCGCGCGGAACCTTGACGCGGACCCACAGCGGTTGGTTCCTGCCGGCCTCAAGGTCCAGCGGCGCCCGGAGCGGCGGCAACGGGTCCGGCCACGGCGCCACGGTGCCGGTGGAATCGGTCGGCTGCGTGACCATCACATAGCGGACGCGGAGGACTTCGATACACTCGGCCGGGATGACCGCGCCGCCAGGCCCCGCAAGCGCCTCGGCCTTGGCGGTGAGGCCGCGCAGGGCCTCGCTCGGCCGCACGACGACCTGCGCCGCCTCCGTCTCGTTCTTCGCGGCGCGAATGAGCACGGCCTCGCCCTTGACCTCCGGCGCGGGCCGAGTCTGGCTGATCTTCCAGCCGGACGGACACCACCAGAGGCCGGCCTTGACGCCGGACGCCGGCAGGGACTCGCCATAGGAAGAGTCGTACAGGTCGGCCACGGAGAGCGACGCTTCGGCACTGAAACCCGGCGTCTCGCCCAACTCGATGCCAAGCCGGTAGGTGCCCGCGCCGGCGACCGCGTACGGCACGCGAATGACGTGCTCGCCAGGCCCTATCCGAGCGCTGCCCCGCTCGACCGCGGCCTTGGAGGCCTCGCTGGTCGTCTTGGCTATCGTGACCTGTTGAGGAATGTTCACGGTTTCCTGCGTCACGTTCCGGACGCGGGCCACGATAACGTTGTTCGCACCCGGCAACCCGTCGCCCAGGTCCTCGACGGTCACTTCCAGCCGCGGGTCCGTCTTTCGGACGGCAACGAAATGCGTCGCACCGACGGCCGTCGTCGGTTCGCCCATGATCGTTGCCCGGTAACCGTACGCGCCCACTTGCAGCGACGGCGAACGTTGCCGGACGAAGGCGAAGGCCCCCTTATCCTGTGTCCTCAGGCGCACCCAGATTTCGGCGGCGGGCAGCAACGCCTCGGGCACCTTGAACGTGCCGCCCGCGACCTTGCCGATCGTACCGAGCGGCTGCCACGCCTTGCCGTCGGCCGACGCCTCGACCGCAAGCTCGCCCGCGGCGTGCCACGTGACCGAGACCGACACCTCGGCGGCGGTCTGCCGGCGGTCGCCGATGCGGTGGCGATAGACGACCTCGCCCCCCGCGCCCAGGACCCAGCGGTTCGAGTTGAAGCCGCCCGCGTACGAGACGAGCGGCCGGCTTTGACTTCGCGAATCGCCGTTGAACGGCGCCGCAAAGGTGTACTCGCCGCCGCGCACCGTCTCGCCCTCGCCGAGAACGAGGTCGCCGGCGTGGGCATACACGGGCTGGGCTTGAACCAGATCGACCATGTCGTACGCCACGCCGCCGTCGATCTCCCACTGGCCGAAATGCAGGCACGACTCATCGGGCTTGATCTCGCGCGGCGTGACAAATATGGACTCATAGGCTTGCCACGTCTCTGGAATCTTGCCGAGGTCGCGGTTCGAAAACGCGGGGCCCGTCGTGGGCGTGCCGCCCTGGAAGCCCAGGCTGCGGGCCTGGAAGCGGAGGCGGTAGACGGCCGACGGTTTCAGCGCTAGCGGCGCCGAGCGCCAGCCGTTGGAATCCTTGCCGCTGCCGGTGACGGCGATCGCGCGGCGACCGTCGGCGGCGCCCGAGTCGAGCCAGCGGCCCACGCCCTCGGTCAGCGTCCAGCCGGCGGGTTTGTCGGTGCCCTCCTCAAACGACGGGTTCGGCACCGGCACGGTCTGAGCCATCGCATTCGATGCCGCCAGCGCAAGGCCCAGGATCGCAAGGGGAAGTCGCCACGGGAACATGCGTTGTGTCCTCCGCCATCGGCCAGGAAACGTCACGCCAACAGCGTACCCGATGCGCCGCGGCCGGGCAAGCCTGACGTACAGCCTAGCGTACAGCAGTCCCAGGGCAATCGCATCTAATCTCCCCGCGCCGCGGCGCGAGGGCCGCCGGCAAGCCATGTGCTGCTCGACTATAGCCTGGCGAAGCGGGCGGGCGGTTTCCAGAGGACGGGCAAAAAGTGGAACCCATATATGGACATGTGGCTGACGTGCGTGTACCTTCAGCCGGCGTGGGGCACCCACACGGGGGTGCCCCTACGATTGCGCGCCGTAGGGGCGGCCCCNNCATGTGGCCGCCCGCCGTGTCCTACCCGCAAGGTACGCAAGCGTGGGGCCCCGGAACAAAAAGAGGAGAGGCCAGGAACCTTCCAGCGAGGGTTCCTGACCCCTTGGCTGATGTGGTGTTCCCAGAAGGATTCGGACCTTCAGCCTTCGGCTCCGGAGGCCGACGCTCTATCCAGTTGAGCTATGGGAACCCTGGTAACCGCCGATTATACGCGCTCGCCGCCGGGAATCAATGCTTTGAACGACCAGAGGTGCCCCGCGCCGCCGCTTGATTCACCCGTCGCGCATCGCTAGCATACTCCTCGGAAAGGACCTGATGAGAATAATCGCCGGTTTTCACCGTGGGCGACAGATTGATGCACCGGAAGGCCTCACGACGCGGCCGATGACCGACCGCGTCCGCGAGAGCCTTTTCAACATCCTCACGCCGGTGATCCCCGACGCCGTAGTGCTGGACCTTTTCTGCGGCTCGGGGGCGCTGGGCATCGAGGCCCTCAGCCGCGGGGCGGCCTGGGTCACGTTCGTCGATGCCGACCGCGACGCCGTAACTGCGGTCGAAACCAACTGCCGCCGCTTGGGTTTAGAGGAAAGGGTACGGATCCTCCGGCGGGATGTTTTGCGCGCCGGCCCGTGGATTCGGCCCGTGGGGGCGGCGGCTTATACGCTGATTTTCGCCGATCCGCCGTATAAGATGTCGGCCGACCCTGCCGGGCAGCGCCGGCTGGAGGAGACGGCGGCGCGGCTGGTGGGCCTGGGGTGCGTCGCACCGGGGGCCGACGCCATGCTCCGCGTGGAGCGCGGCACACGGATCGCCCTGCCCTGGCCCGGCTTCGAAGTCACGGACATGCGGTCGTACGGAACGACCTCGATTTACGTGATGACGTACCGCGGCGGCGAACCGCCGCGCAAGGATAACGAATGAGTCCAACCGAAACCGAGGCCGCCCAGTCGCGCTACCGGTTCCTTGATCCCGAGACGCTCCTCAGGCTGGGCAAGATCAATGTCGTGGCGCGGTCGGTGGTCGAAGGGTTCATCACGGGCCTCCACAAAAGCCCGCACCACGGTTTCTCGGTCGAGTTCTCCGAGCACCGGCCGTACACCCCCGGCGACGAGCTGCGGCACCTCGACTGGATCGCCTACGCCAAGACCAACCGCTATTACATCAAGCAGTACGAGCAGGAAACGAACCTCCGGGCGTACATCCTTCTGGACTGCTCGTCCTCGATGAACTACTCCAGCGGCAAGGGCCTGACGAAACTCGAGTACGGCTGCTTCCTGGCGGCCACACTCACGTACCTGATGACGCGGCAGCAGGACGTGGTGGGCCTGGTGGCGTTCGACAACAAGATACGGCTGCACATGCCGCCGGCCGGGTCGGCCGCGCACGTCAACGAACTGTGCCGGCAACTGGAGAACCTCAAAAGCGGCGAGGTGACGAGCCTGGCCAAGCCGTTCCACGACCTGGCGGAGATGATCAAGCGGCGCGGCCTCATCATTATCATCAGCGACCTTTACGACGATGAGAACGAGGTGATCAAGGCGATCCGGCACTTCCGCCACAAGAAGCACGGCGTGGTCCTTTTCCACACGTTCGATGCCGCGGAGCTGGAGTTCCCGTTCTCGCGGCTGACGCAGTTCCTGGACCTCGAGACGCATGAAAAGTTCCAGGTCGATCCCAAGTCCGTCCGCGAGGCGTACCTGTCGGAGCTGCGGGCGTTCATCGACCGGTACAAGAAGGCGTGCTCCGATTCGGACACCGAGTACGTGCTGACCGACACGAGCGTGCCGTACGGATTCCTGCTGAGGTCGTACCTGGCGCGCCGTCAGCGCATGCGCTAGTCTCAAGCGAGCAAGCATGAGCTTTATCTCGTCCTATTGGGTGGCGTGGTTGATCGCCGGGGCCGTGGCCGCGACGATCCCGCTGATCATCCACATGATCCACACCGCCCGCGCGCCGCAGGTGCCGTTTCCGACGCTGCGGTTCCTGCGGACGGCCGCCGAGAAGACCGCCCGTCGGCGCCGGATCGAAAACCTCCTCCTGATGATCCTGCGGATGCTCCTGTTTGCGGCCCTGGCGATTGCGTTGGCGCGGCCGTTCCTGTCTCAGGAGTTCGGCCTGTTCAAGGAAGGCAAGTCCGGCGCCGCCGTCATCATCCTCGACAACTCGTACTCGATGAACGTTCGCCACGGCCCCGACACGCGGTTCTCGAAGGCCAAGCAGGAGGCCCGCGCCATCCTCGAATCCCGGTGGCAGCCGACCGAGGCCGCCATCCTCCTGACGAACCCCGGCGCGGTGCCCGTGCCGGACCGCATGATCGCCGACCGCGCCAAGCTCTTCATGGACGTTAACGGCGCCCAGATCTCCAGCGGCAAGGCCGACCTCGTCGGCACCGTGCGGGCCGCCTACGCCCTGCTCGATAAGGCCCACGCCGCCGAGAAGCGTCTCTGGATCATCACCGACCGCCAGTCGCTCTCGTGGGCGGGACTCCAGACGCTCGAGGAACCCCGCAAGCATCCCGACGTGCCCGTGGCCATCATCCGCCCCACCGAGCCGTCGTTCACGAACCTCGGCATCGCCAGCGCCGAGGTCGTGTCGCGCAGCCGCACCGTGGGCATGCCCATCCGCATCGACGTCAACATCCGCAACAGCGCCGCGGCCCCCGAGAAGCGCAACATCATGTTCTTCGTCGATGACTTCGGCCAGGCGCGGCAGAAGCAGCCGGTGGACCTGGCCGCCGCCGGCGCGCCGGGCGCCAGCAAGACGATCTCGTTCGTCCATGTGTTCGACAAGCCCGGCCCGCACCAGTTGCTCGTGGCGCTCGAGGGCACCGATTCGCTCGACCTGGACAACACCCGCCGCATCGCCCTCACGATCGCCGACCGTATTCCCGTGCTCCTCGTGAAGCAGCAGCAGTCCGACGTCTCGTTCCAGGACGCCGACTTCTATCTCGTGCGGGCGCTCGACCCCGTCGGCGGGCGGCCCGACATTCCCTGGGCCATCAAGCCCGTCGAGGCGACCGTCGGCACGTTCGACCCCACGGCGATCGACAAGTACGACGTCGTCTTCCTCAACAACGTGAAGGGCCTGACGGTCGAGGCCGCCAGGGCCTTGTCGGAATACGTCGCGCGCGGCGGAACGCTCGTCCTCTTCTGCGGCTCGCAGGTCACGCCCTCCGAGTACAACAAGCTCTTCATCGAGGGGATCCCGCGGCAAGGGGGCCTGCTGCCCGCGCGGCTGAAGGAGATGGTGGGCGACGCCGTCCTCAAGAACACCGTCGAGAAGGTCACGCAGGTCCAGGGCCAATCGCCCTACCTCGAAGACATGGTCGACTCGGCCGACGTCTACCAGGACATCCTCGTATACCAATACATCAGGACCGAGGGCGTCCAGCCCGACTCGGTCATCATGCGCCTGGCCGGCGGCGACCCGTTTCTCCTGTACAAGGCGTTCGGCGAGGGCCGCGTCCTGATGTTCACCACGACCGCCACGGCCGACTGGACGAACTTCCCCATCCGGAACCTCTTCCTGCCGATGATGATGCGGCTCGTCCACCTGGCGTCGCGCGGCGAAAACGAGCGGGCCAACCTCCTGGCCGGCCAGCCGTTCGAGAAGAACCTGTACCCGGCCGTCAAGGAGGTGGCCACCGTGGAGATCTCCGGCCCGCTGGGGCCGTCGGGCGAGACCGTGGCCGAGCAGCGCGAGACGATCGTCTCGGAGGGCAAGAACCTCATCCGCTTCGACAAGACATGGAACCTCGGCTATTACTCGTGGCGCACCACCGGCCAGAACCCCGTCAGCGGCCTCTTCAGCACGAACCCCGACGGCACCGAGTCCGACCTGACGGAGGTGGCCGACGAGAAACTCCAGTCCGACCTCGGGGCCAGGGAGGCCCACGTGGCGCCCAGCCTGGCCGACCTGGTGTCGCGATTCGAGGACTCGGCCCGGCGAGAGATCTGGCAGTACATCCTTCTCCTCTGTCTGCTGCTGGCCATTGGCGAGCCGCTGATCGCCAACTGGATGCGGCCGGATCGCGAACGGACCACGGCCCACGAGGTCAAGGGTAGCCGCAAGGCCGCTTGATTCAGGTGAAAGGGAATCAACATGAGCGCATCACTTCTAGTCGTCGGTTCCATCGCCCTGGACACGCTGCGGACCCCGTTCGGCGACGTCGCCGACGAGCCGGGCGGGTCGGCGGCGTTCTTCTCGGTGGCGGCCTCCTTCTTCTCGCCGGTCCGGCTGGTGGGCGTGGTGGGCGAGGACTTCCCGGCCGCGGGCCGCAAGGTTCTCGAGTCGCGCCACATCGACCTGGCGGGCCTCCAGGTCGTGCCCGGCGGCAAGACGTTCCGCTGGCACGGCTCCTACCAGGGCGCGATGAACGAGGCCAAGACCGAGAGCGTCCACCTGAACGTCTTCGGCGATTTCCGCCCGCGGATTCCGGCCACGTTCCGCGACTCCGAGATCGTCTTCCTGGCCAACGGAAGCCCGGTGACCCAGGCCTCGGTCCTCGACCAGGTGGAGTCGCCCGCCCTCGTGGTCGCCGACACGATGAACCTGTGGATCGAGACGCAGAAAGACGCCCTGATGGCGCTGCTCGGGCGCGTGGACGGCCTCGTGCTGAACGAGGGCGAGGCCCGCATGTTGGCCGGCGATCAGAACCTCGTGGCAGCCGCGCACAAAATCCTGGGCTGGGGACCCAAGTTCGTTGTCGTCAAGAAGGGCGAGCATGGGGCGCTGCTCGTCAATCACGGCTTGGGCAGCCGGGAGGGCACGCCCGTCAAGACGATCTGCCCGCTGCCGGCGTACCCCAGCACGCTCGTCCGCGACCCGACCGGCGCGGGCGACTCCTTCGCCGGCGGCATGATGGGCTACCTGGCCGCCGGCGGCAAGTACGACTTCCCGCACCTCATGCGCGCCATGGCCTATGGCACGGTAACGGCCAGCTTTGCCATCGAGGACTTCGGCCTGCGGCGGTTCGATCGCCTGACGATCGATGAGATCGACGGCCGCCTGCGCGAGTATCATGAGATGCTGGAGTTTTGATGACTCGCGGCCCTGCCGGTCGCGGCTCGAAGGTCAAGCCATGAGCGACACCGTCCGAACGTTCATCGCCATCGAGCTTCCGCCGGAGGTCCGGGCGTTCCTGACCGAGTGCCAAGAGCGCCTGAATCGCGCCGGCGGCGACGTCCGCTGGGTCCGCCCCGACCTCATCCACCTCACGCTCGTGTTCCTTGGCGAAGTGCCGGCCGACATGCTGGGCGATCTCGAACAGGCGGCGCGAGAGGCCCTCGCCGGGTTCGCGCCGCTCGAGCTTCGCGTGTCGGGCGCCGGCCACTTCCCGCCGCGCGGGGCGCCGCGGGTCGTGTGGATCGGCATCGAGGATCTCTCGGGCAGGCTGATGGCGGTGCAGGCGGCGCTCGCGAAGGCGACCGGGGCGTTCGCCGAGAAGGTTGAGGACCGCGCGTACACGGCCCACCTGACGCTCGGCCGCGTGAGGAGCCCCAAGGGCGCCCGCGACCTCACGGGCGCCGTCGACGCGATGAGCGCCCACACCGGCCCGACGTTCTCGGCCGGCGAGGTCACGATCTTCAAGAGCGAGCTTTCGCCCCAAGGCCCGGCGTACACGGCCCTGGGGCGGATTTCTCTTGGCGCCCCCGGCATCGCCCGCTAATCTGTTAGGGTACTGTTTGGGTTTACGACCGTGGCGAGTAACAACCTAAGGAGCCTTGAATCATGGCGAAGAAGAAAGGTCCGGACAAGGACGCCGTCGAACAGCTTCACGGCACGAAGGATCGGGAGGAGGGCTTGGCTCGCGTCGTCTTGCAGATCGAGAAGCAATATGGCAAGGGCGCCATCATGCAGCTCTCGGGCAACCTGCACTTCGACGCCCCCTGCATCTCCACCGGGTCGATCAGCCTCGACCTCGCGCTGGGGGGCCGGGGCATTCCGCGCGGCCGCGTGGCCGAGTTCTTCGGCCCCGAAGCCTCCGGCAAGACCACCCTGGCCCTCACGGTGATCGCGAACGCCCAGCGCGAGGGCGGCGTCGCGGCGTTCATCGATGCCGAGCACGCCTTCGACGCCGCCTGGGGCAAGCGCATCGGCATCAACCTCGAGTCGCTCCTCGTGAGCCAGCCCGACACCGGCGAGCAGGCGCTGGAGATCTGCGACCTCCTCGTCCGCAGCGGCGCCGTCGACGTCGTCGTGATCGACAGCGTGGCGGCGCTCGTCCCGAAGGCCGAGATCGAGGGCCAGATGGGCGACACGCACGTCGGCCTCCAGGCCCGCCTCATGAGCCAGGCCCTGCGGAAGCTCACGGGCTCGATCTCCAAGTCGAAGACCTGCGTCATCTTCCTCAACCAGATGCGCGAGAAGATCGGCGTCATGTACGGCAACCCCGAAACGACCCCCGGCGGCCGGGCACTCAAGTTCTACGCGAGCGTCCGGATCGACCTGCGCCGCATCAGCACGCTGAAGGTGGGCGAGCAGGCCATCGGCAGCCGCACGCGGGCCAAGGTCGTCAAGAACAAGGTCGCGCCGCCGTTCCAGAACGCCGAGTTCGACATCCTGTTCGACTGCGGCATCTCGGCCGAGGGCGACCTGGTGGACCTCGGCGCCTCGATCGGCGCCGTCGAGAAGAGCGGCGCGTGGTTCTCGTTCGGCGGCACGCGCCTCGGCCAGGGCCACGACGGGGCACGCCAGTTCCTTCAGCAGAACCCCGACATTGCGAAGCAGATTCGCGCGAAGATCCTCGAGATGAAAAACGCCGCCGGCGGAACCGTCGCGCCGAAGGCCGACGACCCGCCGGCCGATGACGACGGCGACGAAGACGCCGACGGATAGCAAGAAGCCTGCGCTTGTGCTATGATCCACCTAGCCGCCGCGATTGTGCGGCGCGCCGGAGGTTTACTATGCGCCTAGCGCTGCTTCGCATGACGGCCGTGGCCGCGGTGTGCCTGGCCCTGGCCACGGGCGGCTCCCTCGCCTGGGCCAACGTCGTGACCGTGCCGCTGGCGGCCGATGCGCCCAAGGCAACCGCCGACGCGGCCAAGGCCGTCGAATCGGCCATCGAGAAGGCCGCCGACCGCGTCGCCCCCGCCGTCGCCAACATCATCATCATGCGCGAGGCCACCAGCAACGCGTGGGACGAGGAGTTCGAGGAGCCGGGCGCATGGGCGCCGGACGACCTGCGGCAGTTCTTCGACCGCTTCCGCCGCAACGGCCGCCCCCCCATGCGGGCGCAGGGCAACGGCTCGGGCTTCGTCATCTCATCCGACGGATTCATCCTCACGAGCGAGCACGTCGTCCGCGACGCCGTTGAGATCGAGGTCACGCTGGCCACACGCAAGAAGTTCAAGGCCAAGGTCGTCGGGTCCGATGCGCGACGGGACCTGGCGGTCATCCGCATCCAGGCCAAGGACCTGCCGGTGGCGCCGCTGGGCGATGCGTCGGTCCTCAAGCGCGGGCAGTTCGTCCTGGCGCTCGGCAGCCCGTTCGGCTTCGGCCGCGACGGCCAGGCCAGCGTGTCCTTCGGCATCGTCTCGGGCACCGGGCGGGCGATTCCCGGCATCGGCCGCGAGCTTGACCGCTACTACGGCAACCTGATCCAGACCGATACGCCGATCAACCCGGGCAACTCGGGCGGGCCGCTCATCAACATCGACGGCGAGGTCGTGGGCGTCAACGCGGTCATCTCGAGCCAGACGGGGTCGAGTAACGGCGTGGGCTTCGCGGTGCCCATCACGGCCGAGACCCGCCGCATCATCGACCGCCTGAAGGCCGGCGAGGAGATCGTCTACGGTTACGTGGGCGTCGAAATCCAGGAAGTCGGCGAGGACGAGGCCAAGGCCACCGGGGCCGAACTCGGCCAGGGCGCCTTTGTGGCCAAGGTCCTGCCCGACGCGCCGGGGGCCAAGGCCGGCGTCAAGGAAGGCGATATCATCGTGGCCGTCGGCGACCGCCCCGTCCGCGATCCGGACGACGTGATCCAGGTCGTCCAGGCGACGCCCGTGGGCGAGAAGATCGCGCTGACGGTCCTCCGTAAGAATAAGAAGGAAACGCTCACGGTCGAGGTCGCCCGCCGGCCCGGCCCGAAAGAGGTCCTTGCCGCCCGCGAAACGGGCGACTGGTGGCGCGGCCTGCGGGTCGAACCGCTGACGATTGAACTCCGCGCGCAGGCGGGCCTGAAGGAGACCGACCAGGGGGCGTTCGTAAGCGAGGTCCGCGACGGATCGCCCGCCGCCGATACCGAGATCGTCCCCGGCATGGTCATCGACCAGGTGGGCGACAAGAAGGTGGCGAGCGTCAAGGAGTTCAGGTCGGCCGTCGCGGGCGTCCAGGGGCCCTGCTTCGTCCACATCACGGGCATCGGCGTGAAGGTCATCCAGTCGCCGGGCGCCGTGAAGCCCGAAGAAAAACCCACGCCCGAAAAGCCGAAAGGCAAAGGCAAGCGAAAGGCCAAGGACACCCAGGACAAGGGCGGCACGGATTCCGACAAGCCGGCCGATAAACCGGCGGCAGATAAGCCGTCGAGCGATAAGCCTGCGGCGGACGCAAAGACGCCTGAGAGTAAGGCACCCGACACAAAGAGCGATTCCAAGCCGCAGGAGTAGGTAGACGCTTCGCCGGTTCTATGATAGAATACGCATTGAAAGTGGTCGCAGGCGGCGCAAGGCATGGTTGACATAGCCAAACAAGTCGTCTATTGGCGCGACGGAGCCCAGGAAGACTGGGCCGTGGCACGCGAACTCCTCGACCTCGGCCGCAGCCGTCACGGCTTGTTTTTTGCGCACCTGGCGCTGGAAAAGATTCTCAAGGCCCACGTGTGCGCCAAGACGCGGGAACTCGCGCCGCGGATACACAATCTGCTCATTCTGGCCGAGATGACAGGGCTTCGCTTAAGCCAGGGCCATCGCAAAACGCTTTCGGCCCTGAACGCATTCTGTCTGGCAGGCCGCTATCCGGAGACTCTTCCGCCTGCACCGAGCGCAGCACAGGCCCGGGCCATCCTCAAGCGGTCTGGAGAGGCATTCACATGGTTAGCCGACAAATTATAGCATCCGTGCGGCGATATGTCCGTGCCTTGGCAAAGCGCGGGGTCAAGGTGCCCTTCGTGGTGATCTTCGGCTCTCAGGCAACCGGCCGCACGCATCAGTGGAGCGACATCGACCTGATCGTGGTCTCGCCGAGATTCGACCGGGCAAGAAGACTGAAGGACACGTTTCTCCTCTGGGAAGTGGCCGCCGAAACCGACAGCCGCATCGAACCCATCCCCTGCGGCGAGCGGCAGTGGGCCGAGGACGACTCCAGCGCCATCATCGAAATCGCCCGCCGCGAAGGAGAAAGAGTTTCAGCCGGAGAGGCTGTACAACCCGTAGGCACGTGAGCAAGGAGGCGGCCCAATGCGCGATATCCTGACCGACATTCGGGCGAAACTGATTGCGGGACTCTACACCAACGAAGAGCACGTGCGGCTTTCGCTCGTTGCGCGAATTTTGCAAGGGTTGGGTTGGGACATTTGGAATCCGCGCGAAGTCAACACGGAATTCGTCGCGGCGCCGGACGAAGATAAGACCAAGGTGGACGTAGCGATCTTTCTCAACGCTGCGGAGCCGTCTGTCTTTATAGAAGTCAAGGCCCTTGGCAAGATCCGCAAGGAATCATTGCCGGGTTTTGAGCGGCAACTTCGGGACTACAATCGCAACAATACCGCCCTCGTTTCGATCCTGACCGATGGCCAGGTTTGGAGGTTCTATTACTCGCAAACCGGCGGCGACTTCAGCGGCAAGAAGGTTGATGAGTTCGACATCGGGAAGGACAACCTTGACGACATCGTCGTCAAGTTGCAGACCTTCCTTGGCAAGGCCGAGGTGGCTTCCGGAAAGACCCGGGAAGCCGCGGAGAAAATCATCCAGTTGTCCAAGAAGGAGCAAGCGTTACGCGATGCCTTGCCCGAAGCACGGCGTCTTACGAATCAGCCGCCGTTCCCAAGACTTCCGGATTCGCTGGTACAACTGGTTGCCAGGCACGGTTTCCAGGTATCCTGCGCAGAAGCCGAGAGCTTCATCGCGTCCATTCAAGAGCGGCAAGACGTTGTTCCGCAAGTTCCGCAGCGCGAACCTGTGAAGGAGTACATCGAAGGTCCCCGTACCGGCCCACAATCGCAGCCATTCAGTGCCGACCAACCCCCGAATTTGCGGCACACTTCCTTCTTGGAAGGCAGTTTTGGCAATGAGCGCGTGCCCAAGTGGAACGGGCTGATGCACGCCGCAATTCGTGCGGCTCTCAAGCAAGGTCAGCCGGTTAGCGAGGTTAAACGCAGGTCCGGCGCGAATGTGGTAAGCGGCCAACGCACCGACAGGGGCTTCAATCCCGTAAGCGGGTGCAACGCATCAGTACAAAGCGTCCAGTCGGACCGGGCATGGCTGATTCCCTTAAGTCTGGCCAGATGGCTGCGCCTGCCAATTAAGGCGGATTTTCACTGGCAAGATAAGGAAGGTGCGGCATTTCCTGGACAAGCGGGCTCTCTTGAGTGGACGCCATAGACTCACTTCCTGTGATTACCTGAGTAACAGGTAAGAAACAAGTATGGTTATCGCCTACCACGCGATTTTCTCCACGTATGGGTTCTGGTTGCCGAACAACCCGCGCGGTTCGTGGTCGGGGTTTGTGGGAAGCTGGGAACTGACGCGGTTCGGCCGGGCCACGAAGACCGACGCTCGGCGGTCGGTGGCCGGCGTTCAACACGACCGACGTCTGCGGCTGGCGGCCAAGGGCGCGCTGCTGCATCGGCCGGTGGCCTTCTCCGGCCGCCAGGCGCTTGCTGTCGGCCGTGGGTTCGCGCGGGCCTGCCGCGAGAGCGGGTACGTCGTGCACGCGTGCTCGATCCTGCCGGAGCACGTGCACATGGTGATCGCGCGGCACGAGCGGGACGTTGAGCGAATCGTAGGACACCTGAAGGGCCGCGCTACCCAGCGGCTGAAGGCCGACGGCTTGTGGCCGGACAGCGATGCACCCGTGTGGGCAAAGGGATGCTGGCGCGTGTACCTGAATACGCCCGAGGACGTCAAGCGGGCCGTCGCGTACGTTGAGGCCAATCCCGAAAAAGAAGGCAAGCCTCGACAGCACTGGTCGTTCGTAACACCTTACCGCGTTTAGCCGCCGCGCTTGCGCGGCGCGTTTGATTGCGAGCGCCGAGTGAACCCGGCGGCTAAACGAGACGTGTCAACAGGGCACATGATGAACCTGCGCCAAACGATTCACAGCCTACTCGCCATTGCGTTGCTGGGCGCCTCGTGCGCCCCGCAATCAGGCGCGGCCGCGCCCGCGCCCGCATCCGTTGTCGCGCCCACTCCGCCCCCGGCTGGCAACCACGCCGCAGGCCTCATCGCCTCGCCCGAGGCCGACTGGCCCGAGTGGCGAGGAAAGTATCGCGACGGGATATGCGATGAAAAAGAACTCCTGCAATCGTGGCCCGAGGGCGGGCCCAAGCTCCTCTGGAAAGCCGACGGCCTCGGCAAGGGATGGTCCAGCCCCATCATCGTCGCCGGCACGCTCTACATCACCGGCGACGTCGGCGACGACCTCGTCCTCTACGCCTACGACCTCGACGGCAAACTCAAGTGGAAGGCCACGAACGGCGAGTCGTGGAGAAATCAGTACCCCGGCGCGCGAGCCTGCTGCGCGTACAGCGAGGGCCGCCTGTACCACATGAACGCCCACGGCCGCGCTGCGTGCCTCGACCCGGCGATGGGCAAGGAACTCTGGGCCGTCAACGTACTCCAAGAGTTCGACGCGAAGAACATCACGTGGGCCATCGCCGAGTGCCTGCTGGTGGACGGCCCGCGCCTCATCGTGACGCCCGGCGGCGCGAAGGCCGCGATGGCGGCGCTCGACAAGACGACCGGCAAGACCCTGTGGGCGTCGGCCCCGATCGAGGGCGACCGCGCAGCGTACTCCTCGCCCATTCTGTTTGAATACGGGGGCCTCCGGCACCTCGTCAACTTCACGTCGCGGCACGGCCTTTGCGTCGACGCCGACACGGGGCGACTCCTCTGGACGGTGCCGCATAAGAACCGCTTCGACGTGAACGTCTCGACGCCGACGTACGCCGACGGCGGCGTGTTCCTCGTCGCCCCCGACGGCCCCGGCGGCACGCTGTACCGGCTCAGGGTCAGCGGCAAGGACGAGCAGGCCGAGAAAGCGTGGGCCTCGCCCCTCGACACCCTGACCGGCGGCACGCTCCTGGTTGAGGGCGGGCTGTACGGCGCCGGCTACGCCGGCCGCGCCCTCAACGGCTGGATGGGTGTCGACTGGAAGACCGGCCAGGCGCGTTTCACGACCCGCGACATCCCCAGCGGCTCGGCCATCTGGGCCGACGGCCGGATGTACATCCTGAGCGAGAGCGGCCCGCTGTGGCTCGTGAAGCCCACCCCCACGGGCTTCGACGTGTGCGGCCGCGTCACCCTCGTCGCAGGCAAGCACAACGATGTCTGGGCGCACCCGGTCCTCCGCGACGGGCGGCTGTACCTGCGATACCACGACGCCCTGTGGTGCTACGACGTCCGGGCGAAGTAAGCCGCCCGCTGCCCCGTCCCTCACCCGCAAGCGAGCGTGCTTGCAAAAACCGCCTGTTTCGGTAAACTGGGCGGTTCCACGACGGGCAAGGTGCGCCGGCGTGGCGCTGCAAGCCCGATGAACACGAGGAGCGTTTCGCGTGAAAACCGATGAGATTCGCAGCCGGTTTCTTGGCTTCTTCGAGAAGCGGAATCACCGCATCATCGCCTCGGATTCCCTGATCCCGCACAACGACCCCACGCTCCTCTTCACCGGCGCCGGCATGAACCAGTTCAAGGAGCAGTTCCTGGGCATGAAGCCGCTGGGCTTCAACCGCGTGGCGACGTGCCAGAAATGCCTGCGCACGGGCGACCTCGACAACGTCGGCGTCACGCGGTGGCACATGACGCTCTTCGAGATGCTCGGCAACTTCTCGTTCGGCGACTACTTCAAGAAGGACGCCTGCGCGTGGGCCTGGCAGTTCATGCTCGAGGAGATGAAGCAGCGGACCGACCTCCTCCACGTGACCGTGTACGAGAAGGATGATGAGACGTACGAGATCTGGAACAAGGAGATCGGCGTCGCGGCCGACCACATCTGGCGGTTCGACGAAAAGTCGAACTTCTGGCCCGAATCGGCCCCGTCGAAAGGCCCGAACGGCCCCTGCGGCCCATGCACCGAGATCCTCATCGACACGGGCGTCTCCACGAAACCCGACTCGTCGCCGGCGAACGATTCCAGCCGCTTCGTCGAGGTCTGGAACCTCGTCCTCCAGCAGTTCGACCGCCAGGAAGGCGGCAAGCTCGTCCCCCTTCCATCGAGAAACATTGATACCGGCATGGGCCTGGAGCGCATGGCGGCGATCATGCAGGGCGTGCCGAGCGCGCAGGACATCGACCTCATGCTGCCGATCGTCCAGGCCGCCGCCGCGCAGACGGGTTGCCCCTATTCCCCCGGCGCCAGAGACCTACCCAGTCAGCGGCTCCGCCGCATCGCTGAGCATGTACGGGCGGTCTCTTTCTGTATCGCTGGCGGCGCGCTCCCAGGCAATGTCAGCCGCGGTTACGTTGTGCGCAAGCTGATTCGGCGGGCGGCGCTCGATGGGCGCATGCTTGGGCTCTTGGATCCCTTCCTCTACAAGTTAGTGCCCGTGGTTGAGCAAACGATGGGCAGGACCTACCCCGAGATCACGCAGCGCAAGTCCACCATCGTTAGCATCGTTGAGGAAGAGGAAAAGAGGTTTGCCGTTGCGGCTGATGAGGGATCGCCCGGTGTGCGGAAATTCAAGCAATTCATCGAGAGCCACTATGGTCCAGATCACGTGACGCGCGAAGGAGTAACTTACGCACAGGTTGGCACTCTTGCCGATGCGATGTTTGCGTGCTACGACACTCATGGGGTTCCGTTGGAGTACATGGAGCAGATTCTCGCACAGAAGCACATCACTTACGACGCTGCCGACTTCGAGAAGGTGATAGAGGAGCAGCGGGCCCAGTCTCGGGCCGGCTCAAGCATGGGCCAAGAAGCCATCGTCTTCAAGCGTGAGTTCCTGGCCGGGAAGGCCCTCGACCGCCTCCGCCGCGAGAACCCCAGCACCGGATTCGTCGGCTACGAGTCGACCGAGCGCGAGGCCAAGATCCTCGCGATCTTCGTCGACGATGAGTGCGTTGAGACGGCCGAAGCGGGCGCCGAGGCCCAGGTCCTCCTGGACCGCACGCCGTTCTACGCGCGCTCCGGCGGCCAGGTGGGCGACGTCGGCCGCCTCGAAAGCGCCACCGCCTCGGCGGCGGTCGTCGACACGATCCTCGACCACGGATACCTCGTGCACCTCGTGAAGATCGAGAAGGGCCACCTGGAAGTGCACAAGCCCGTCCGCGCGAGGGTCGATCCCGAACTGCGCCTGGCCACCGCCCGCAACCACACGGCAACGCACCTTCTCCAGTGGGCCCTCAGGCAGGTGCTGGGCGATCACGTTCACCAGGCGGGTTCGGAGGTCTCGCCCGACCGGATGCGATTCGATTTCACGCACCCCACCGCCCTCTCGGCCGACGAGCGCCGCAAGGTGGAGGACCTCGTGAACTGGCGGATCCTGGCCGGCGCCGCGGTAAACGTGGTGCTGACCACCCTCGATGAGGCCCGCCGGCGCGGCGCCATGGCCCTCTTCGGCGAAAAATACGGCGACGAGGTCCGCCTGGTCAACATCGGCGACTTCTCGATGGAACTCTGCGGCGGCACGCATCTCGATGAAATCGATAGGATCGGCCTCTTCAAGATCGTGGGCGAAGAGTCGGTGGCGGCAGGCGTACGCCGGATCACCGCCGTCTCGGGCACCGGCGCCCTTGCGCACCTGCACGAAGAGGAAGACCGGCTGGCCGGGCTTTGCAAAGTCCTCAAGGCCGGCCCTGACACGCTGGCGGCGCGCGTCGAGAACCTCCAGAAGGAGATCAAGGACCTGCGTAAGCAGCTTTCCGAGGCGCGCAGCGTAACGAAGCGATCCGGCGGCGGGCTTGAAGGCATCATGGAGAAGCTTCAGGAGATCGACGGCATTCCGGTCGTTGTCGCCGAGGTCGAGGGCGCCGATGCCAACGCCCTGCGCGAGGCCTGCGATGCCGCGCGCCAGAAGCACCCGACGCTGCTCCTCGTCCTGGCGAGCCGCGAAGGCGAGAAGGTGAACCTCATCGCCGCCGCAAGCAAGGACCTCCTGGCCAGGGGCATCCACGCGGGCAACCTCGTGAGGGATCTCGCCAAGTCGGTCGGCGGCGGAGGCGGCGGCCGGCCCGACCTGGGCCAGGCCGGCGGCAAGGACCCCGCGGCGCTGCCGGGGGCGCTCGCCAAGGTGCCCGACCTCGTCCGCGCCCAACTGGCCGCCAAGAAATAGGCTGGTGGTGCGTACCCTCTAATCCGAGGGTGCCATGCTTTCGCTTGCGAAAGCATGTTCTTGGGCCTCGAACGACCATGCTTTCGCAACGGCGCGAAAGCATGGCACCCACAAAAACAATGTTGACGCACCACTAGGTGATTATACATGCGTCGAACTCTCCTCGCCCTGGCGTTGCTCGCCCTGGCGGGCGCCGCGTGCGCCGCCGCGCCGGCCGACCGTTTTCAGAAGGTAGCCGACCGCCTGGTCGCCGCCCTCAACGCCGGCGACGGGGCCGCTATCCAGCAGGACTGGGCCGACGTCATGATCAAGGCCCTGCCGCGCGACAAGTCCGACGCATTCTTCAACGGCCTGACCGCTCAGTACGGCAAGATCAAGAGCCTCGACGCCCCCGACCTGCCGCAGCCGGCCACGGCCGTCTTTGCGGCCCGGTTCGAGCGCGGCGTGCTGGACCTCAAGCTCGTCCTCGATGACAAGGACAAGGTCATCGGCCTCTGGTTCCTGCCGCACACGCCGCCGGTGCCGGTACCGGAGCGTAACGCCACGCCGCTGCAACTGCCGTTCAAGGACCGGTGGTTCGTGATGTGGGGCGGCGACACGAAGGAGCTGAACCAGCACCACGACAACCGCGGCCAGCGGTTCGCTTTCGACTTCATCGGCATCGGCCCCGACGGCAAGACCCACAAGGGCGACGGCCTTAAGAACGAGGACTACTACGCCTTCGGCCGCGAGATCCTCGCGCCCGCCGACGGCGTCGTGACCGAGGCCATCGAGGGCGTCCGCGACAACGTCCCCGGCTCGATGAACGGTTACGCCGCCGTGGGCAACTGCGTGATCCTCCAGCACGCGGAGCACGAGGTGTCGGTCCTGGCGCACTTCAAGCTCGGGAGCATTCGCGTCAAGGCCGGCGACAAGGTCAAGGCGGGCCAGGTGCTGGGCCTGTGCGGCAACTCGGGGAACTCGTCGGAGCCGCACCTGCACTATCACCTTCAGAATACGCCGGTGCTTCAGGACGGCACGGGCATCAAGTGCTTTTTCCGCCAGGTCGCGGTGGAGTCGAAGGACGGCCGCAAGGAGCTGAAGAGCGACTATTCGCCGGTCAAGGGCGACCGCATCGAATCTCCCTGAGGGTCTTCCTCATCCCCTGCCGCGCCCGGTCTTGCCGTACGGGGCTTTTTGTTTGACCCTCGGCGCGAGCCGGTGTACCATCCTGTGCTTTTGGGGCCTCAAGTGGGCCGCTGGAGCGGCTTTGCACCCGAGGCGAGAGCGTCGGGCGACGCACTTGCGCAGTTACCCTGCCGCCTTGGCGGCGGGCTCAAGGAGGAGTGTCTATGCCAGTACCGAAAAGACGGACCTCGAAGACGCGGAAGCGGATCCGGCGGTCGCATCATGCCCTGATCCCGGTTCGCACCGTGGTGTGCAAGCAGTGCGGCCATGCCAAGTTGCCGCACACGGTGTGCAACAACTGCGGCCACTATCGCGGGCGTGAGATCCTGGCGGTCGAGGAGGCGTAAGCCGTGCGACTGGCCCTAGATGCGATGGGCGGCGACTTTGCCCCGCACGAGGTCGTTCTCGGCGCGGTGGCGGCCCGTGATTTGCTGCCCGGCGACGAGATCATCCTGGTCGGCGACGAGGCGGCCATCCGCAACGAACTGGCCGCCGCCAAGGCGTCGGAGGATCGGCTGAAGATCGTCCACGCCTCGCAGCAGGTCGGCATGGCCGAGTCGCCGGTCGAGGCGATCCGCAAGAAACCCGATTCGTCGATGCGTCGGGCCATGGAACTCATGGCCAAGGGTCAGGCCGACGCCGTCATCAGCGCCGGCAACACCGGCGCGTTCGTCGCGGCCGCTCACATGGTCGTCAAGCGTCTGCCGGGCATCCGCCGGCCGGGCATCGCGGTCGTCTTCCCGACGTCCCGCGGGCCGGTCGTCCTCATGGACGTGGGCGCGAACGTCGACTGCCGCGCCGGGCACCTGCTTCAATATGGCCTGATGGCCGAGTTGTACGCCCGCAAGATCGTCGGCATCGAGAAGCCGCGCGTCGGCCTGCTCAGCGTCGGCGAGGAAGACGAGAAGGGCAACGATCTGATCCGCCAGACGCACGAGCTGCTTGAAAAGGCGCCCGTGCATTTCTGCGGCAACGCCGAGGGACGCGACATCTTCAACGGCCGTTTCGACGTGGTCGTCTGCGACGGCTTCGTCGGCAACATCGTCCTGAAGTGCGTCGAGGGGCTGGCCGAGAGTGTGTTCCATGCCATGCACCAATCGTTCAAGGGCATGGAGCCGGCGATCCTCTCGAAGGTGGCGCCGGTCCTGACGGAGCTTCAGCGCCGACTCGATGCCGAAGAGTACGGCGGGGCGCCCCTGATGGGCGTCGAGGGGATCGTCATCATCTGTCACGGAAATTCCAAGGCCCGGGCCATTGCCAACGCCTGTAAGGCGGCGGAAACGTACGCCCGCAAGCAAGTCAACCGGATGGTCGTCGAGGCCGTGGCGCAAACAGGAGGCACCGACGCGTGAACCGTCCGGCCAGCGCCAAAATCCTCGGTACCGGTATGTTCGTGCCCGAGCGGGTCATGACCAACGAAGACTTCGCCCGCATCGTCGACACGAACGACGAGTGGATCGTCCAACGCACGGGCATGAAGGAACGCCACATCGCCGAGTTGGGCCAGGCGTCGAGCGACTTGGCGGTCGAGGCGTGCCGCCGCGCGATCGAGAACGCCGCCGTCACGCCCGAAGACATCGACCTGGTCATCTGCGCCACCATCACCGCCGACAACGTCCTGCCCTCCACCGCCTGCTGGATCCAGGACCGGCTGGGGTGCAAGAACGCCGGCGCGTTCGACCTGACGGCGGCCTGCAGCGGACACCTGTACGCCCTGTCGCAGGCCCGCGCCACCATCCTCTCGGGCCAGGCCCGGACGGTGCTCGTCGTGAGCACCGAGTGCCTGTCGAAGATCACCGACTACAGCGACCGCAACACCTGCGTCCTGTTCGGCGACGGCGCCGGCGCCGCGGTCGTCCAGGCGTCCGACACGCCCGACACGGGCATCATTTACACAACTCTATACGCCGACGGCTCGGGCGGCGAGCTCATGCTCCTGCCGGGCGGCGGGTCGCGGCGGCCGCCGTCGCACGAAACGGTCGACGCGCGGCAGCACTACATGCAGATTCGCGGGCGTGAGGTCTTCAAGTTCGCCGTCCTCAAGATGGAAGAGCTGATCGACGAGTGCCTGAAGGAGTGCGGCCTCCAGACGTCCCAGGTGCAGCTGGTCATTCCGCACCAGGTGAACACGCGGATCATCGACGCCGCCACCAGCCGCATGGGTTTCCCGCCCGAGAAGGTCTTCCTCAACATTCACAAGTACGGCAACACGGGCGGGGCCAGCGTGGCGATTGCACACGACGAGGCGCGGCGGCAGGGCCTCCTCGGCCCCGGCGACGTCGCCGTCCTCATTGCCTTCGGCGGCGGCCTGACGTGGGCCGGAGCCGTCATTAAACACTAGACTTGGCTTGCGGTGTGGAACCCTGGCAGCTTGGCGTGCCAGCGGCAGACAGGGATATTGTTGACTCAAGCGAGGCCGGCAGCATGGGCAAAACGGCATTCCTCTTCCCCGGTCAAGGCGCTCAGACCGTGGGCATGGGCAAGGACGTGGCCGCGGCGTTTCCGGCGGCCAAGGCCCTGTACGACCGTGCCGACGAGATCCTGGGGTTCAGCCTGTCGAAGATCTGCTTCGAGGGCCCCGAAGATCGCCTGACGGCCACCGACATCAGCCAGCCGGCCATCCTCGTGACGAGCCTGGCGGTGCTGGCGGCCATGCGTACCACGCCGGCCGGCCAGGCCCTCGCGCCCGGCGCCGCGGCGGGCCTGAGCCTGGGCGAATACACGGCCCTGGCGGCCGCGGGAGCCCTGAGTTTCGACGATGCCGTGCGGCTGACGCACCTGCGGGGCCGGTTCATGCAGGAGGCGTGCAACGCCCAGCCCAGCGGCATGGTGTCGCTGCTGGGGGTCGATGAGGCCCTGGCGGAAAAAATTTGCGAGGCAGCTCGCCCGGCCGGTATAATCTGGCCCGCGAATTACAATAGCCTTGGCCAGGTGGTGGTCAGCGGCGTCAAGGCGGCCTGCGACCGGGTGGTCGAGATTGCCGAGTCCCTGGGCGCCCAGCGGGCCGTACCGTTGACCGTAGCCGGCGGTTTTCATTCGCCGCTGATGACGCCCGCGCGGGAGAAGCTGGCCGCCGAGCTCAAGACGTTGCGTTTCCAGGAATTGAATTTCCCCGTAGTTGCAAACGTAACGGGGGACTACTATAGTGGGGCCGCTTCGGCGGCGGACCTCCTGACGCGGCAGGTCGACGGGGCGGTCCGCTGGCAACAGGGCATCCAGAAACTCATCGCCGACGGCTTCGATCGGTTCTACGAGATCGGGCCTGGGCGGGTCCTGACGGGCCTCTTGAAGCGGATTGACCGACAGGTCGGCCGGGGCGCCGTGGCCCTGGGAACGGCCGCCGAGGTTGCGGCGCTGAAGTAACCGGCGCAGGGCCCGCGGTGCCGGGCGCGTCGTTTTTCACTCTTGTCCGTCCTGCTTGCAGGGCGCATAGGGCCGCCCCGCGTGTGGGGCGCGTAAGGAGCAACTGCATGATGTTTGCCGACAAGACGGCCATTGTGACCGGCGGCGCACGGGGCATCGGCTACGAGTGCGCCCTGAAGTTCGCCGCGGGCGGCGCCACGGTCGTCCTGGTGGATGTCCTCGAGGACGCGATGAAGCAGGCGGCCGAGCGGCTCGCCGCCGCCGGCGCCAAGCAGGTCCTCACGTACAAGGTCGACGTGACCGACGAGGCGGCCGTCGAGAAGATGATCGACGAAGTGGCCGACAAGACCGGCCGCATCGATATCCTCGTCAACAACGCCGGTATCACCCGCGACGACCTTCTGTTGCGGATGGAAGCGGCGATGTGGGACCTCGTCATGAGCGTGAACCTCAAGGGCACGTTCCTGATGACCAAGCACGCCGCCAAGTACATGTTGCGGCAGCGGTACGGCCGCATCGTCAACATGGCGAGCGTGTCGGGGCTGGTGGGCAATCCCGGCCAGGCGAATTATTCGGCGTCGAAGGCGGGCGTCGTCGGGTTCACGCGGACGGTGGCGCGGGAACTGGCGAAGCGCGGCATCACGTGCAACGCCGTGGCGCCCGGCTTCATCAAGACCGATATGACCGACGTGCTGCCCGAGAAGGCCAAGGAAATGGCGTTGGCGGCGATCCCGATGGCGCGCATGGGCGCCCCCGAGGATGTGGCCAACGTCGTCGCGTTCCTGGCCAGCGACGAGGCCTCGTACGTGACCGGCCACGTGATTCCCGTGGATGGCGGCATGGCGCCTTGACGCCGGGCCTCCGCGGACTTATGAGTAGTAGAGATGAAACGGGAACTGGAAGGTAGGGAGGAACGACCTTGGCAACGATTCAAGAACGTGTCACCGACATCGTGGCGGAGCAGATGGGGCAGGACAAGGCGCAGATCACCCGCGAGACGTCGTTCGTGAACGACCTCGGGGCCGACTCGCTCGACACCGTGGAACTCGTCATGGAGTTCGAGGACGAGTTCGACATCAGCATCCCCGACGAGGATGCCGAGAAGATCCAGACGGTCGGCCAGGCGATCGACTACGTGGAGGCGCACCTGTAACCGATGCCCAGGCGAGTCTTAGTCACGGGTCTGGGCCTCATCACCTCGCTGGGCCAGGAGGTGGAGGTGTTCTGGAAACGGCTGCTGGCCGGCGAGTCCGGCATCAGCCGCATCCAGGGTTTCGACGTGTCCGAGTACAGCGCGCAGATCGCGGGCGAGGTCAAGGACTTCAATCCGGACACCTGGATCGACAAGCGCGAAGCGCGGCACCTCGACCGGTTCTCGCAGATGGCCGTGGCGGGCGCCATCCAGGCCGTCAAGGACTCGGGCCTCGACCTCAGGAACCTGCCTGATCCGTTCCGGGCGGGCGCGATCGTCGGCAGCGGCATCGGCGGCCTCATGGAATTCGAGGAGCAGCACACGCGGCTCATCGAGAAGGGCCCCATGCGGGTCTCGCCGTTCATGGTGCCCAAGCTGATGATCAACGCCGCCGCCGGCAACATCTCGATCCTTTTCGGCATCAAGGGGCCGAACATGGGCGTCGCCAACGCCTGTGCCAGCGCCAACAATGCCATCGGCCTGGCGTTCTGGACCATCCAGCGCAACGAGGCCGATATCATGGTCACCGGCGGCTCCGAGGCCGCGCTGACGCCCATGGGCCTCGCGGGCTTCTGCACCGCCCGGGCCCTGTCGACCCGCAACGATGAGCCCGCCCGCGCCAGCCGTCCGTTCGACCGCTACCGCGACGGCTTCGTCCTGAGCGAGGGCTCCGGCATCGTCGTCCTCGAGGAATACGAGCACGCCATGAAACGCGGCGCCAAGGTTTACGCCGAGGTCATCGGCTTCGGCATGAGCGGCGACGGATCCCACATCGTCCAGCCCGAGCCCGAAGGGCGTGGCGCCGCGGGCTCGATGCGCCAGATGCTCAAGGACGGGAACATCGGCCCCGAGGATGTCGACTACATCAACGCGCACGGCACCTCAACGCCGCTGGGCGACATCGCCGAGACCAAGGCCATCAAGAGCGTCTTTGGCGAGCACGCCCGGAAGCTGGCCATCTCGAGCACGAAGTCGTCGGTCGGCCACCTGCTGGGCGCCAGCGGCGGCGTCGAGTTCATCGCCACGTCCCTGGCCCTGCGCGACCAGATCGCGCCGCCGACGATCAACCTCGAGAATCCGGATCCCGAGTGCGACCTCGACT
>PMZT01000078.1 GCA_003170085.1 Planctomycetia bacterium | reverse complement strand
GCCATCCGTTGCGTGGGCATGATGTGCGACCGGGGCAGAACATGCCCACGCAAACAGCGGCGTGGGCATGCCACCCACCGCAACAGGGGTTGCCAGAAAAGCTTGGCACACCCATTGCACGGCTGCGGCAAAAATTTTTTCCCCGCGGTTTGACTTTTCCGAAATCTGTGCTATTAGTACTGGGCGAGAGCCTTGGCCAGGATTTGGGGAGAGTGTAGAGGCATCGTATCAGCCCGCCCTATGCTGGCCACCTAACCTTATGCCATCGCCGAGTCTGATCCGCGGTGATCGGTCGTGAGAGCGGTGCGCCGTACAACAGGAGGAAGGACGCTATGAGATACTCGGTTTACGGATTGGCTGTTGGTTCCGTTTTCTCGCTGATCTTGTTTTTCGGGATTTCGCAGGCCGGGGCGACCACGGTGGTATACACCAGTTTCCCTACGGGTACTCCTGGTTTGGCGCTAAACGGCAGCGCCATAGTCGGGTATAACAACGGGATCGACTCGACCCCGGTCCTTCAATTGGTGCCGGCCTCCGGCAGCAGGTCCGGCAGCGCGTTCAGCCAGACCATGCTCAATGCGTCGAGTTTCAGTGCGGCCTTCACGTTCCGCATTACGAACCCCGGCGGGGGGACTGACCCAGCGGGCAGTGTCGGCGCAGACGGGCTTGTTTTCGTGGTCCAGTCGGTCAGTTCCAGCCAGGGCTCGACCGGCGGCGGCATCGGATATGCGGGCATCCAGCACAGCGTGGGCATCGAGTTTGACACGTGGCAGAACACAGAGTACGGTGACCCCAGCAGCAACCACATCGGGATCGACCAGAACGGCAGCATGACTTCCCTGACGGCTGTCAACATATCGCCCGATAATTTCGACAACCACCAACTCTGGTACGCATGGGTTGACTACAACGACGCGACCCAGACCTTGGAGGTGCGGGCGAATGAGACCGGCGTCCGGCCAACGGCTCCAACGCTTTCGCGGAGCGGTCTGAACCTGACTTCCATTCTCGGGCAGACGAATGCGTACGTGGGTTTCACGGCCGGTACGGGAGGCGACTATGAGAACTCCGACATCGTCTCTTTCCAGTACAACGATTCCTACAATCCGATTGTTGGCGCGACGATTCCCGAGCCCCTGACGATGGCAGGTCTGATGCTGGGCATCGGCGGCCTGGCGGGGTACATCCGTAAACGCCGGACGGCCTAGGCAGGTCAGCCGCCTGGCGATGGCAATGCGGCGGACAGGATGCGCTTAACGGGGCGGGCGGCTCTCGCGGGCCGCCCGCCCCGTGTGTTTGGGTGTAGGCTAAACACGTACAAGCGAAAGCATGGCACCCCGCGAGTTCCCCTGCCGCGAAGCCCGCTACTTATCGACCCGATCCCAGTCGTACGGGATGTCGGTCGTGTGGGCGGGCTGGCGATACTCGTCGGGGTCCTTCGGGTTGTACGCCTCGGTGGGCGTGTTGATGATCAGCGCCTCGCACGTCGAGATGCACTTGAACCCGTGGTACACGCCCGGCGGAATGCGCAGTCGCAGGGGGCTCCACACGCCCAGGAAAAATTCGTTGACCTCGCCGCGCGTGGCCGAACCGTCGCGCGAATCGTACAGGACGACCTTCATCATCCCCTGCACGCACACGAAGTTGTCGGTCTGCTTCTTGTGAAAGTGCCACGCCTTGACAACGCCGGGGTAGGCCGTGGTCAGGTAGACCTGGCCGAACTTCTCGAAGTCCGGCTCGGTCGACTTGAACATCTCCATCAGGCGGCCGCGCTCATCGGCAATGGGCTTGAGGGGGGTGACTTTGACGCCGTCGATCATTGTGTGTTCGCCGCGGCAGGAACCGGGCGCTCCTTGGAGGACGTGGGGGCAGTCCTGGACGGGCCGGACCGGCCGGCCGGCGTCGTTGCCGGCGGCGGAACCGAGGTCACCGACCGCGCGACCACCTCCACTTTCAGGTTGTCGGTCTTCTCTTCCTTCACGTACGAGGTCTCATAGACAAAACCGCCGTGGTGGCGGCACCGGATGATCGGCGGTTCGCCCGACTTGCCCGGCGCCATCTCATAGCTGCACGTCTCGGCCGACGACTTGTCTTCCGGGCAATGGAAAAGCGTCTTGATCGACTCGGAATCGGCGAAGCTGTACGACCCCACGTGCCAGCCGCCGAGCTTGCCCGAGATGGCCGCCTGGTGAAACGTGGTCATATCCTTGAAGACCGCCGCGTCCTGGTAATGCTCGATGGCCCACTTACCGAGGAGCCTGAGGTTCAACCGGCACTCGACTGTGACCGTGGGCTTGAGGTTCTTGATGTACTCGCGCAGGAGCTTATCGAAGGCGGCCGTGTCGGGCCCGAAACACTTCTCCCAGGCGCCCTGGCCCTGGCCCTTCGACTGGAAGTAGATGTACTGGAGAAACGGTCCCTGATACTTCCCCTTGTCGGCCCCCTGGAGGAAGTGGACCATGGCCCAGGCCTCGTTGTACTGAATCTCGGCCTCGTCGCCCTTCTTGGTCTTGGCGCTTGTGCCACTCGTGCCGCCGGAGCCGGTTGTGGTGTCCGTAGTGCCCGTACCGCCCGAGCCGCCCTTGTCGCTCTTGCCGCCCTTTTCGCTCTTGGCGCTCTTGGCGGCCGCTTCGGCCTTATCGGCCTTATCGCCGGCGGCCTTCACTTCGTCGACCCATTCCTTGCTCGTCCGGGCCAGCATCTTCGACACGCTGATGAAGCTGTCGTTGTCGAGCGCCGCCTGGAGACTGCGCAGCACGCGCCCCGGCACCTGGCCCGTGGTCAACTGGCCGCCGGAGAACTGCGAGTACTTGAAGAACTCGCCGAGGCCTTCGTTCAGCCAGATGGGACAGCGGTTGCCGATGAACTGCCCGACGAACTGGTGCGTCGTTTCGTGGCGAAGCACCTCGAGGACCAGGTCCATCTCGTCGGGCGGACCCCACACGCCGATGCGGTTATTCTTCGGATCGAATTGGCCCTGCGAACCCTCGGCGTCCTTGCCCATCACCAGGAGGTACTTCGGCTTGGTGCGGAACACCATGATCTCGACCCGGCCGCCCAGCGAGGCGATCGGCCTCGCGCCCGCCATGCGGCGGTAAAGCTCCAGGAACAGTGCCTCCTGGTGCTGACCGACCAACTGGGCCACGTCCGGCGTGTGATCCGTCTTAACGATGTAGTGCGGCGTCTCGACGATGCTGTACTCGCCGTCATTCCGCGTCAGCCAGCCGCCGGCCGCCTTGGACGCCGGAGCGCCGCTGGCCTGGCGCGCAAAATGGCCTGCCGCCAGCATCGCCAGCGCAAGACCCCCTGCTCCGATCGCCAGCCACAACCTTCGCCCCGCCATCGACGATTCCTCCGACCCGTCCCACCCGCGAAGTTATACGACCCGGCTTATCGTACCCGTCGCGAATACGCGATTCAACCCCTGGCGCGCGTTGCGAGCGCGTTCCCGCCCATACGGGCCTTCGGCAAGCGCAATGAGGGGCATAAGAATCTCCTTCTCCGGTAAAGTCATGTGGCGGCATCTGCCTTAGACCGCTATAAAGCCCGATTCGCAGGGGCAAAAGCAACGGAATTCCGTCGAATTGTGAACTCAAACGTATACGCTCGGTCGGTCTTCAGGGCCAAGCCCCAAAAGGGCCAAATGTTAAGCTGGGGGGTTTAGCAAAACCAGTGAACCAAATATGCCCCTTTTCGGCCACAAAAATTCCTTGAGAATATTTCACCGAATTGCCTCTTTCCGGCGTAACCCCTTGATGTATAAGATGTTACGGTCAACAATCACGCGGGAGGCCCGCCTCAAGCCGCGCCGATATTGAGTCGATGTGACAGGTGAGAAGAGGGAAAATCAATCAAGAGACTTTGATAGAACGAACGTGAGTACCAGGGAAGGATTCACCAAGGGGCCGTACCCGGAACTGAACGGCTGACCCATGCCTCCAGAGGAACCGGGAATCGCGGACAAGTCCGAAGCCATCGCCAGGCCGGGCAAGTCGCGGAAGGAGCAGGAGCAGAAGATGAGTAACGAAGAACGCGAACTGATGCGGCAGGATCTTGAGAGCCAGCCTTCGGTCGGAGAGCCGGCGCCTCCTCCTTTCGTCGAGGCCCCGGACGAAGCCGAAGCGATGCGCCTCTTGGAGAAGATCAGCCGCATGCCCGACATCCGCTTTGAGAAGGTTCAGGAGATGCGGGCACTCATTGCGAGCGGACAACTCGAGACGCCGGAACGTGTCGACGGGACCGTCCGCCGTCTCATCGAAGAACTAGGGCTCTAGCCATCGGGGCTGGTAGCCCGCATTTGCGGAGGTCTATCGCAGGACGTTGGCAGTCGGGCAGGGAGCCGGGCCGGCGCGGGGCCGACCCGGCTCCGTTTTTTTCGTCCTCCGCCGTTCGGATTCATCGCAAAGCGCAAAGACAAACAGACTACGGATTTCACCGCAGAGATGCAGAGAACGCAGAGAAAAACAGCAACGACTTACTGATTGGGAAAAACAGAAGCGGCCAAGACGAAGAATTTTACCGCGGTGACGTCTTTCGTCTTGGCCTTTTCCTTTTTACCCCAGGTTGTAAGTCTTTTCCGTTTTTCTCTGCGTTCTCAGCGGTCTCTGCGGTGAAGTCTTTCTCACGGCGCGAACGTCACCCACGGCGGTTTTCTGGCAACAAATGGGGGGGGCATGCAGTATAATCCTATGGGTAGTACCGGAGCGCGGGGAGTCTAGCGCCGATTTTCAACGGTACTTCCGGTGCATTTGTCGATTGAATGGATAGCGGGCCGGTCGAGCGCCGCACGGCGGCCTATCGGAAGGCTGCCTGCCGGCGTGAGCCACGGCCCTTAGCGCGAGGAGCGGCCATGTCTTTGTCGAAGAGCCAGATGAGTCGGACCGCGCGGTTCCTGATGTACGGAGTCATGGCGGCGCTGATGGCGTCGCTCGCGGTGGATGTCGGCGCCCAGACGCGCACGTGCGGCCCGCCGCCGCCGGCCAAGCCCGAACGTCGGACGGGCGGCGAGTCGTTCCCGCCGCTGCCTCTGCCCGCCACGCCCCTCAGGCGCAGCGAGAAGAAGCGCGAACCCAGCCCCCCCGCCCTCGTCGGCAAGGTCATTCTGGGCGACGTCAAGTGGGTCACCGAGAACGGCCAGCGGTCGAGCTATCGCGACTGGATGACCGACCCGGCCGATATCCGCAACCTCCTGCAGTGGACCAATCAGCAACTGCACATTCGTTATCGCGCGGTCGACACCGACCTGGCCCAGTTCTCCTACGATCCGACCGAGTTGCCCATCCTGTACTTCACCGGTCACGACGGCTTCAAGCTGCCCGCCGAGATCGTGGCCAAGCTCCGCCAGTATTGCACCGACGGCGGCACGATCCTGGGCGACGCCTGCTGCGGATCGAAGGACTTCGACCGCGCGTTCCGCGACCTGGCCCAGGAGATCTTCCCGCGGCGGGCCCTGTTGCCGCTGCCGATGGATCATCCGCTCTACTCCTCATTTTACCCGATCACCACCGTCCGCCTGAAGGAAGGCATCAAGGAATGGGACGACGTGCCGCACCTCGAAGCCACCGCCATCGGCTGCCGCGCCGCCATCATTTACACGGGCGGCTATGACTGCTCGTGCGGCTGGGACGGCCACGTCCACGAGACCGGTAAGCGGTATCTGCCGGATTCGGCGCGCAAGATCGGCGCCAACATTATCACGTACGCGCTGGCCACGTACGAGTTGGGCCGGTTCCTGGCGACCGAGAAGGTCTATCATCAGAAGGGCGAGGCCACGCGCGATCAGCTCGTCATCGCCCAGGTCGTGCACGGCGGCGACTGGGACACGCAGCCCGCCAGCCTGGCGTCGCTCATGAAGTACCTGGCCGAGAACACCACCGTCAGCGTCCAGTTCAAGAAGGAGAACGTGGACCTCCGGAGCATCGATGCCTTCGCGCACCCGATCCTGTACATGACCGGCCACGACGACTTCAAACTGGCCGATGAGGAAGTGAACAACCTCAGGCGTTACCTGGCCGCCGGCGGCGTGCTCGTGGCCAACTCGTGCTGCGGCCGCAAGGCGTTCGACGATGCCTTCCGGCGCGAGATCGCCCGCGTCCTGCCGGACCAGAAGCTCGAGCGCGTGCCGCTGGATCACCCGGTTTATCGCAGCGTGTTCCCGATCCAGAAGGTGGAGTACACGCCCCTGGTGCTGCACGATCATCCGGGCCTGGACCGGCCGACCCTGGAGGGCATCAGCCTCGAGAACCAGCTTCGCGTGATCTACAGCCCGATGGGCTTTGTGAACGGCTGGTCGGGCGCCCCGAATCCGTACGCCCGCGAGTACGTGAGCAACGACGCCCTGCAACTGGGCACCAACATCCTGATCTATGCGATGACGCACTAGGCCGCGCAGGCCTTGCGTTGAACCGAAAACAGTGACTAGGTGACTAGGTAGCTAGGTGATCAGGTTACAGACACGGCCAACGGAGCGTCTCTTGCCTGGTTATCTTGTTCCATAGTCACCTAGTCATTTTCTTGCGGTATCCGTCACTCTTCTTTCAGGCAAGGAGGCTTTTCTTGGCAGCAACGACCCACAGCCCCGAGGAACTCAAGGTCATCGAGCAGCTTGGCCATGCCCGCAACATGGTCCTGCAGGAGATCCACAAGGTCATCATCGGCCAGGAAGAAGTCATCGAGCAGTTGCTCCTGGCGATGTTCTCGCGCGGCCACTGCCTCATGGTGGGCGTGCCCGGCCTTGCGAAGACGCTGCTCATCTCGACCATCGCCAGCGTGCTGAAGCTGAAGTTCAACCGCATCCAGTTCACGCCCGA
>PMZT01000215.1 GCA_003170085.1 Planctomycetia bacterium | reverse complement strand
CACAAACAAAGGCCGTTCTGAGACAGATTCTTAATCATCATTCCGCCGTTTCCTTGCGTTCAGGCCGTTCTTCCTTGTTTTTGTTTTTACCCCTTTTCCCGTCTTTCTCTGCGTTCTCCGCGTTCTCTGCGGTGCAATCTGTTTCTCCGTGGCGCATCCGCTTGAACTGCTCCAGCCGGGCCTTCAGCTTCGCCTCGTGGCCGTGCTCGGTGGGCTCGTAGTAGGTCCGGTCAACGCCCAGGTAGTCCTGCGGCGCCACGCCGCCGGCGAAATCATGGGCATACTTATAATCTTTGCCATGGCCCAGTTTCTCGGCGCCCTTGTAGTGCGTGTCGCGGAGGTGCATGGGCACGGGCACCGTGCGGCCTTCGCGGACGTCGGCCATCGCCCGGTCGATGCCCAGGTAGGCGGCGTTCGACTTCGGGGCGCACGCGATGTACGTCACGGCCTCGGCCAGCGGAATGCGGGCCTCGGGCATCCCCACGAACTCGGTGGCGTGCATCGCCGCCACGGCCAGCATCAGGGCCGCCGGGTCGGCGTTGCCCACGTCCTCGGCGGCGCAAATGACCACGCGCCGGGCGACGAATCGCGGGTCCTCGCCGGCCTCCAACATGCGGGCCATCCAGTAGAGGGCGGCGTCGGGGTCGCTGCCGCGCATCGACTTGATGAACGCGCTGGCGGCGTCGTAATGCTCGTCGCCGGTGCCGTCGTACACGATGGCCTTCTGCTGGATCGACTCCTCGGCGATCGCGAGGTCGATCGCGATCTCGCCGGCCTCTTCGGGCGGGGCCAGGGGATTCTTCACCTGGCTGAGCACGGCGATCTCAAGGGCCGTGAGCGCCCGCCGCGCATCGCCGTCGCAAATCTTCGCCCAGTGGGCGAGTGCCTCATCGGTCACGCGCACGCGATACCGCCCCAGGCCGCGCTCCGGGTCGGCGATGGCGCGGGCCAGGAGCGCGCGGATGTCGTCCTCGGTCAGCGGCTCGAACCTGAAAATCTGGCTCCGCGAAACCAGCGGCGCGTTCAGGGCGAAGAACGGATTCTCGGTGGTCGCGCCGACGAGGAGGACGATGCCGTTCTCCACGTCGGGCAGCAGCACGTCCTGCTGCGCGCGGTTGAAGCGGTGGACCTCGTCAAGGAAAAGCACCGTGCGTTGGCGGGTGGTGAGGAGGCGGTCGCGGGCGCGTTCGAGGACCTCGCGCACCTCCTTCACGCCCACCATGGCGGCGTTCATCTGCTCGAAGGCGGCGCTCAGGCGCCCGGCGATCACCTCGGCCAGGCTCGTCTTGCCGGTGCCGGGCGGGCCGAAAAAGATGGCGCTCTGGAGACGGTCGGCGTCGATCATGCGGCGGAGGAGCTTGCCCGGGCCGAAGAAATGCGACTGGCCCACGAACTCGTCGGGGGTGCGCGGCCGCATCCGCACCGCCAGGGGCGCGTTCTTGAGGATGGCCCGCCGCTCGCTCTCATTGAAAAGGCTCATACGGCGGGTATTATAGCAGGTTGAGGACGGTGTCGTTAGCCGCCGTTTTTCGAGGCACGGTTTTCGCCCCGCGGGGGAAAGGGTGGATTGTCGGTCGGGCACATCCCTTATTGCCTTCCACTGCCCCCGAAGGGGGCTTAAGAAAATAGCCCACGGCGTGAGCCGTGGGTGGGGAGGGCGAACCAATCACAATTTGTTTTTTGGTTGTATAGCCCCTTTAGGGGCGGCAGAATCTTTGGGGGTTCCGGCGGACGCTCCGCGTGGCACTCCCGCGGCGTTACCCGGGTCAAGATATGTGGCACGAGGACGGAGCGGTCAGAACATGTCACACTCCTTTGCCTGCCTGCTGAACCACGCCGTTTTCAGCACCAAGGATCGCGCGCCGTTTGTGGCCGGCGAATGCCGCGAGAGGCTTTTCCCTTACCTCGGCGGCATCGCCCGCGAACTGGGGGCCAAGGCCCTGACGGTCGGCGGCGCGGCCGACCATGTGCACCTGCTCCTGTCGATGCCGCCCACGATGTGCGCGGCCGATGCCTTGCGCGACCTTAAGGCCAATTCCTCCCGGTGGGTTCACGACACGTGGCCGGACCGCCGCGATTTCGCCTGGCAGACGGGATACGGCGTTTTCAGCGTCAGCGAGTCGACGCGCGATGCCGTTGCCCGGTACATTCAGGAACAGGAAACGCATCACCGGCGAATGACCTTTCAGGAAGAGTTCATCGCCCTCTTGAAGCGGCACGGGATTCCGTATGACGAGAGATATATATGGGCGTAATGGTGAGGCGCCTCTGGCGCCCCCTTCGGGGGCTCAACAAAAGAGGAATGAGGTGGGGTCCGCGTGTGTTCCCACGGCTTACGCCGTGGGCTATTATCTGGTCGCCCCCTTCGGGGGCTGAAGTGTCGGCACCTTGAGGCGGCTGGGATAGAATGGGGTGTGACTGTTTTTCCTGGCCACCCCTTCAGGGGCGATATGAACGGCGTATTCTTCGGAGGCGCAAAATATGGCCAAGGCCCGTAAGATTCTCGCCGTCCCTCCGCTCCCCGTTCGTCCGGCGTTCAGGCGGGAGTTCCTGGATTTCGAGCGCGGCATACGCATGGGCAATCTCGAGCCGAACGAACGCATCACGCAGATCATCAAGCATGACCTGGTGGAGCGGCACGGGCGGGACTTCATCATCGACAAGTGGGGCCGCGGCGTGTACTGGCAATGGATCTGCTGGGTTGTGCGGGCCGACCGCGACGCCAAGCCCCTCTCCAGCGGCTACAATTTCAGTTGTGCCAAGTTCTATATCAGTCTGGAGCGCGACGAGCGGCACCTGGCGGCGGGCCTCCAGATCGAGCGGGCGGCCTTGCGGACCGGCCGCAAGCGCGGCGCCGCCGATGACGTGTATGCCGAGAAGGACTGGGATTTTTATCGCCTCGTGAAGGGCCTCCGCAAGGGCACGCCGCTTGAGAAAGAACTGCGGCGGCTCGTGACCGTCGAGGGCTTCACGGCGGGTATCGGCGGCACGTTCGAGGGTTACAAGGCGTTCCGTGGCAAGCGATGGGGCAGTGTCGATGCGATCCGTCGCGCCGCCGGTGCGGTGCCCGACGATGCGTGGGGTTGGTTCCAGCTCTTCTATCCGATCCCCGAGAAGGAACTTAATGCGATGGACGGCTCGGAGATCGTCGCGACGATCCTGGCGATCTTCGACGAGGTCACGCCGACGATGAACCTTGTGATGGCCGAGCCGTTCCTGACGGTGTCTTCGCGGCAGGTTTGACCGCGGAAAAAACAGAAACAACGGATTGCACCGCAGAGATGCAGAGAACGCAGAGAAAAACGGAAAAGACGGACTACTGGGGTAAAACGAAAGAAACAAAGACAACGGATTGCACCGCAGAGACGCAGAGAACGCGGAGAAAAACGGAAACGACGGACTACTGGGGTAAAACGAAAGAAACAAAGACAACGGATTGCACCGCAGAGANNCGGAAAAGACGGACTACTGGGGGTAAAACGGAAAAGACAGAAACAACGGATCTCACCGCGGAGACGCGGAGAGCGCGGAGAAAAACGGAAACGACGGACTGATTGGGGAAAACAGAAGAGGCTGAGACGACAGCGCCACTTGGTGAACTAATGGTCAGCTCCGTGGATTGGCAGTCAGCCCCGCAAGGGGCGTCTTTTTTAGCCCAGGGTGATGGGCGAAGCCCGAACCCTGGGTATGCATAAGCAATTCGGCTATCAAGCCCCATCGGGGCGCCTTGGGCCGATGCGTCCGGCTGCCAATCGTTCGGCAAGGCGCCCCGATGGGGCTTGGCCCTGCCCGGGGGGCACGCTTACCCAGGGCTCGACTTCGTCTTCGCCCTGGGCTAAGAAAAACGCCCCTACGGGGCTGGTCGGTTGAAATTCATAGCGTTGTAGTATTAGGCCGTGCAGGGAACAGATCTGCGCGGCGGGTCGAGACTTTGCGCGGTGGGTCTCCCGACCCACCGCGTTTCAGTCGCGCGACGCGGCCGCCGGGAACGCGGCGGGTCGGGAGACCCGCCGCGCATAGGGCTACGGGCACACGTGAATTGCTCTAGTCGTCCGCCGAATCCGCATCCTCCTCCGGCTCCGGAAGATCGCAGAGCACCTGCGGGCCGCCGGCGAACGTCTCGGCATAGACGCCCGCCGGGCGAAGCTCGAGCGTCACCGCCCCGTCCTCGCCCGTGTGATAGCACTTGCCGCCGAGCGCGCGCAGCCACGGCGGGCTGGCGCGCGGCAGAAACGGCCGGCCGTCGGAGATGACCACCGTGCGGGCGCCCACGGCGGCGGCGAACCGGCCGAACGCGTCCGGATCGTGCCCGTGATGCGGCCAGAGCGCCGCATCGGCCCGAAGGCCCGGCTCGGCCCGCGCGAGCGCCTCCATGCCGCCGGGCGTGAGGTCGCCGGTCAGCAGCAGGCGCCGGGGGCCGTCGGTCACCTGGAGCACGAGCGACCCAAGGTTGAGCGACTTCGTTACCGCCGCCGGACCGCGCGGCCAGATGCCGCGGATGTTCACGTCGCCGGTGCCGGCCAGTTCATCGCCCGCGCCAAAAAACTCGACCTGCACGCCGCGCGCCAGAAGCGCCTGCACCACCGCCTTGTCGCTCTTCAGACGCTTCCGCAGGAACGTCGGCGGCACGAAAACCTGCCGCACGCCGAATCGCTCGACCAGCGGCAGGATGTCCTTGAAGTGATCGAAATGCGGGTGGCTGAAGAACGCGGCGTCGACCCGTCCGATGCCGCGCGACCACAGGGCCGGGGCGATCGCCGTCTGGGCGGCGCGAACGTTCGAGAGCGACGAGCCGGCGTCGTACAGGATGTTGCGGCCGTTCGGAAGCTCAAGAAAATTGCAGTTGCCCGCGCCCACGGCCACGAACGTGGCGCGGGTGGCCCGCGGCGCGTGGTGGCCGGCCGTCCAGACGAAGAGGGTGGCGGCGGCCAGGGCGACGATCGCCAGACGCCGGCGCGGAATGCCCAGCCGCTCTCGCGCCACCCACGCAATCATAAGCGTGTAAAGCACGATGAGCCAGGCGGGCGAGATGTCGGGCACGTAGAAGTACGCGCCCGGCGCCTTCGCAAGGGCCAGGACGACGCCGGCGATCGTTCGGCCGAGGCCGTCGGTCAGAACGGCCAGCACCTGGCCCAGCCACGGGGCGATCCAGCCGAACGCTGCAAGGGCCATGCCGGCCACCGTCAGCACGAACACGATCGGAAACAGGATCGCGCTCGCGAGCGGCGACAGCCACGAGACCACGTGGAACCGCGTCGCGATCACCGGCAGGCTGACCATCGTCGCCCCGACCGAGACGAGCAGCATCCCCACGACGACCTGCCGGTACCAGAAGCCCGGCGGCCGGCCCGGATGGGCAAGCTCGTGGGCCTCACGGAATGGACTGAGCAGCGATTCCTCGATACGCCGCACGACGAACAGCATCCCAAGAACCGCGAGGAACGAGAGTTGAAAGCTCGCCGAGAAAAGGTCGCCCGGCCGCGCCAGCAGCACCACGATCACCCCCGCGGCAAGCGTGTTGAAACTGAGCGCCGGCCGGCCGAGCAGCCAGCCCAGGCAGACCACCCAGAACAGGATGGAGGCGCGCAGCACGGGCGGCTCAAGCTCGGTCATCAACAGGAACGCGAGGACCGTGGCCGCCACGATCACAGCCGTTACGCGCCGCCCGATGCCCAGCAGGCGCAGGAGCAGAAGCACCGGCGCCACGACGAGCGCCACGTTGAACCCCGACACCGCCATGTAGTGCGTCGTGCCGGTGGCGAAGAAGGCGTGCTCGATCTCCTCGCCATGCACCTGGCCAGAGTCGAAGTCCAGGAGGTCGCGCCGGCCGAAGAGCATGGCCGCGACGATCGCCCGCCCCTGCTCCGTCGGCAGGCCGTCGAGCCGCTCCACGGCCCACCGCTGAAACGCCCCGAGGGCCACGAGGACCTTGTCGGCCCGAGGCTCCGTCACACGGACCGCCGCCCACCGATTCGTGCGAAAGAACGCCCGCACGCCCTGGGCATGAAGATACGCGCCAACGTCATAGGCGCCGGGGTTCGACGGCTGCCCGAACGGCAGCAACGCGCCAATGACCTGGACGCGGTCGCCAAGCTCGGGCAGGCCGCGCTCGGGCATCGCTTGGCGCACGACCAGCCGCACCGAGCCGTTCGCGGGCACCCACCGCCCGTCGACCTGGGCGCGGGCCACGTCGAGCGTTGCGTTGCTATGGACATAATAGGGAATCGACGGCAGGAACACGTCGGACGGCGGCGACGACTGCCGGACCGAGCTCGCCAGAATCCCCTCGACGACCATCAGCCGCGGACCGGCCGTCGCCAGCCGCGCCACGTCGTCCGGCGCCGGATCGACGCCGGCGCGATAGCGCGCCGCACCCGCCGCCGCGATGAGGATCGCCAGCGGCACGAGCAGCCACCGGTCGCTCACGCCGCGCAGGTACAGAACGCCCCACACCGCCGCGGCCGTCGCGGCCACGCCGCACCAGAGGAGCATGCCCCCGCCAAGCCCGTCGCCGGCGATGATGCCGATAATGAGGGCCACGGCCACCGGCGCCAGCGGCTCATAACGCCGGACGGGCGGCGACTTGGCGAGCGGGAATGCGTCGGCGTCGGTGCCCATCGCTTCCCCCACGGGGCTTCACGGCGGGCGGCCACACGGGGCCGCCCCTACGGCGCGTTCTTCGTACCCCTCGGCCGGGTCACTTCTCTTTTCGCCACTCGGCGGCGGCGCGGGCCAGGGCCTCGAAGAGCGCGCGGTGCCGCGGCTCGGCGCACAGGTCTTCCGGGTGCCACTGGACGGCCAGGAAGAACCGGCCGGGCGTGGGGTCCTCGATCGCCTCGATGACGCCATCGGTGCCCCGCGCGACGATCTTCATGCCGCGCCCCGGCTCGCGCACCGCCTGGTGATGCGTGCTATTGACCTCCAGCGGCCCGGCGCCGACGATCCTCGCCAGGCGCGACGCCGCCTCGATCATCACGCCATGCCGAACCCGCTCGCCCTTGCCGCCGCTATGATCCATGCGGACGCCGGGCTCGTCGGGCAGGTGCTGGATGAGCCGGCCGCCGCGGGCCACGGCCATCTCCTGGCACCCGAGGCAGATGCCGAGGACCGGCATGCCGCGCGCCTCGGCCCGGGCGATCAGGGCAAGGTCGGTTCGCTGGCGCCGCGGGTCCATAACGTCGGCCTTGGGATGGAGCGGCTCGCCCCATGCGGACGGGTCAAGGTCGGCGCCGCCCGTGAGGAGAAGCCCATCGGCGGCGTCGAGCAGGTCGTCGATCGCCGATTCATCCTCCAGCGCCGGAAACACGAGCGGCGCGGCGCCCGCACCGGCCACGGCATCGACGTAGGCAACGGGCACGTGGACACGCGTGCGCCCCTCCAGCTCACCCAGGCTCGACGTCATCGCAATGCGCGGCTTCATGATATTCCTCTTCGGAGAACCCGGCCCGGCGTGGCGCCGGTGTGGCTGCCGTCGGCGACAACGCGCTCGCCGTTGACGAATACGTGGCGGATGCCCGCCGGCGACACGGCCGGTTGCTCGTACGTGGCGCGGTCGGCCAGCGCCTGGCGGTCGAAGACGACCACGTCGGCCCAGGCGCCCACGGCCAGGCGTCCGCGGTCGGCAAGGCCCACCACGTCGGCCGGCAATCGCGTCAGGCGCCGGATGCCTTCCGGCCAGTCCATCAGCCCGGCATCACGAACGTATGTACTTAGGAACCTCTCCGGCGTGCCGTAGGCCCGCGGATGCGCGAGGCCCGAGCCGCCCGTCTCGCCGGCCCCAGGCACGCGCCGCAGGCTGGAATCGGAGCCAATGGCCACGTACGGCTCACGCAGGATATCGCGCAGGTTCTCGTCGCTCATCGAAAAATGCACCGCGCCCACCTGCGTGCGGTGCTCGAGGATCAGGTCGAAAGCCACCTCGAGCGGGTCGCGGCCGGCGGCCTCGCCCAGTTGCCGCAGCGTGCGCCCCACGGCCGTTTGCGGCCCGGCGTGGCTCACGTCGGAGACCCTGATCCACTCGAAGTACTCGGGTTCCGGATGCGCGGCGAGGATCTCGTCGCGCAGGCGCCGGCGCGTTGCCGGATCGGCCAGACGTGCTAGCTCTTTCTCGGTGCCGCCCTCGACGGCCCAGTCGGGCAGGAGCATCGAGTCGAGGTCTGTCATGCTCGCCAGGTACGGGTACCGGTCGGCGGTGACGGCGATGCCGGCCTCGCGCGCCGCCCGCAGGCGTCGGAGGGCGTCGGCCGTCTTGGGCCAATTGCGTTGGCCGGCCGCCTTCAGGTGGCTGAGTTGGCCGCGCACGCCCGAGCGGCGAAGGACGTCGAGAAACTCGTCGATGGCCTCCAGCAGACGGTCGCCCTCGTTGCGGATGTGGCTGGAGTAGAACCCGCCCGCGGCGGCGACGACCCCGGCCAGGTCGGCCAACTCGGCGGCGTCGGCGTAGCAGCCGGGCGGATAGAGCAGGCCCGACGAAAGCCCCCACGCGCCGGCCTCCAGGGCTTCCTCCAGAAGCTGCCGCATGAGCCGGCGCTCCGCGGCATCCGTCGGACGCCCCGCGTAGCCGACGACCGCGGCGCGAATCGCCCCGTGGCCGGCCAGTTCCACGCGGTTGACGCTGCACGGCGCGGCCTCGGCACGGGCGTAGTACTCGCGGGGCGTCTCCCAGTCGACCGCCAGGCCGTGCGGGGCCCACTCGGCGGCGCGGCGGGCGCGAAACTCGCCGACCAGCGGAAACGGGCTGACGCCGCAGTTGCCCGAGACATCGGTCGTAACGCCCGCGAGAATCTTCGACTCGGCCCGCGGGTACACGAAGGCCGAGAAGTCGCTGTGGCAATGAATGTCGATGAAACCGGGGGAGACCACGAGGCCCGTGGCGTCGAGATCCTGCGCAGCGGGCGGCAGCGCAGGAGCGATGCGGCTGATGCGGCCGTCGGCGGAGATCGCGAGGTCGGCGCGGCCGAGGCCGCCCGCGGCGTCGAACAGCATTCCCCCGCGGATCGTCCAGACGTCGGTCATACCGGCCACATCACACCTGCCTCCTGCGGAGGCGCTAGCAGCATCGAAAATCCTCGAGCGCTTCTTTGAGGGTCGGGAATACGGGCATGACCTCGCCCAGGCGAACGGTCCGGATGACCGTGGCCACCTCGCCGGCGGCGCCGGCCACCGCGAACGCATACCCGCGGCTCTTCAGGTGAGAATGAATGTTGGTCATCATGCCGATGGCGGCGCTGGTAAGGAACCGGACGGCCGCGAGGTCGAGGATGAAGCGGCTCTCGGGGCCGGCGTCCTCGATCGCCTTGCGGATCTGGTGCGAAAGCTGAAGGATCGCATCCGCCTGGTACACCTCGGGAATCTCGACCGAGAGAACCCGCGTGTGCCCGTGGGCGCGACAGCGGAGCACCGCCTTGGACCTGGACTGGCCCATCGCCCTCCCCTTCCGGCGTTACAGGTTCTTGCGGTAGGCCTCGATGGCGGACACCGGATCCTTGTAAATGTCGAAGACGGTGTCGAGCTTGGTGATCTTGAAGACCTCCATGACGTCGTTGTTGATGCCGGCCAGCTTGATCTCGCCCTTGCGCTGGACGACGCGCTTGTTGAGGCCGATGAGCATGCCAAGGGCGTTGGAGGAGAGATAGGTCACGCGGTCGAAATCGAAGATGAACCGCTCGGTGGGCGCCGCGGCGATGAGCTCCTTCAGGTTGGTCGACATGCGGTCAATGGTCACGGCGTCGAGGATGCTGCTCGCACGGAATGTGACGATCATGACCCCGTCGATATCGGCCGTCGAATAGAACTCCGTCGTTGCCATCGTTCCCTTGCCTCCGTTAGCACTTGCGTTTGCCGCGGTCCTGCCGCGGTCCTGCCGCGGTCCTACCGCGGTCGGACCAAGTGCCTATTCTGTCAGGCGATGCGGCGGGTGTCAACACCTACATTGCGAATCGCCTTATTTCAGGCCGTCCTTCAACTCGCGAAGTTTGTTGAGGGCGTCGAGGGGCGTCATCTTGTCGAGGTCCATGCGGCGAAGCTCGCCAGCCATCGCGGATTCCACGCCCTCGAACAGCGTAAGCTGGACTTCGCGGACCTTCGGTCCCCGACCCGCCGAGGCGATGCGCGGCTTGCCGGAGGCGTCGACGTGCGCGGCCTCGAGGTCGGCCAGGATCTCGCGCGAGCGGTCGACGACCTCGCGCGGCACGCCCGCCAGCCGCGCCACGTGCACGCCGTAGCTCTTGTCGGTGCCGCCGGGAATGATCCTGTGGAGGAAGACGACCTGGTCCTGCCACTCGCGGACGGCGACGTTGAAGTTCGCGACGCCGTCGAGGACGTCGGCCAGCTCCGTCAGTTCGTGGTAATGCGTGGCGAAGAGCGTGCGGCACCCGATGCGCTGGGCGATGTGCTCGGTGGCCGCCCACGCCAGCGCGACGCCGTCGAACGTGCTCGTGCCGCGCCCCACCTCGTCAAGAATCACGAGGCTGCGCGCGGTGGCGTTGTTCAGGATGTTGGCGGTCTCGGTCATCTCGACCATGAACGTCGAGCGGCCGCGCGCCAGCTCGTCGGCGGCGCCCACGCGGGTGAAGATGCGGTCCACCAGGCCCACGCGGGCCGACTTGGCCGGCAGCCACGAGCCCATGTGGGCCATGAGCGCCAGAAGCGCCACCTGGCGGATGTATGTGGATTTGCCCGCCATGTTCGGCCCCGTAATGATGCCGATCCGCGGCGCCTTGCCGCCGAGCATCACGTCGTTCGGCACGAACTCCGACCCGAGCACCTGGTCAAGGACCGGGTGCTTGCCGTCGACAATCTCGAGGACCGGCTCGTCGACGATCACGGGCTTGACGTAGCCGCGCTCCGACGCCACGCGGGCCAGGCTAAGGAGCACGTCGAGCCGCGCGAGCGATTCGGCCGTGCGCTGGAGGCGCGGAATCTCGCCGGCGATGCGCTGGCGCACGTCCTCGAACAGGCGGGCCTCGAGGGCCTTGGCCTTGTCCTCGGCCGAGAGCACCTCGACCTCATGGTCCTTCAGGGCCGGCGTGATGTACCGCTCGGCGTTCTTGATCGTCTGCTTGCGCACGTAGTCCAGCGGCACGCGGTCGCGGTGCGCGTTCGTGATCTCAAGGTAATAGCCGAAGACCTTGTTGAAGCCGACCTTGAGCGTGGGGATGCCCGTGCGCTGGACCTCGGCGGCCTGGAACTCGGCCAGCCACTTGGCGCCCGACGAGCCGATGTCGCGCAGGCGGTCGAGTTCCGCATCGTAGCCGGGGCGGATGACGCCGCCGTCGCTCAACTTCAGCGGCGCGTCCGCGGCAATGGCCGCCGCCAGGATTTCGCGCACGTCGCCCATGAGGTCAAGGCTGGCCTCAACCTGCGCCAGAAGGTCGCTCCGCCGCCCGGCCAGGCGGGCCTTGATCGCGGGAAGCTGCGCGAGCGTCCTCCCGAGCGCAAGGAGGTCTCTCGGCCCCGCGCGGCTGGTGGCTACGCGGCTGACGATCCGCTCGACGTCCGACGTCTCGGCCAGCAGCCGCACGAGTTCCGTCCTCAGGTCCAGCGTGGCGACGAGTTCCGCGACGGCGTCGAGCCGGGCGCCGATCGCCTCGCGCTCGGCCAGCGGAAACGTGATCCACCGGCGCAGCAGCCGCCCGCCCATCGCGGTCTCGGTCCGGTCGAGGCACGCCAGCAGGCTGTTCTCGCGGCGGCGATCGCGCAGGGTCTCGACGAGTTCGAGGCTCCGCTGCGTCGTCTCATCGAGATACAGCCACCGGCCGCTCTGGAACCGTTCGAGGCGGCGGATGTGGGCCAGGCTCGTCCGCTGCGTTTCCTGGAGGTAATCCATGATGGCGCCGGCGGCCGAGATGCCGCCCGCGAGGTCGGCCACGCCGAAGCCGTCGAGCGAGCCGGTGCCGAAGTGCGCGGTCAGCAGCCGCTCGGCCTCGTCGCGGTCGAAGACGAACGCCGACCGCTCGGAGACGAGCGCCCCGGTGGCCTCGCGGATGGCGCGGACGAGTTCGGCGGCCGCGGCGGCGGCGCCCTCGGCCAGCAGGCACTCGCGCGGGCGGAGGCGCGTGAGCTCATCGACGACGGCGCCGCGGTCCAGGTCGCGCAGCCAGAACCCGCCGGTCGAGAGGTCAACCCACGCCAAGCCCGCCCGCGGGCCGTCGAGGTGCACGGCCGCCAGGAAGTTGTTCTCCTTGTCCTCTAGGAGCGCCGCATCGGTCAGGGTGCCGGGGGTGACGAGCCGCTGGAGATCGCGCTTGATGAGGCCCTTGGCCGTCGCGGGATCCTCCATCTGCTCGCAGATCGCCACGCGGTAACCGGCCCGGATCATCTTGGCGAGATACGACTCGACGGCGTGATACGGCAACCCGGCCATCGGCACGGCCCCCTCGCCCTTCGAGCGGCTCGTGAGGGCAAGGCCGAGGACCTTGGAGGCGATGCGGGCATCTTCGTAAAACATCTCATAGAAATCACCCATGCGGAAGAAGAGGATGGCGTCGGGATACTGGGCCTTGAGGCGTTTATATTGCTGCATGGCCGGGGTGGTCATGGGATTATCGATTTCCGATTCTCAGTGCTCGATCGACGGAAAACGGCAAACCGCCTGCGCCCTCAGAACCCGCGTAAGAATACACGAAATCAGGTTGCATGGAAAGGCGCTTCGCGCACAGGCGCATCGTACGCAGGTGCGCGCAGCCATCGGGCGAGGTGAAGAAAAGGACACCGGTGCGTTGCCCGCCCGGCCCGGCGGAAGGAATGAGATCGGGCCGCGGCTACTGTGCGGCGGCGCCCGCGCCGGCGGCGACACGAATGCGGTCGAGCAGGCGCTGCTCCAGCAGGCTGTCGTTCTTCATCGGCATCCAGCGGAACGCCGACTTGCCGAGTTCGTCGCGGACCACGAGGTCGGTGGCCTGGGGGGTGTAGATGCTGAAGGCGGCGCTCACGTTCTGGGGCGCCAGGTCGGGGGCGCTGCCGCGCACCTTGAGCACCTTGACCGATACCTCGGACCCCTGCCCGGCGGCCTTGATATCTATGATGACCCTGCGGCGGATCGTATGGAGACTCGACTCGGCGATCTGGAAATCGCCGACGGTATCATCGCGCCAGAACTCGAACCAGGAGTCGCCGGTCAGCCACTCGGTTTCCACGCGGTACGGCCGGGACGCGGGATAGATGACCGTGAAACGCATGTCGGTGAGAATCTGGCGTGCGGCCTTCTCGACGGTGGCCGGATCGGCGCCGCAGGAACCCGGCGAAACATCGTCCCGCATTTCGAGCGCCCGGGCACATCCGCCGCCCAGCGACGCCAGGAGGACGACCGCCGGCACCAGCAGCCACAGTCTGCGTGTCATGATCAGGACCCTTTCCATGACGCCACCGACGATTATAAGCCCCCGTGGCGCGGGGGCAACACTTTTCGGGGGGCATAGGCGCCTGGGCGCTGGTCATTACAGAGACCCTGGGCCGCCCCGATGTTTGCGGGAGACCTCCTGGAGGAACATCTTCTCGCGGGTCGTCAGGCTGTCGAGGCCCTGGACCTTGATCTTATCGAGGATGCGGTCGAGCTCCGCCTCTTCTTCGTCGGGCTCATCCGACAGGTACGTCCCCTGGCTGCGCTGCGGGCCGGAGAACCACTTCAGCCGGAGCCGCTCGCCCCACCTGATCCAGACGAAGCCCAGCACCATGCCGCCGAAATGGGCCGCATGGGCCACGTTGTCGGACCAGTCGTACCCGGAACTCGAGAGCAATGCCTTGGCAAGCGGCCACGTTTCGTACAGGCCATAGCCCACCGCCACCCACCAGGCCTGGGCGGGAATCACGAAGAAGATGAGCATCTTGACCCGCGGGTTCAGCGTGGCGAAGGCCGTGAGGACGCCCATGACGCCGGCCGAGGCCCCCACGGCGGGCATGGCCAGGAACACGTGGGCCAGGTCCGGCCGAAGGGGCAGGTATCGGGCGTACATCGCCACGTTGAAAAGTTCCTCGCTCAGGCCGCCCACGATGCCGGCGGCAAAGTACATCGCCAGGAACGCCTTGGTGCCCATCTGCCGCTCGAGGTGCATGCCCAGCATCCAGAACACGAACATGTTGAGCAGCAGGTGATCGCTGGACCCATGCAGGAACATGTAAGTGACGAGGCGCCAGACCTCCAGGCGCGCGAGCGCCGCCAGCGAAAGGCTTCCGTATCGGAACAGAAAGTCGCCCGTGAACATTTCAAGAACAAACGCGGCCACGGTCAAAATGAGGATGATCTTGACGCCGGGCGGAAACATGCCGCCGCGATCGACAAAGAACCCGCGCGACGGCGGGGGCGACTCGTTCCAGGATTCATGCCAGGCCATCAGGCCACTCCATTCAGTGAAGATAGTACGACGGCACGGCCGCTCATGGGCACCCACATGGGGGTGCCCCTACGATTCCGCTCGGCTACCGACAACGCGCTGCGTAGGGGCGGCCCCACCCGCCNNGGCGGCCCCATGTGGCCGCCCGTCGTGTCTCACGACACCTCTTCATCGGCCTTCGCCCGTGCCAAAACGCTGCCAAAACAGGATCGCCGCCACCGTCTTGGCATCGGTGATCCCGCCGGTGCGAATCAGTTCGAGCACCTCGGCGACCGGCACGAGCACGTTCTCGATCTCCTCGCCGGGTTCGCGGTGCGGCTCGCCCTTGGCGAGGTCCGTGGCCAGGTACACCGTCAGAAGCTCCGACAGGATGCCCGGGCTGGGGTTGATCGCCAGCAGCGGCGCGAGGCGGCCGGCTCGGTAGCCGGTCTCCTCCGCAAGTTCGCGGGCGGCGCACACGGCCGGGTCCTCGCCGGGCTCGAGCGTGCCTGCGGGGATCTCGAGCATCGTCCGGCCGACGGCGTATCGCCAGATCCGCTCCATGAGCACGCAGCCGGGCTCGGGAAAGGCGAGAACGGCCACGGCGCCGCGATGGCGCACGACCTCGCGGACGGCCTCGCGACCATCGGCCCCGCGGACGCGATGGACTTCGAGCGCGACCTTGCGGCCGCGAAAGACCGTCTCGACGCTCAAGGTTTCGGGCGGCTTATCCATATCGGCTCTAATACTCCGTGACGTGTGAATCGACGGGTGCCACGCTTTCGCTTGCGAAGATCCGCCGTGGCGGACGAAAGCGTGCGTTGCGTTTGAGGGACATGCTTTCGCAACGGCGCGAAAGCATGGCACCCTCAGATTAGCAGAACGGCCTTCGCTATGAAGCGGGCGGCAACCGAAAGGTCACCGCCCGTGTAATTCGTCGCCTGCACAGCCGACCGACGGCTGCGGTCCGTTACCTCCAGTACCCGGGCGTATAAATCCAGCCGCGATCGGTCCTGGTGTAGGTCGGCGTAATCCAGACGGCCTCAGAACGCGGCGGCTTCTCATAATGTCCCGGCATCCACACGTACGCCCCGCCCCGCCACTCGTGGTAGCCCGGAATCCAGACGTGCCCGTGGCCCGGCGGCGGGATGTGCTCCGCGATCACCGGCGGCGGCGCATGCGGAACCAGGATACCCTCATGGTGCGGATGCTCAATAATCACGGGCGGCGGAGGAGGCCCAACGACCTCATGGTGCGGCCGCTCAATAATCACGGGCGGCGGAGGCGGAGGCGGCGGCTCAGCCTCATGGACAACCACCACCCTCCTGTTCTCGGTGCAACCAGGAGAGCCCATGAGGGCAATCCCGCACACCAGGCCCGCCACAAGCAGCAGACTCACAGCCGTTTTCATTCGCCGGTTCCTTTGTTGACCGCTGACCTTGTGCCCAAGTCCATCGTGCCGACATTCTACTTTCCGCCGGTCCGCGCCGCGAGTGAAAAACGATGGCCGCGCGCCGCCGGGTGTGGCCGTGAATTCTGGCAGGTGGTTCCTTTCGTAGGGGCGGCCCNNCTACGAAGGCAAACGGCAACTGCTAGAAAAGCGGCCACACCCGCGCCGCCCCGCGCGGTTTTCGCTTGACGGGGCCGTCGATTTCACCGATAGTCCATGTATGCTGAGGCGCGGCAACATCACGGCCCGGGGCAACGATTGCTGACCCCCGGGGCCGCTGCGCGCCGACGCAACGGAGGAATCAACGGCCTCGGGACGCAAGTCCTGAGGCTTTTCTCTTGAACCACGCCGGAGGACGTTTCATGAAGACCTCGTATCGGACGCATACGTGCGGTGAGCTGGGCAAGGTACACGCGGGCCTCGCGGTCCGCCTGGCCGGCTGGGTCGATTCCACCCGCGACCACGGCGGCGTCATCTTCATCGACCTGCGCGACCGCTACGGTCGCACCCAGTGCGTCTTCCATCCCGAGAAGAGCCAGGACGCCCACGCCTTGGCCGAGAAGCTGCACGCCCAGTACGTGATCGAGGTCGACGGCGTCGTCCAGCCGCGCCCCGACGACGCGATCAACCCCAAGATGCCCACCGGCGAGATCGAGGTGCACGTCCACACCGCCACGGTCCTCGCCACGAGCGACGCCCTGCCCTTCGAGGTCTCCGACCAGTGCGACGCCGGCGAGGACATCCGACTCAAATACCGATACCTCGACCTCCGGCGGCCGCTGATGCAGCGGAACCTGGCCACGCGCAGCCTGATCGTGAAGACGATGCGCCATGTCCTCGAGGACAAGGGGTTCATGGAGATCGAGACGCCGCTCTTGACCAAGTACACCCCCGGCGGCGCCCGCAACTTTCTCGTCCCCAGCCGCATCAACGCGGGGCGGTTCTACGCGCTGGCCGAGTCGCCGCAGCTCTTCAAGCAGCTTCTCATGATGGCCGGCTACGACCGCTATTACCAGATCGCCCGCTGCCTGCGCGACGAGGACCTGCGGGCCGACCGCCAGCCGGAGTTCACGCAGCTCGATGTCGAGATGGCGTTCATCACCGAGGAAGACATCATGGCGGTGACCGAGCGCGTGGTGGCGGCGGTGGTCGAGGCCGTCCTCGGCAAGACGGTGGCCACGCCGTTTCCGCACCTGACGTTCGCCGAGGCGATGCGCGACTACGGCGTGGATAAGCCCGACCGCCGGTTCGGCATGAAGATCGGCGACGTCGGCCACGTGGCGAAGGAGAGCGATTTCCGCGTCTTCCGCGAGGTGGCCGACAAAGGCGGGCACGTGCGCGGCATCAAGGTGCCGGGCGGGCAATCGCTCAGCCGCAAGGAGATCGACGCCCTCACGGCCTACGCCGGCGGTTTCGGCGCCAAGGGCCTGGCGTGGGTCAAGATCGAGGCCGACGGCAAGATGACCGGCGCGATCGCCAAGTTCTTCAAGCCCGAGCAGCAGGCGGCCCTGAAGGAAACGTTCTCGGCGGCGCCCGGAGACCTCCTCCTCTTCGTCGCCGACGAGCCGACGGTCGTGGCGGCCAGCCTGGGCAACCTGCGCGTCCACCTGGGGCACAAGCTGAGCCTGGTGCCGCAGGAAGAGCTGAACTTCTGCTGGGTCACCGAGTTCCCGCTGCTGGAGTACGACCTGGAGACGAAACGCTATATGGCCATGCATCACCCATTCACAAGCCCGAACGCAGCCGACCTCGACAAGCTCGAAACGGCCCCGGGGTCGGTGCGGGCGCGGGCGTACGACCTCGTGCTGAACGGCGTGGAACTGGGCGGCGGCAGCATCCGTATCCATCGGACCGACGTGCAGGCCCGGATGTTCAAGATTCTGGGGATATCGGACGAGGACGCCCGCGAAAAATTCGGGTTCCTGCTCGACGCCCTCAAGTTTGGCGCCCCGCCGCACGGCGGCATCGCGCTCGGGCTGGACCGGTTCGTGCGAATCCTGCTGAACGAGGGGAGCATCCGTGACGCCATCGCGTTCCCGAAGACGCAGCGCGGCCAGGACATGATGACCGGCGCCCCGGGCACGGTCGACGAGAAGCAACTCCGCGACCTGCACATTCGGCTCAGGCCGGAAGCGGTCGAAGGAAAAGAGGAATAGCGCCGCGCGTAACCCCCCACTCACAGGTGCTTGGTGGGTGGCATGCCCAGGCCGCTGTATGCCTGGGCATGTTCTCACCACTCGCGGGATCATGCCCACGCAAACAGCGTGGGCATGCCACCCGACTCAGAACGTGAAGCACCCGCACATGGTCTGTTATCCCCCCGCGCAGATTTCCCATGACTGCCGCCCCCCGGCGCTGTTAAATGGGGCGGACCTTGGCGCCCGCGGGCTCCGGGCGCAGCACGGCGGATACTTCATAAGGAGTGGCAACATGCCCACGGGCGGGATTTCGAGACGGCAATTTCTCGGCGGCGCTGCGGCAGCGGCGGCCACCTTCATGATCGTGCCGCGGCACGTCCTGGGAGGAGAAGGCGTCCTCCCGCCCAGCGAAACGGTCAACGGGGCGCTCGTGGGCTGCGGCGGGCGCGGGCCGGGAACGATCGGGCAGCTTGCGCCCACGGTGCGGCGGATCGCCTCGTGCGACGTCAAGTTCGTCGGGAAGGCCGACGACAAGGAGACCTACACCGACTTCCGCCGGGTCCTCGAGCGCAAGGACATCGACGTCATCGCCATCGCCACGCCGCCGCACTGGCACGCCCTGATCTCGATCGCCGCCATGCAGGCCGGCAAGGACGTCCTGTGCGAGAAGCCCGCCACGCGCTTCATCGCCGAGGGCCGGGCACTGGTGGAGGCCGAGAAACGCTACGGCCGCATCTACCAGGTGGGCACGTTCGGCCGGTACTCGGCCATTCACGACAAGGGCAAGTGCCTCATCCACAAGATCATGCGGAGCGGCCTCCTCAAGCAATGCAAGGGCGTGCATATCAAGAAGGGCGGCCTCAAGGTCAAGGAGTGGAGCGGCCTCGTCAACGCCCCGCCGCAGCCCGTGCCGCCGAACCTGGATTGGGACATGTACTGCGGCCCGTCGCCGCTGCGCCCGTATCAGCCGCACCGCCACGGCGGCACGCACCGCGGGTACTGGGATTACGAGGGCGGCGGCATGGCCGACATGGGCCAGCACCATTTCGACCCCATCCAGTGGACCTACGGCAAGGACGACACGAGCGCCGTCGAGATCGAGTCGTACGCTCCGCCGGCCCACCCGGAATGCTGCGCCATGTGGGGCTGGGTCGAGATGAAGTATGCCGATGGGATGACGTTCGTCATGGAGAGCACCGAGTGGGGCAAGCCCTACGACCGCCTGAAGGAGCGCGAGGTCAGCCTGTCGGACCTGAGCGACGAGGACCAGAAGAAGGTCCTGGCCATGCCCGACCCCGAGCCGTGGCCGGCGTTCGTCGAGGCGATCAAGACCCGCCGCAAGACCGGCGGCTCGGCCGAGGCCGCCCACCGCGCCGCGTGCATCATGCACCTGGCGAACATCTCGATCCGGGTGGGCCGCAAGATCAAGTACGACCCGGTCAAGGAAGAGATCGTGGGCGACGAAGAGGCGAACCGCCTGGTGAATCAGCCCATGCGGGCACCGTGGCACCTCTAGGAATTGCGGATTGCGAATTGCGAATTGCGAATTGAAGATTGAGGAAAGCCGCTTGCGAATTGCGAATTGGAAATTGAAAGGCATAACGACCTCCCGTTTAGCCGCGACCCTGTGGGGAGCGCGTGGCGGGACCGCGTCGTGAGATCAAGTAATCTCGAATCGGGAGTCACAACCATGTCACGCCATACGATCATCGCCTGCATCCTGGCCGTTTGCGTGTTCGCCGCCGCTTGCCCCTCGGCGCAGGCGCTTTCGAAGGCCGACCTTGCGGCCCTCGTCGCCAAGATGCCCAACGACGATCCCTCGCACAAGTACACCGGCCCCGAGCCCGCCGAGGCGCGGGCCGTTTACGATGACGTGCTCAAGGGCGGCAAGGACGCAGTCGTCGGCCTCGTCGACATGGTCCTCGAGCCCGGCAAGGGCGAGGACTACAAGGTCCGCTACCTGCTGCACGGCATCGTGACGTACGTGGCGCGGCCGGGCGCCGATCAGGACCGCCTGGCGGTGTGCGAGGCGCTGGCCCAGGCGCTCTCCGCCGACCGCCCCGCGGCCGTGAAGAATTTCGTGATGCAGGAACTCCAGGCCATCGGCGGCAAAGAGGCCGTGGCGCCCCTCAGCAAGTTCCTGAACGATGAGCAGCTTTACGATCCGGCGGCGCGGGCGCTCCTGGCGATCGGCGCCCCGGCCGACGTCTTCCGCCCGGCGCTCGCCCCGGCGAAGGGGCGTAACCGCGTGGCGATCATCCAGGCGCTCGGAAGGCTTCGCGACGTGCCGTCGGTGGCCGCCCTCAAACGTGAGGCCGCCGCCGAGGACCGCGATATCCGCATCGCGGCGCTCGACGCCCTTGCCAACATCGGCGACATCGCGGCCGCCGAAACGATCCTTGCCGCCGCCGGCTCGGCCCAGGATTTCTGGGAGAAGCAGCGGGCCACCGAAGATGCGCTGACGCTGGCCAAACGCCTTGGCGAGGCCCAGCACAAGCCCGACGCCGAGCAGATTTACCGCACGCTGTGGGAGAAGCGCACCGACCGCCAGGTGCGCATCGCGGCCCTCGTGGGCCTGACCGAGCTGCGCGGCGACCTCGCTGACGTGCTCGCGGCCATGAAGACCGGCGATCCGCAGATTCGCGCGGTGGCCATCAGTCTGGCCACGGCCACGCCCGGCCAGGCGGCCACGCTGAAGTGCGTTGCGGCCATGGAACAGGCGGCGCCGAGCGACCGGGCCAGCCTCCTCGAAATCCTCGGGGCCCGCGCCGACCCCGCCGCCCTGCCCGCGATCCTGAAGATGTTCAAGTTCCCCGACGAGCAGGTCCGGAGCGCCGCCATGCTGGCCGCCGCGGCCATCGGCGGCGAGGGCGCCGCTGAGGCGATCGTGGCCTGCGTTTGCGGGGCGCCCGGCAAGGACCGCGACGCCGCCGTGATCGCCCTCGGCAAAATGAGCGGCAAAGAGGCCGGTACGGCCGTCGCGGGGGCGCTGAAGCAGGCGTCGGACCCGGCGGTCAAGGTCGCGCTGCTGACCGTGGTGGCGGCGCGGCGTCAGACGGACATGGCCGATGCGGCCGCCGGCGCCGTCGCCGACAGCGACCCCGCGGTGCGCGCAGCGGCGATTCGCGCGCTCGGGGCCATCGGCGGCGATAAGCAGTTGCCGGCGCTCGTCGCGATCCTCAAGGCACCGAAGGATGCCAAGGACCAGCGGGCCGCCGAGGATGCGCTCGTGGCGGCGTGCGCGCGGAACCTCGGCGACCGGTGCACGGACCTCCTTGCTCCGGCCCTGGCCGATGCCCCGCCGGCAACGGCTGCGTCCATCCTGCGCGTCCTTGGCGCCGCGGGCAGCCGCAAGGCGATGGAGGCCGTCGCGGCCGCGACGAAGAGCGCCTCGGCCGAGACGAAGGATGCCGCCGTGCGGGTGCTGGCGGGCTGGCCGGGGAAGGAAGCGGCGCCGGCAATGCTGGCGGTCGCCCAGAACTCCGACAATCCGAAGCACCGCGTGCTGGTGCTGCGCGGCATCGTGCGGCTGGCTGCGCTCAAGGACACGCCGGCGGCCGATAGTGCCAAGCTCCTGGGCGAGGCGATGAAGAGCGCCAAGACGCCCGACGAGAAACGCGAAGTGCTGGGCGGCCTCAGCGCCGTAAAGACGGTCGAGGCCCTCCAGACGGCCGCGGCGTGCCTCGATGACGAGGCGATCCGCGAAGAGGCGGCTGCCGCCGTGGTCCAGATCGCCGAGGGCCTCGCGAAGCAGGAGCCCGCGGCCGTCCGCGACGCCGTCGGCAAGGCCGCGAAGGCCACGAAGAACGATCAGCTCCGCGCCAGCGCCGAGCGGATTCTCGCGCGGGTCAAGAAGTAAGACCTGGGAGGGTGCGCTGTCGTATCAGGAAAGGTCGAACGCATGACGGGGTTCCCTCGCACGAGGATCGAGACGCTTTCCGTCTCGCGGCTCATCATGGGCACGAACTGGTGGATGGGCTACTCGCACACGTCGGCCGCCAAGGACAAGGAGATTCTCAGGTTCGCCACGGCCGAGCGCGTGGCCGAGATGATCGAGGTCTACCTTGAGGCCGGCATCGACACGATCCTCGGGCCGATTCCGCTGCCGCACGTCCAGAAGGCCATGGCGATGGCCCGGCAGAAGACCGGCCGCAAGCTCCTCTACCTCGTCACGCCGTCGCTGAACCTGGCGGGCGACGCGAAGGCCCACGATGAGAACTGCCGCACGCTGGACGAGTGCGCCCGACTGGGTTGCCCCGTGTGCCTGCCGCACACGAGCTCGACCGACGCCCTGGTCGACCGGCGGGCCCGCGTCATCCGCGACATGGACAAGTACTGCGCCATGATTCGCGAGCGCGGCATGATTCCCGGCCTCTCGACGCACATGCCCGAGGCCCCCGTGTACGCCGACGAGACCGGCCTCGACGTTGGAACGTATATCCAGATCTATAACGCCGCCGGGTTCCTCATGCCGATCGAGGTCGACTGGGTCCACCGGATGATCTGGCAGTGCAAGAAGCCGGTGATCACGATCAAGCCGCTGGCGGTCAATAAGCTGCCGCCGCTGGTGGGCCTGGCGTTCAACTGGTCCACGATCCGCGATTGCGACATGGTGTGCGTGGGCACGTCAACGCCCGACGAGGTGCGCGAGTGCATCGAGATCAGCCTCTCGATCCTCGAGCGCCGCTCGCCCGACCTCAAGCTCCAGCGGACGCGCAGCAAGGCGAGCGTGGAGCCGAAGAAGTAACCGGCGCACCTTGCGCCGGGCACCCTCCGGCCTGCCGCCCAGGTTCAGAATAGCGGCAGCTAAAAGTATTTTCGCAGCAGCGCCAGGCCCGCGGCGCAAATCTCCGGGGCCTTTTCCGGCTGAGAATCCACTTCGAGCACCACGTGGCCGTCGTAGCCGGCGGCGCGGAAGAGGTCGAGCAACCGCTTGACGCTCACAAAGGCGTGCTCGCCGTCGGCCGTGAACTGGTTGATCTTAAGGTGCCCGTTGGCCATCGCCGGAGCGATCTTCTCGGTCTCGGTGTAAATGGCCTCAAGGACCGCCGGGCTGCGGCGTGCGAAGTCCGGCACGAAGTTCGTGGGGTCGGGGTTCGTACGGAGGTTCTTCGAGCCGACCGCCCGCAGGATCGCCAGCAGGCCGTCGGCATCCGGGTGCACGCTCGAATGATTCTCGATGCAGAGCGTCACGTTGAACCGTTCGGCCACGGGCATGACCTCGCGGAAGCAGTCGATGACGCGGTAGACCTCCATCTCGGGGTCCTGCCCTGCCACATGGTAGCCGGTGAAGACGTTCATCCGCGGGATGCCGGCCTCGGCGGTGTGGGCGATCCACTGCTTCATGCGTTCGACCTGCTCGGCCCGTTCCTGGAGCGTCGGCCGCGCGAAATCGTTGGCGGCGATGACCGCGGAGACCTCGAGGCCCAGCTTGGCGACCTTGCGGGCGATGGCCTTGATGTGCCCGCCGGGATCCTCGGAATTCACGTAACGCGGGAAGATCTCGAGGCCGTCGGCCCCCAGGCGCTTCACCTCGTCGACGAAGGCCATGTAATCCATCTTCCCGTTGTCGAAAAACCAGCGGTAACTCCAGGCGCTGACGGAGGCTTTCATGAGGTTCGATCCTTTCGTTGCCCAGGTTGCGTATAAGCCGGTTGTGAGTGCCCGCTAAAGATCGAGCGCGGTCGAGACCGAGTGGGCCGCGACCTCGGCGGCGGTGACTTCGCGCCCGAGTTTCTGCGAGAGGAAGATGCCCTCGCTGATGAGCATCGTGGCCAGGGCCAGGTTGGCCGTGGCCAGCAGCGGCGTCTCGCCCTTCAGCGCCGCCAGCCAATGCGCCTGCGAACTCTTCAGGGCCGTCGTGCCGGGGATGCATTTCTCCCAGCGGAACCGGGCCGCGGCCAGGTCGGTCGTGCCGTTGAACTCCAGGTCGCCCCACGTCGTGTGGAAGGCGAACGGGTCGAGCGACACGCCCCCTTTCGAGCCGGCGATCTTCGAGCCGTCGGTGCCGCCGAGTTGCACGGCCCACGCCTCCTCGATGAACAGCGTGATGCCGCCCTCCAGCCGCGCGAGGCCCACGCCGAATTCTTCCACGTCGTAGTGTCCGTCGCGGCGGCGGTGCTCGTACATGTCGGTTTCCTGATACATCGATCCGGTGATGGTCCGGACCGCCGGGTTGCCCAGGAGGTACAGCACCTGCGAGATGTGGTAAACGCCCATGTCGAAAAGGGCGCCGTGCCCGGCGATGGCCGTCTGCACGAAGTTCGACGTGCCGTAGCCGTCAACGTACGGCCGCCCGCGCCGGCGGTAGAAGCTCGACTTGGCGTAGTAGATCCGGCCCAGCCGGCCCTCGTCGATGAGGTGCTTGGCGGCCAGGGTCGCATCGTCGTAAAGCGTGCTGAGCTGGATGTGCAACATGCGGCCGGTCCGCTGCGCCGCCTGGGCCATGCGCAGGGCGTCGACGTAGGCGCCGGCCATCGGCTTCTCGCAGTAGACGTGCTTGCCGGCCTCCATCGCGGCGATGCTGACCGGGGCGTGGAGGTTATTGTGCAGGCAGACGTCGACCGCCTGGATCTCGGGCACCGCCAGGAGATCGCGGAACCGCTCGAAGCGCCGCGGAATCTCGAACTCCTCCGCGACCCGCGCGAGTTCCGGCGCGTCGATGTCGCACGCGGCCACGACCTTGACGCCGGCGATCTCGCGCCACTTGCGGAGGTGCTGCTTGCCGATCTGCCCGACGCCGATGATGCCGATCTTGATTTCGTCAGCCATTCAAGGCTCCTCGTCAACCCGCCGCACCGCAGCGCGCAGCAGGTCGGAAGACCCGCCGCGCAAACCGTGGGCGGCAGTATTAAAGAACGATCTGCTGCTTCTCGCCGTCGAACTTCGCGGTCTTGCCCTGCTTCATCGCGAGGTAACCCATGATGAGGGCCGTCTGCACGTGGTAGCCGAGCTCGATGGGGGCGTTCAGCTCGTTCTTGCGCGACTTGGAGCAATCGAGAAGATTCTTCCAGTGATCGATGTTGTTCTCGCCATGCTCGACCGGGAACACCTGCCGCTGCTTCTTCGACCCTTCGGCCGGGGCGAACACGACTTCCTTGCCCACGACCGTCAGTGAGCCTTCCCACCCCCGGATCGTCGGCATCTTCTGCCCCGCCCCGCGGCCGGGGATCGTGGGGTCGTTGTTGCCCTGCGTGCCCAGGACCGCCACGGTGATCTTCTGCGGGTAATCGATGAGCATGTTGAACGTATCGGGCACCTCGCGCTCGGTGTAGCGGAACATGCCGCCGGTGGCCACGACCAGACTCGGAAACGTGACGCCCAGCATGCTTACGACCGGCGTGAGCGAGTGCGGGAAGAGGTCGGTGCACGGTCCGCCGGCATAGTCCTCGTACATGCGCCAGCGGAAGTAGCGGCTGACGTCGAAGTCGCGCTTGGGCGAGTCGCCGAGGAACGCCTCCCAGTTGAGGTCCGGGCCCGGCTTGACGTTCTTGTCGTCGATCGGCATGCCGACCTCGCCCCAGTCGCCGACGCGGAAGTAGCCGCAATCGGCGTGGATCGGCCGGCCGATGAGGCCGTCCTGCACCAGCTTGCCGATCTGGTGCCACGCCCCGTCGCTCATCCCCTGCGACCCGACCTGGACGAGACGGCCGGTCTTCTTGACCTCGTCGGCCAGTTGCTTCGCCATCTCAAACTGGCGCCAGTGCGTCAGCGGCTTCTCGACGTACACGTCCTTGCCGGCCCGCACGGCGTCGATCGCCTGGTGGGCGTGATGGTGGTCGGGCGTGGCGATGCACACGACGTCGACCTTCGGGTCGGCCAGAAGTTCGCGGTGATCCATGGTGCCCTTGCCGCCGTGGGCCTTGGCGGCCCGTTCCATGCGGGGGCGGTAGGTGTCGCAGAACGCGACGAGATCGACCGGGTAGTTCTGCTGCTCCTTGAGGTGCTTGACCATGCCCATGTGCGATCCGGCCCGTCCGCCGCAACCGATGAAGCCGACGCCCAGGCGCTCGTTGGCGCCCAGGATCGGCCGCGCCGCCGTGCCGACCATGACGGCCGCCGTCGTTGCCGCCGCGGTCTTGAGGAACTCACGCCGAGTGTTCATATCGCGGATTCCTTTCTTGTGTGCAGTCCGTTCGTTAGCTGCCGTTTCAAGCAAGGGGCACAAGTTTACTTCTTTTCCTTATTCAACGCCACAAGCTCCAGCCAACGGGTGTAAAGCTTTTCGATCTCGTCGGCCTTGACCTTGCCGTCCCACACCGCCACGCCATAGGTAAGCGTGAGCGGCTTTCCGGCCTCGACCGTGAGCGGTTCCTTGTGCAAGTTCAGCGTGGCCGAGAGGTAGCCGAACGCCTTGGGCATCGTGAACCAGAGGGCCGGCCGCGGGTTGGCGGGCGCGTCGAACATGGCCACGGTAACGGGCTTGCCGTCGATCTCGCCGGAGCAGGCGCACCAGCGGCCGCGCGTCAGCCGCTCCTCGCCGCGGACGACCTCGCCATCGACCTTGCCCTTCTCGGTGAAAAAGTCGGCGGCGCCGTCCATCGACTGCGGAAACCTCATGCCGAGGCCGAAATAGTGGCTGCCGGAGAGTTTGATCGACGGCTTGCCCTCGGCCGGTTCGAGCCGCGTCTGCCACGTCAGGAGCGTAGCGCCGAGGCCCTCGCGCCGGTACACGAGGATGCTGCGCTCTTCGCGGGCCAGCGGCTTGTCGCCGGCGGGATCGAGCCACGCCAGTTCATTCCGTACGATACCGACCCACGGGGTATCGGACGAGATGACCTTGAGGTTGGCGGCCGTCCGGTCGCGCATCCGGCCGCTTGTCTTCGTCTCGGCCCAGAAATCGACGCCGTCAACGGCCACCGCGAACATGAGGCCGTGATGGTGCGGATGGTCGGGCACCTGATCGCGCACCACATTCACGCCGGCGGGCGAGAACAGCCGCACGACGTACGGCTTGAAAAGGTCATCGCCGTGACGGTACTCGAGGACCGGCTTGTCGCCTTCGGTCACGGTCTCGGTGACCGGCCCCGCCGCCGGGGGCGCGGGCGGTGGCGCCGCCGGCTCAGCGGCAAACGCCGTGGAGGCACCGAGCAGCATCAGCGCGAATATCTTCGTCATGGAAAGGCTCCTCATGCCGGCAATACAATACCATTTTGCGCGGCGGGTCTCCGTACGTGTCTAGCGTTGCTGCCTGTGGCCGCGTTTGTTGCCGCTCCAGGGCACCCACATGGGGGTGCCCCTACNNGTAGGGGCGGCCCCATGTGGCCGCCCGTCGTGTCCGGCCATAACGCTAATATGACAGCGCTACGGCAGTTCGATGACCGCCACATCCTCCGGCTCGAGCGTAAGCGTCGCCTTGCCGTTTTTCCACGGCACGTCCGTGCTGCGCACGAGTTCGCGGCTCGGTTTCGGCGCGGCCGCTTCGACGGTGATCTCGGCCGTCTGCCGCTCGGCGGAATCGTTGAAGACCGTGAGCAGCTTCTCGCCCCAGCGTTCGACGTACACCTTCGGGTTCGAGGACCGCGCCTGCGTGATCGGCTGCCAGCCGGCCTCGGCCACGCGCTTGATGAGCGGCACGTACTTCTTGAAGAGCGGCCGGTCGCGGTTATAGAGCGCCGGCTGGCTGAAATAGGTCTTCGTCGACGCATCGGCGCTGAAGAACCCGGGGAACATGCCGTACGCCAGGCACCGCTTCATGTACTTCTCGGTGAGCTCGTAAGGCCACTTATCGAAATTCGTGTTCATGAGGAAACAGTACGGCTTGGGGCCGCAGAGGACGCGGCGGTACATCAGGTCGGCGTCGGCCATCGGGTGCCAGCGGCCGCCGGAGTTCCAGTCGGTCTCGGTGCCCATGACGTCCAGAAGCGGCGGCAGCCACGGCAGGTTGCCGGGCGTGCCGTTGGCCATCATGAGCTTGCCGGCCTTGTGCATGTCCTCGGCGATGGCCCGCACGTACTCGTAGACGACGAGGCCGCGGAAGATGGCCGGCCGGTGCGAATCGCTCGCAAAGACCAGCGGCGCCTGCATCGCGGCGAAGTGGTCGCGGGCGAAGTCGAGCTCGTCGGTCACGTAGCCCTCGCTCGAGTCGATGTACTCGCCGTCGAGATCGCCCTTGCGCTGCGGGCCGTACAGCTTCTCGCGGAGCGCCGGGTTCCACTTGTTCTTGAAGTCCGTGGCGTCGCCGGCGATGCCGGGGGCCGAGTTCATGCTCCAGACGGCGCCATTGCACCACGGCTCGTTGCGCAGGCGGGCGACAAGCCGCCCCGACGCATCGCGGTAGCCGCTCGCCAGGAGCGCCTTGGCCTCGGCCGAGCCTTTCTCGGCCAGACGCCGCGCCTCGGCCTCGGCCGCCTCGAGCGTGCGCGGCAAGGTCTTGGGCATCGTCATCCACCACGTCTGCGGCTCGGTGTAGCGGAACGTGAGGATGTGGTGGGCATCGTCCCACGCGGTCTCGTCGTTGCCCTCCTTGAACTTGAAACCGAAGTCCTCCCACCCCTCGACCTTGCTGATCGCACCGAACGGCATCCACAGGCCCTGCTCGGGCGTGCGGCAGCGGAAGTATTCGGGGTAGATGAATTCATAGAGCACCGCCACCACGTGGCGCATGCCCGCCGACGACTGCTTGAAAATGAAGGTGCAGAAGCGAAGTTCGGCCGCGGGCTTCTCGGGCGTCAGGGCGATGTCGTAGGCAATGTAGAGTTCGTTGGTGGCCGCGCTGAAGCCCACGCGGAAAAACGCCGGGCAGCCCATATCGGCCGCGATACCCTGGCCGTCGTCCAAGTCCCTGCGCTGCACGGCCGCAAACGGATACCGCGACAGGCGGCCCATGCCCACGTCGCCGCAGCCCGTGGTAAAACTATACTCCTTCGGCGGCTCGGCCGGCGTGTCGTGCCGCAGGTCGCCCAGCCACTGCCAGCCGTTGCCCTTCAAGGGCATCGTATAGACAAGCGTGATCGCACGGTCCTTGCCGGTAACATCGGTCAGCGTCACGTCGTGCGCGAATGCCAGCACGCGCTTGGCCGAACGATCGCGGAGCGTCAGGCCGAGCGCATGGCCGTTCGTGATATCGACGAAGTCCGACTCCGCCGCCACGTCGCGGACCAGGAACCGCTCGGCGGGCGCACCCACCTGCGTCAGCGGCAGGCCGTCGAAGAGCGCCGTGCCCTGCGGCGGCGCCACCTCGCGCAGCTCGGCCCCGCGAAACGCGGCCTTGCCCGCGTGCCCCCTGAGGAGCAGGTTCACCGTGACCGACTTCACCGGCCGCGCGGGGAAGACGTGGACCTCACGCCGCTCCCAGTCGTGCGTGCCGGCGGTGAACGCGGCGGTCTGGCCCCACAGCGGCGAGCCGTCATCGTAGACCAGGTCGAGGTAGATCGCGTAATCGCTGTCGCGCGTGCCGCCGACGCCCTCGGCCTTGCTCCACGCGGCGACCGCGATCGGCTGCGGCGTCTTCTGGTTGAGGACGACGGTCTGGCTAACGCCGCGCCGGGCCTCGGGGTCGGAGCCGTTGTCGCAGACGAACGTGTCGGCGGACCGCTCGAAGCCCTTCTCGAACGGGTGCCAGGCGTCGGCCTTGAGGAGGCTGGGGCCGGCGTTCTCGGCCCGGATGACCTTCTTGACCGTGGCGGCGCCCAGCGGCCCCGCGGCCAGAATCACGAGCAAGCCGGCGGCAATGAGTATCCCGTGTCTCATGCGTAGCCCTCCTGCGAGTGCAGAGGCATGTGCCCACAAAGTACAGGGTGCTCAGCCTATCCGCCCCCGGCCGCGGACGCAAGGATTTGACAGGATTTGACAGGGCTCCGAGGGGCAAGGTAGAATCATGGAAACCGCTGACGATGGTTGTCAGCGGAGAGTCAAATGGGAAATGTCGGACTAACTGTAATTGAAAGCAGGCCGAAGAAATGAAACAAATGCCATATGGTGGACTATTGCTGGCGACCGCGCTGGCATCCAGTTTCGCGATTGTTGCCGTTGGCGTGGTGAGCCTGTGCCCCGTCCTCAGTGCTTGGGCACAATCCTCCGCCAACTCTTGGCTGGTCTCAGTAGACGGTGTCTCCTGTACCGATGGCAAGATACGACTCGCTTGGGTCAGCAAGACACTGTTGGACGAATCGTTCACCAACGGATTGGGGGCGTGGCAGACCGAAAACTATGAGAATGCGCTGGCATTCGACCGGAAGCAAGAGGGTGGTGCATCGTATCTCTCCATCCACCGTGAAGGCGCAAAGTGCGACACCGCGTTCAGCATCTCCGCTCCGGCGGTCGAGGTGACTCCGGGCGAGCTTTTTGACCTTCGCATCACCGCCCGTGGAACGCCGGACTTTGCGAAAGCCCGCGGTTTTGGCGCCAAGTATCCGATGCACATCCAATGGATCGCGGCGGACGGGCACCCGGCCGGAACCCGACCGTTCGGGCTGAGTTGCACGGAGGAGGGGTGGCAAGAGACCCGCGTCTCGGGTAGCGTACCCGTGGAAACCGCCAGAGCCATCGTACGGATTGGTGCGGACTCTCCGAACATTCTTCCCGGCCAGCCGCTGGACATCCGCAGGGTGGTCTTTTCCGCGCAGACGCGCGGCGAGAACGTGCTCACCGGCGAGGCGGTCTCGCACCCGATTTCGTTCGCAGCGTCCTTGGCCGAGGTGCGTTGGCAGGCCGTCTGCCCGACCGGTACGCGGGTGACATTCCAAGTGTCGTCCGCCCCGGATGACAAGGGCGTGCCCGGCGCGTGGTCACCCTTTGTCGGACCGGACGGGACAGTTGCCAGCGCATTCGAGCAGCAGGGACAACGGTTGCCGCCGTTGCCGGACACGGTCCGATGGCTGCGTTACCGCGTGCGGCTGACATCCGGCAGCTCCGCGCACGGCCCGGTTTTGGGTCGGGTGAAGATCGGTACCCTCGAGGACGGGGCGTGGATCGGCCTGGATCAGACGCCTCCGACGTTGGAGGTGCTTACGTCTCGACTGACGGCGGATGCGGCGGCCGCCGTCATCTTCCGTGTGTCCGACCCCGTGTGCGTCAATGTCGCCACGCTCCATTTCTGGGTGGACGGCAAAGAGGAGACCGACAGTCTCCAGCGGAAGGAGGGGGCGTTTGTTTTCACTCCCAAGGCGCCGTTTGCGCCAACAGGAAAAGCCCGCGATCCGAAAGATGTTCCTCCCAACCTGCACGAGTTCCGTGTGGCCGTTGAGGACCAGGCCGCCAACCGTCTGGACGAGACTTGGCCGTTACTCATTGGCGAGCGGAATAAACAAAACCGGGTCACGCTACGGAATGACGGCGCCGTGCTCATCGAGCAGAAGCCCTTCTTTCCGATCGGGATCTATGCGGTTTGGAAGAAAGAGTTCAACGGCAACAGTTTTGACCGCGCCTTCGAAGAACTGAAAGCCAACGGGTTCAATGTCGCCCACACGTACAACGAAGCACGTACGGCCGAATTCCGCGAGTTCATGGACGCTGCCGCTCGTCACGGGTTCCATCTGTTCCTCGCCTCGGGGCAAGGCGCGAACCGCATGGACACGCGGGTGGTGCTAGAGGATGTCGCACGCGAACGGTCGCATCCGGCCGTGCTTGCCTGGTATCTGGCTGACGACACCTGCGCGCATGTCATGCCCCGGCAACTGACCGCGCTCACGGAGGCCGTCCGTGCGATCGATCCCGACCACATTACTGTCCAAGCCGACGGGGTCGGCCAACCGCCATTGTCCAATTACAGGGCGTTTGTCGGCGCAACCGACGGCTATTTGCCGGAACTCTATCCGATCCGGGGAGACGACGATGTGCCGCAGATCATCACCGATATGCAGACGCTTCGTGCGGACATCCAAGCGGCGGGGAGTCCGGTCAAAACCGTCTGGCCGATCATCCAATATTTCGAAGGTTGGGACTGGCCGCGTTTCCCCACGGCCGCGGAGTTGAGAGCCATGAGTTTTCTCGCGTTGATTCACGGGGCCAACGGCATCACGTGGTACACCTACGGCGGGCACGGCAAGAACCATGGCGCGACGTATACGGACGAGACGTGGCGTACCCTGTGCGGGGTTGCCAGGGAGATCAGCGGCCTGCAAGAGGTTTTATTGGCCGAGACCTGTGAGGCTTCGCAACCGACGGTTCTTGCGGGGCCGCTGAAAGACAGCCAAGGCCATCCCGTCATCGGCGTCTTGGGGAAGCGCTATCAAGGCAAACGTTATCTGCTGTGTGCCAACTCGTCCAGGGCGGAAGTCAAAGCATCCTTCACTCTCCAGAACATAAGAAAGGTGACGGACCGGCAGGAGCCTGCGCGCATGCTCACTTTCGCAGGGGGCGTGTTGACCGACACGTTTCCACCTCACGGTGTCCGCGTCTACGTTGCGGAGTAGCCGTGTTGCCTCAACACAAGAAGACACCGTGAACAAGAAAAAGATGAGGCGTTCGCCCCTGCTGGGGGGCGGGGGCAAATCGCCGGCGTCAGAACCAGGTTCAGATTCCAAATCGCAGATTCCAGATTGCGAATCAGAAAGACCACTCGCATGACACGCCTCGTTGCCGGACTGTTTCTCGCTTAAGAGCAGTATGGGGCTCTGGCTTGCCACGGCCAAACAACAAATCCGGGTACGATAACGAATCTCCATTGCAGGCAACTCCTGGCCGCCCCATTATTCCGTGGGCATCGGTCCGGCCCACGTGGTAGACTTCGCGCGGCCGGCGCACCCTGCGCACCCATGGGTCTGGGGAGGAATCTCGCATGTCCGCTTTGCCTTCATTCGGTCGAGCCCGCACGATCGGTGCCCTGGCGATCCTGGCGCTGGCGGCGGTGCCGTGCGCCCGCCTGGCCACCGGGGCCGAGGCCGCGAAGCCGCAGCCCCGCGCCGGTTCCCCGGTGATTGACGACGGGCAGATCCTGCGCGTGCTCGAAGCCCGGGCGAACCAGTTGCGCGACGCCGGCAAGACCACGCCGATGGCCGACCTCATCGGCCAACTCGGCCGCGCGAGTTGCGAGGTGCCCCCGGCCAAGCCCTCCGCAAGACCGGCGTCGGCCGAGGAACTGTACGAGCACTGCCGCAAGAGCGTCTTGGTGCTGGCCAGCCTCTACAAGTGCGAGAAGTGCGGACGCAACCACGTCTCGCCGGCCACCGGGTTCGTCATCGGCGAGTCGGGGATCGCCGTGACAAACTACCATGTGGTCAACAACTCCAAAAACCTCACGCTCGTGGCCATGACGGCCGACAGCGCGGTCGTGGCCGTGAAATCCGTGCTGGCCGCCAAGGCCGCCTACGACGTGGCGATCATACAACTGGACGCCACGGGCCTCGTGCCGCTGGCCCTGACGCCGCGCGCCCCGGTCGGCTCCGACGCCTTCATCATCAGCCACCCGGACCGGCGGTTCTACACCTTCGGCAAGGGCATCGTGGCCCGTTACGGCATGATGGTGCGCGAGAAGCAGCGGGTGCCCATGCTCCAGATCACGGCGGACTATGCGAGGGGTTCCAGCGGCGGGCCGGTCTTCAACGGCACCGGCGAGGTCATCGGCATGGCCTCGAGCACCGTCTCGGTCTACTATGGCGAGGAACACGGCAAGCAGGAAGACTTCCAGATGGCCTTCGACCAGTGCGTGCCGGCGGAACAGATCCTGGAGCTGATCAAGCCGAAATGATTCGTAAGAAAATGGTGGGCAGGGCCGGAGTCGAACCGGCGACACCCGCATTTTCAGTGCGGTGCTCTACCACCTGAGCTACCTACCCACCCGGGCAACGGTGTGGAAATATAACCGCCGACGGGGGAATTGTCAACAGAACACGACGGCGGCGCATCGCACCAACGTAAATACATTCTTTCCGGCGGGGTGCCATGCTTTCGCGCCGTACGTATTTAGCGACAGTGCCTATGACGACGTTCCTGGCCACTCCAGGGCACCCACATNNGCGAAAGCATGGCACCCAACGAATACTGGCGCTACCGCGCTAGAAGTCGTCGCCGCCCGAGTCTTCCTCGCGAACACTGCGGACCGGGCGGAACTCGTCGGCCACATCGAGCTTGACCGCCATGCGGGCCTGGATCGCCTTGAGGTCGATCGTCTGCTTCAGGCACGCGCCGCCGACGGCCACGCCCACCTGCTCGGCCAACATCGGCCGCATCAGCTCGTACCCGGCCTCGCGCGGGCCTTTGTGGCCCACGAGCTCGATCACCACGGCCATCTTCTCGGCGGCCAGCGTGACGAGGCTGATCTTCTTGTTCTCGGCGGCCATCTTGAAGCACTCGCTCACGGCCACGGGGTTCGTGCCCACCTCGGGCAACGACGCCGGGATCGTGAAGAAGCGGCCCTGGAAGCTGATCGGGCGCTCGGCCGCGAACCAGTCGCTCTCAACCGTCTTGACGTGCGCATCCTTGGCGGCCGCCTCGAGCGTGCCCTTCGCGGCCGCGGCGCTCAGCTTCTCGGCCGCCGCCTTGGCAATCTCGAAGGCCTTCTCGCGGCGGACGTCGGCCAGCACGTCTTTCCCGACCTCGGCCGGCGACGCCGGCTCGTGGTTCGCCTGCCCGGCGATCACGCGAACGGCATACGCCGTGCCGTCTGTGCCCGTGAACGGATCGCTGATCTCCATGACGCCCAGCTTGGCCTTGGCGCCCACGAAGTCCGAGATCGACACCGCGACCGCGGCAAAGCGGTCCTGGCCGCGCACCGACTTGCCGATGCCCGGCAGCTCGGCCAACTGCTTCTCGGAATAGAAGCCCGGCAGCGAGACGAACTTGATCTTCTTGCCATCGGCATAGATGCGCAGGTCCGGCGCCTTCTTGAGCGGGCGGATCTCGGCGATCACGGCGTGCATCGCTTCGCGCGCAGCCACCTCGGCCTCTTCGCCGATGAGCTTCTGACGGATCTGCTCCTTGACCTCGGCGAGCGGCCGGTACTTCTTCTCCGGCATGGCCGGGGGTAGCGGCGATTCCGCCTTGGCCCCCATCGGCGCCTCAAACTTCGCCGCCGGTGCCGCGGGCGCCGCAGCCGGAGCAGGCGCGGGGGCAGCCTTCACCGGCGCCGTCAACGGCCCCTTCTCACCCGGAGCGCCCTTGGGACCCGCCGGGGCCTTATCCTTCGGAGCTGCCTTGGCAGGCGCCGCCGCCGCGGCCTTCGGCGTTTCCGCCGCGGGCTTCTCCGACGACTTCGACGTCGCGTCCGGAATCAGGAACTCGGGATCCTTGCGCTCGATGTAGTAGGCTTCGATCAGGGCGTCGGTCACGCGGCTGCGAACCGCGTCTTCGTACGCCTTCGGATCGGCCTCGAGGTACTCGATCTGGACGCGGTCGGGAATGCGATAGCCGTAGCCCTCGGCGCCCTTGCCCGGCAGGTCCTTCTTGTACTTGTTGAACTGCTCCTGGAGGGCGGCCTCGGGGATGTCTTTGACTTCGGCGAGGAAATCATCGGCCTTGACGACCGCCAAGCGGACCTTGACGCGGTCATCGCTCTTGATGAACTCGCGCCGCAGTTCCGGCGACACGGCGCCGGAGCACACCTCGCTCAGCCACTCGATGTAGGCCCGCAGGGTCATGTCCACCCGCAGGGCCTGCCGGAACTTGTCGGGCTTGCCCTGGGCCAACTGGCTGATGAGCCGGTCGCGGATCTGCGGCGACAGGCCGACCTGTTCCAGAAGCTTCAGCCGCATCTCCACTTCGGCTTCGCTCGTGTCGAACCCCGCGGCGCGGGCTTCCCGGTACAGGGCCTGCCACGTCAGGGCCGTCAGGAGCGACGGTTTCTCGCCGCTCATCGACTGGGCGACGATCGGCCACGCGGTGGCGCCGATCGTGTTGCGATAGAGCACCATGCGGGCCTGCGGCTCGGTGGCCTTCTGGCTCAGAACCATGGCCATCCAGCGGGAGGATTCTCCGGCGATCCTCAGGTTCTCGATGAGTTCGCGGACCTCGCCCATGCGCACCTTGTTGCCCGCGATGGAGCCGACGACCTCGCGCTCGCCGGTCGAGCCGAACCACGCGCGGACCTTGGGCCCCATGGACTGCCAGGACCCGAAGAACACCATCGAGATCAGGGCCGCGAACATCACGACCATGAACCATTTGCGGTGACGCCTGAAAAACGCTAGAGTCATCCGTATCGTCCTTCCTTCTCGGTCACGAGATGAACCGCCAAAAGTGCCATAGTTTAGCCGACCGGCCCGGCCCATGCAACAAAACCTTCTCGCGGAGGAACCGCCGGAGTCGGTCGCGCCACAGGGGGCTCTCGCGGGGTGACCTGGCCACGCCCACCCACCGGGGCGTTTACCACGTCCGCTCGACCCAGCCCGTATCGACCTTGCCCGTGTTGAAGTCGGTGTTGGCCATGATCTCCATGTGGAACGGGATGGTCGTCTTGACGCCGTCGATGCCGAACTCCGAGAGGGCGCGCAGCATGGTCGCGATGGCGCCCTTACGCGTGGGGCGGTGCACGATGAGCTTGGCGATCATCGAGTCGTAGTGCGGCGAGATCGTCCAGCCGGCGTAGCAGTGCGAATCGACGCGCACGCCCATGCCGCCCGGCGGAATGAACTTCGTGAGCTTGCCCGGCGACGGGCGGAAATCGGCCATCGCGTCCTCGGCGTTGATGCGGCACTCGATCGCGCAGCCGCGCTGCGGAATGTCGCGCTGCTTGAACGGCAGCGACTCGCCCGCCGCCACGCGAATCTGCGTCTGCACGAGGTCGATGCCCGTGACCATCTCGGTCACCGGGTGCTCGACCTGGATGCGGGCATTCACTTCCAGCAGGTAAAAGGCTTCCTTGGCATCGACGAGGAACTCGACGGTGCCGGCGCTCGTGTACTTGGCGTCGGCGGCCAGGCGCACGGCGGCCTCGCAGAGCTTTTCGCGGGTCTTCTGGCTGATGCCCGGCGACGGCGACTCTTCCACCAGCTTCTGGTGCCGCCGCTGGAGCGAGCAGTCGCGCTCCCACAGATGCACATAATTGCCATGACGGTCGCCCAGAATCTGGACTTCGACGTGGCGGGCCCCCTCGATGTACTTCTCGAGGTACACGCGGCCGTCCTTGAACGCGGCCTCGGCCTCGGTGCGGCCCTGGCGCACGGCCTGCGTCAGGCTGATGTCGTTGTGGGCGACCCTCATGCCGCGCCCGCCGCCACCCGCCGCCGCCTTGACGAGCACGGGATACCCGATCTCGCGGGCGATCTTGAGGGCCTCGTCCTCGCTACCCAGGGCCTCGCTCGATCCGGGGATCGTGTAGATCTTGGCCTTCTTGGCCAGGCGCTTGGCCTCGACCTTGTCGCCCACCAGCCGCATCGCCTCGACGCTCGGGCCGATGAACTCGATCTTGCACGAACGGCAGACCTCGGCGAAATGCGGGTTCTCGGCCAGGAAACCGTAGCCGGGATGGATGGCATCGACGTCGGCCACCTCGGCGGCCGAAATGATCTGCGCGATGTTCAGGTACGACTGCGCCGGCGACGCCGGACCGATGCAGATGGCGTCATCGGCCAGCTCGAGGTACCGGGCGCCGCGGTCGGCCTCGGAGTAGACCGCGACCGCCTCGATGCCCAACTCCTTGGCGGCGCGGATGATCCGCAGGGCGATCTCGCCGCGATTCGCGACCAGGATGCGTGAGAACATGCTCTCTCCGTAAGCCCTAGTCGGGCCGGACGACGTACAGGGCCGTGCCGAACTCCACGGCCTGCTCGTTCTTGACCAGGATCTTCTCGATCGTGCCGCTCATCTCGGCCCGGATCTCGTTGAAGACCTTCATCGCCTCGATGATGCAGACCACCGTGTCGTCGTTCACATGGTCGCCCACCTTGACGAACGCCGGCGCCTCGGGGCTGGGCGCGACATAGAACGTGCCCACGATCGGCGACTTGATCGCCGGCAGGTTCTCCGCCGGGGCCGCGGCCGGAGCCGCTGCCGGGGGCGCCGGCGCCGCTACCGGGGCAACCGCCGCCGGCATCATCGCCACCGCCGGGGCCTGCGCCGCCGCGGCCTTCCGCAGCCGCACGACCAGGTCCTCCTGCTCGATCTCAAGCTCCGCGACGTCGTGCTCGGTCATCAGGGTCAGGAGTTGCCGGATGGTCTCCAGGTCGATCTTGCCCTTGACCTGCCCTCCGGACGCCTCTTGCTTCTCGGTCCGTTTTTCGTCGGCCATGGCTGCTCTCTCCCGTTTTCACCGGTGCGAAGCGCCAATACAAAACGGGCGACGGTCACAGAACCATCGCCTCCAGGTCCTTTTCCAAATGCGAAAGGACGCGGTGCCCGGTCTCCGTCACGAGCACGTCGTCCTCAATGCGAATGCCGAAACGCCCCTTCAGGTAAACCCCCGGCTCAATCGTCACCACCATGCCGGGATCGAGGTTGCCCTTGACGCCCCGCGGGCCGATGCTGGGCCCCTCGTGCACCTGCCGGCCGAACCCGTGCCCCAGCCCATGCTGAAACGCGTCGTTCAGGCCTTCGTCCTGGATGATGTGGCGCGCCGCCGCATCGACCTCCGTCAGCGGGACGCCCGGGCCTACCTTGTCGATGCCCGCGGCCTGGGCCTTGTACACCAACTCGTAGGCAGACCGCACGAGAGGCCGGATTCTACCGGCTATGAGCACGCGTGTCAAGTCGCACACATATCCCGCCACCTGAGCGCCGAAATCGACGAGCAGAATCGAGCCGCGTTTCAGCCGCCGGTTGCCCGGCCGCGCGTGCGGCATCGAGGCCGAGGCGTCGATGGCGATGATCGTCGGAAACGCCACGGCCTCCGCCCCCGCCAGGCGCATCTGGTGATCGAGCTCGGCCGCCAGGCGCTGCTCGGTCATGCCAAGGTCCACACGCCTGCGGAACATGTGGAACGCGTGCTCCGCCACACGCAGCGCCGCCTCGATGGCCCTGATCTCGCCCGCGTCCTTGCGCATCCGCAGGCCGCTCACCACGCCGCGCACGGGAATCAGCCGCACGCCCTTCAGACGCTTGACGAGTTGAGAACGCAGGTAAACCGAGACGGTCTCCGGATCATACGCAAGCGTCGTGAGGCGCTTCTGGCATACCCGCTTCGCGAGGGCCTCGACCAGGGTGCCCTTGCGCATGATGCGGCCGATCCGCGGGCACTCGATCTCCGCCTGCTCGACGTAGCGGAAATCGGTGATCAGCCACGGCTTGCCCGGCCCGGCCAGGAGCCAACTGTCATCGCCCGTGAACCCCGACAAGTAGCCGACGTTGACGGGATCGTTCACGAGCAGCGCCGCCGCGCCGTGCGGACGGAGCAGGCGACGGAGCCGGACAATGCGATCGGCTGTCGATTTGAAGCGTTCGGCCATGCGTCGCATCTCGCCTTTCTGAGCCGCCGACCTCGAAAAAACGGTTCGCCGCGCAAAAATTCCGCCAGCCGTAACTTAAGTCCCGCAAACGGGTTAGGTTGATGTTAGGCGGTATTCCTTAAGGTTCTTGCACATTCTGCCGATTTTCCTCTTGACGTTAGGTCGCCGTTAGGGTATCATCTTGAAAGTTGATGCTGATCCCGCTCTTTGACAACCATAGCAAGCGACCCATACGCTTATAACCGGCCCGGCCCCAGAGTTCAAGTAACTTCCGTCCGAGGAGCCGCGGCGGTTCAGAGTCTAACGCGGAGCGAGGTGAGGGCGAGGCTGAGAGGAATCCCGTGCCCCTCTCGGCCCGCCCCCCTCCCGCGTCGAGAACGAGTCGGCGACAGGTCGCCCGCTCAGGTGCCGGCGCGGTGCCTTCCCCACAGGCGCCGCGTTGCGACCGACCGGCAGCGGAAGTTCCGGCCCGGCCCCCCAAGGCCGATCCGGCGTCCCCCCCTCTGCCCGGTTTCGGGGCCCCGTGGCCCCCGGTCATCCCTTCAGCGGAAGGTCTGCCGCTTGCCGTCGCCATCCGTGTCGTGAACCACCGACCCCACCGGTGACCACGACCAGCGAGGGGCCGGGGTTCCGACTTGGGGGGCACCCCGGCCCTCCCCCTCCGCGCGGGGCTGTTCGCGCGTGAAGTCTAATAGGACAGCGCAAGTTGTGACTTTGCGCGGCGGGTCTCCGCACCCGCCGCGCACATCCGTTTTGCGTGTTGCAGGATCAGTCGCTTCGCTCGCGCGGCGTATGGTTGTTCGCGCATCTAATACTACAACGCTACCTAGTAGATTGGTGGTCAGCCCCGCAGGGGCGTCTTTCTTAGCCCAGGGTGATGGGCGAAGCCCGAACCCTGGGTACGCATAAGAAACTAGGGCTTCAAGCCCCATCGGGGCGCCTTGGGCCGACGCACCCGGCAGCCGTTCGTTCGGCAAGACGCCCCTGGCGGGGCTTGGCCCTGCCCGGGGGGCACACTTACCCAGGGCTCGACTTCGTCTTCGCCCCGGGCTAAAAAAAACGCCCCTACGGGGCTGGTCGGCAGTAATTCGTAGCGTTGTAGTACTAAGGGTGCGTGCTACCGCACCCCCAAGGTCATCCGGGCACAAACAGGAGGATCACGCATGAACCTGACGCCTCGACAACTCGAAATCGTGAAGTTCATCCGCCAGTACCAGGCGGACCACGGCCTTTCGCCCACGATGCAGGAGATTGCCGATCACATGGGCGTCTCGCGGCCCACGGTCTTCGAGCACATCGAGGCGCTCCAGGCCCGAGGAGCGCTCAAGCGCACGCCCACGCTCAGCCGCACGCTCAAGCTGGCGCCGGAGTTCTCGGGCGAAGGCCGCGAGATTCCGCTCGTTGGCCGCATCGCCGCCGGTCGGCCCATCGAGGCCGTCGAGGAGAGCGAGATCCTTGACATCGGCAACCTGTTCCGCGGCCGCGTTGGCGAGGTCTTCGCCCTCCAGGTGGCCGGCACGTCGATGATCGACGAGCAGATCCGCGACGGCGATTATGTCATCGTCGAGAAGCGTGAGACCGCCCACAACGGCGAAACCGTGGTCGCGCTCATCGACGAGAACGAGGCCACGCTCAAGAAGTTCTATCTTGAACTCGGCCGCGTCCGCCTCCAGCCGGCCAACCCGACGATGGAACCGATCTTCCTCGACGCCGACCGCGTCCGCATCCAGGGCGTGGTGATCGGCGTTCTGCGAAAGTACTAGTGGTCTGTGCTGGTGTACCAGGAGAATGACTTGCGAATCCGTGCCTCGCACACTATGATTCTGATAGCCAAGGAGCGCCAGACCGCAAAGGAGCCCGTAAGATGCCAAGGCTACTAACTGAGAAAGAACTGAGGAAGGCAATCACCGAACAATCCTTCATCAAGAACGGCATACCAGCAAATGCAGAGGGGGTTAAGTATGATTTCAGGATGGGCTCATTAATTCTCAAGGCTGAGTTCGGGCGTCCTGTGGACACATCGAAGCTTACTGAACAGTCGTCTGCTGCCCTTCATGTGCTGCCGGGCGAAGTCGTATTCGTTCTTACAGAGGAATCCCTCGATCTGCCGCGCAATATGGTGGCCAATCTGAGCCCGAAACGCAAGTTGAGCCACTATGGTATCATGGTCCTTGGTGGCTTCTGCATCGACCCCTTGTATCAAGGCAGACTCCTGATAGGACTCTACAATTTCTCGTCCTCGCCCTTTCCCATCATTCCTGGCAAGAAACTCATTGCCGCAGTATTTTATGAACTACAGGAGGGAGAACTGGCAGACTTCAAGAAGCCCGATGCTGCAATTACAGATTTTCCGGAAGATCTGGTTCGGTTGATGCAGCAGTACCAGCCCATTTCGCATCAAAGTCTTGCCGAGCAATTGAAAAACATATCTGTCGAGTTGGAGAACTTGCGGCGCGACTTCAACAACCGCGAAGACTGGTTCAAGAGGTTCCAGCAGGGCCTGGAAGATCAGGGCAAGAGAATCAATGGGCTTATTGACAGCCTTGAAAAAGAAACCAAAGAGAGAAAGGACACTGAACGGGAATTCAGAGCCGACCTCAAGAGCACGTACTGGGCTGCCGCCAAACTGTCCGCAGCCGTGGGCGCTATTGGCGCCATAATAATCGCTGTCGTACTGATGGTAATCAAGCAGTGGCTTTTGCCCTAAGACCAAGACGGCAAGGCCAAGCCTGCACGACCTGAACCTGTGCGCACTGAAACAAAGGGCTTCCGCGTTTCCACGGAAGCCCTTTTCATTTCACACACGTCGCCCCGGGGGGCGATGACCGGACACCTCAGGCGCAGTTGCGCGCCGCCTGCTTCAGCTCGTCCACCTTGCGAAGCTCTTCCCACGTGAACTCGGGAAGCTCGCGGCCGAAGTGCCCGCTCTGGGCCGTCTTGCGGTAGATCGGGCGCAGGAGGTCGAGGTACTCGATCATATCGCGCGGCTTCAGCGGGAAAACGTGCCGGATGATGCGGGCCAGGCCCTCGTCGGAGATCTTGCCCGTGCCGTTCGTCTCGACGTGGATGCTCAGCGGATCGGCCACGCCGATGGCGTACGAAAGCTGCACTTCGCACTCGTCGGCCAGGCCGGCCGCCACGATGTTCTTCGCCACGTGGCGGGCCATGTACGCGGCGCTGCGGTCGACCTTCGACGGGTCCTTGCCGCTGAACGCCCCGCCGCGCAAAGTGGCGTTGTCGTGGTAGGAAGAGGACATCCTTGAGGTGGCGGTTCGCGCAAGGCACGTCCCTGTTTGGGGTTGCATTTGCCCGTTTCTTGCATATACTAATTACACTGTCCGGACTGCATCCGGTTTGACGATAGAGTCTCAAGGGAATTGCGCGTGGTTGGGCAGAGGAGCCGACACCAGGTCCGGCCGGCAGGGTCGGTGGTCTCCGTGTGAGCGTGTGGCGCGAACCCGGCCGTGGCGCAGGCACTGGTGTCGAGCGGCAGGATTCGCCGGGGGCACATGAAATGAGAAGACCAGGAGGTTGGATCGGCGTTTTGACGATTGCCGCCCTCGGTTTCGCGCTGTCGGGGTGCGCTGCCGAGGCCGATCGTCTTGCGGCGTTCCTCAACCATAATCGCATGCCCGTCTCCGCGAGCGAGTACCACGTCTTGCCGCCCGATGTCATCCAGATTTCCTCGATTCATGTGCTGGACATCAACAACCAGCGGCAGCAGATTCGCCCGGACGGCAGGGTTAACCTGCCTCTGATCGGCGAGGTCGAGGTGGCGGGCCTCAAGCCAACGGAGATCGAGAAGCTCCTGATGGAGAAGTCGCGCGAGTTCTACGAGCAGGTGGACGCCACCGTTCAGGTGACCGACTTCCGCTCGCAGAAGATCTACGTCTTCGGTCAGGTGGCGCGGCCGGGGCCGGTGCCTTGGACGGGCAACGACTCTCTCATTGACGTGCTGGCCCAGGTCCAGCCCACGGAACTGGCGTGGCCCGAGAAGATCATAGTGGTGCGCGGCAAGCCGCCCTTGCGCGGCGGGTATCTGCCGAAAATAGTGGAGAAGCCCGAGGAGAAGTCCGGGGAGAAAGCGGAGACACCACCGGAGAAGGCCGAGAAGGACGCGAAGCCGGACGCAAAACCGGACGCGAAGCCGGAGAAGGCCGAGAAGGACGCAAAACCGGACGCGAAGCCGGAGAAGGCGAACAAGGAAGGAAAGCCCGACGACAAGAAGTCGAACCAGGCCAAGGCCGATGCGGCGTTCCCGCCCGAAGAGGGCGGCGGCAAGGCCGAATGGGATGCCGAGGCCCAGGCCGCCGTCATGACGATCGACATGATGGCCATGGTCAAGAAGGGCGACATGTCGCACAACGTGCTGCTCCACCCCGATGACATCATCTATGTGCCGGCGAATCCGCTGGCGGCCGTCGGCCTGGCCATTCAGCAGATTCTGCTGCCCATTCGCCCGGCGGCGGAAACGGTATCGGCCCCGGCGAGCGCCGCCCAATATGTCACAGGCAGGCCCTAATCCAAGACAGGCGTGAGAAGACGATGCCGGAAGATCCGAACAAGAAAACCTTGCGCGACCTGCTGCGGGTGGGCTTCCGCCACCGGCTGCTCTTGGTGGCCGGCGCCGCGTTCTTCGCGCTTGTGGCGCTGGTAGGCGCCTCCTGGTGGCCGCTGAAATACACCGCGATGGCGAGGTTCGAGCGGCGAGCCGACCCCGCCTCGGAAGACATTACGCGCGGCAAGAGCGAGTCTTTCGATGCGTTAAAACTCACCCTCCAGAACGAGCTCATCGGCACGCGTGCGATCGAGGCCGCCGTCGATGAACTGGAAAAGGCCCGGTTGCTTCCGCCCCTGCCGCGCGGCCAGGACGGCAGCCTTACGCCGGAAGGCCGTCGCGTGCGCCAGGAGATCGTGCGGGGCCTCATCGACGACCTCAAGGTCAATTTCGACGTGCGCTCCACGGAAGTGGACCTCGTCTCCGTGGCCTTTACCGACGCCGACCCGCGCCTGGCGCAGCAACTGCCCAACACGCTGGTCGTGAACTACATCAACCGCATCACCGAGCGGATGGTGACCAACCTGACCGCCAGCCGCGACTTCCTCCAGACCAAGGTCACGGAGGCGTCCACGCGCCTGACGGAACTGACCCGCAAGCGGATCGACTTTGAAACCAAGCACGCGGGCATGCTGCCGGATAACCCCGGGACGCTCCAGCAGCAGGTCGACATGCTGAGCCTGGAAATCGACCGGCTGCGCCGGCAGCAGACACTGGCCAAGGAGAAGATGGACCGCCTCAAGCTCTTCGTAAGGCCGGCGACCGTCCCCGAAGGCGCTCCGGCGTCGGGGGCGTCGAAGGGGGGCACGGGCGCGGCGGCCGAGGCCAAGCCGGCGCCCGAAGCGCAGGATCCTGTGAAGATGGCCATTGCCGCCGAGCAGGCCCGCGCGGAGTACCAGAAAGCGTCCGCCGAGCTCGCGAGGCTGGAGGACCAGAGACTTCAGTACCAGCGCACGCTGGATGAGTCGCGGACGCTGATGCACATGACGGAGAACCACCCCAAGATCAAGGCGCTGAGGAAGCAGATCGACGACATGGCGCCGCAGATCGCGAAGTCCGGCGAGCGCGTGGCGGCGGCCGAGAAGAGACTCGGGGAAATCCTCGGCCGCGAGACCCGCGGCGGCGTCTCGGTCGGATCGCCCGCCTTCGACCCGGGCCGGCGCGAGGACATGCTGCTGCGCGACACGTTGCTGACCACGGAGCTGGCGTCGGCGCAGTCGGAGTACGAGATCACGAGCGGCGAGATCGAGCGCCTCCAGAAGCGATTGGCGGCGCTCCAGGACCTCCAGATGCAGTTCGGCCCGGTGAAGCAGGAGTACACGCAGATTCAGAAGGAAGTGAACGAGCAGCAAGCCGAAGTGGACCGCTGGCAGCGGCGGCTGACCGAAGTGCAAATGGCCCTTGCCGCCGAGGCCGCCAAGCACCGGACGCATCTGAGCCAGGTCGAACTGGCCCAGGAGCAGTTCCGGCCTTCTTCCCCCAAGTTGCTCTATATCCTGGCGCTGGCGATTGGCGGTGGGCTGGCGTTTGGCGCGGGGCTCGTGTTCCTGACCAACACCATGGACCGCTCGTTTACGACCACGGAAGAGGCCGCCGAGTACCTTAGCCTGCCCGTTTTCGGCACCGTGGGCGAGATCCTTACGGCGCGCGACCAGGCCCGTCTGAAGCTGCGCCGGTGGGCACTGACCCCGCTGGTGGCGGTCGTGGTGGTGGCCGCCATCGGCCTGGCCGGCCTCAATATCGTCCTGTGGCTGAATGATCGCCCGGCCTACGAGCAATGGAGGCATGCCCCGGTCTCCTTCGTCTACACTACCGTTGCGGACAAGGTCGCGGGCCTGAAGGACAGGATGTGATTCAGCGTCATGTATCTTAAATTCTACAATTTGAGAGAGTTCCCCTTCACCCTCTCGTGCGACGACCGCTTCTTCTTCGAAAGCGCCGTCCACGCCGAGGCCCTGGCCAACATGATGTACACCGTTCAGCAGCGCAAGGGCATGGTGCTGGTGACGGGCGAGGTCGGGGCCGGCAAGACCTTCATCGGCAACGTGCTGGGGTCGCGGCTGGGGGCCGGTTGCCAGACCGCCATGATGGCCAACCCGCCACAGTCCGGCAAGCAGCTCGTGAGTTGCCTGGCGCGGCGCGTGGGCATGAACGTCCGGGCCAGCACCGACAAGGTGAGCTTGCTCGAGGACCTCGAGCAGTACCTGACCAAGCTGAACGCGCGCGGCCGGCTGGTGGCCCTGATTATCGACGAAGCGCAGGACCTCTCGCCGGCCTCGCTGGAAGAGGTGCGCTTGCTCTGGAACTGGGAGCAAGGCGGCCAGCGCCTCATCCAGATGGTGCTCATGGGGCAGCCGGAGTTGCGTCAGCGGTTGCTCGAGCCGAGGTGGGAGGCCTTGCGCCAGCGCATCGTCCTGAGCTACCACTTGCGGCACCTGTCGGCCGAGGACACGCCGGCCTACATCGCGCACCGCCTGAAAGTGGCCTCCGACGGGCAATGCCTGGCCCAGTTCACGCCGGAAGCCACCGCCGACGTCCATGCGGCCACCGACGGCGTGCCCCGGCTCATCAACATCCTGTGCGACAATGCCTTGCTGGTGGGCTATGCCAAGGGCGCACAGGTCATCGACCGGCCGATCATTGCGGAAGTCGTCCGCGACATGACCTGCTGGGGCCTTCGGACGTCGTCGCAGGAAGCCCCGGCGATGCCGTCCGCCAGCGGCCATTAGGAGCAGCTTGTGGCTAACGTATGGGACGCCATGAAGAAGCACGAGGCCGAGAAGGCGACCGAGGCGGCGGCTGCGCCTCCGGCGGCCCCGGCGGCTTCGGCCCCGGCCGGCGCAGCGCCTGCGGCGGCGCAGCACGATGCGGCGGCGGAGGGCGACGCCGCGGCGCCGATCGGCCCCGTCAGCCTGAACGGCTACGCCCCCGAACTCGTGGCGCACCACGACCGCGGCAACGACCTTACGGAGGAATACCGTCGTATCCGGACGCACCTGCTGGCGCAATACGCCGAGGAACGGTTCTGTGCCCTGGTGACGTCGGCCATGCCGACGGAAGGCAAGACGGTGACGTGCCTGAACCTTGCCTTCGTCCTGTCGGAGCAGCAGGATCGCCGCACGGTGATCATCGATGCCGACCTGCGCAAGCGCCGCTTCGGGAATATGTTGCACATCAACAACTCGCCCGGCCTGGTGGAGCTCCTGCGGGGTTCCGCCCGCCTGGACGAGGTGGTCCAGGCCACGAAGCACAACAACCTTTTCGTGATCCCCGCGGGCCCGACCGTGCCGGGTCAGGTTGGCGAAATGCTGGGCCGGCCCGAGCTGGACGAGATCGTCAACGAACTGCGGCGGCGCTATGACTACGTGCTCTTCGATACGCCGCCGCTGACCGTCGCCCCCGACGCGAGCATACTCGGTCGCGTGGTGCGCGATGCCATTCTCGTCGTGCGGATGAACAGGACGCCCCGGGAATCGGTTGACCGTGCGATCGGCCTCCTGCACGCTTCCAACGTCAAGCCGATCGGTATCGTGCTCACGCATCACCGGCACTTCATCCCCAAGGCGCTGTACTACCACTCGTGAGGCGCGGCGGGCCCTGACGCCACTGTCGCACGCACTTGATCGAAACGGCTGGTCCAACGATGAGCGAAACCTCTGACGCGAAGAACCGGGAATGGCCCCCGTGGGCGGCGTGGCTCCTTCTGGCCGCGGGCCTCGCGGCGGTCTACGCCAACACGTTCGCCGAGATGTGGATCCGCTGGTTCCCCGCGTGGCATTACGTCACCCTGGGCCTGTACGACCGGCTTGTCGAGGGCGAAAGCTATTACACGCACGGCCCGCTTGTGCCGCTCGTCAGCCTGCTCATCGCGGTCCTGCTGATCCGCCACACGTCGATTCCCGTGAAGCCGCGGCGCGGGGCGGGCTTCCTCGTTCTTGTGGTCAGCCTGCTGATCCATCTGACGGCCTGCCTGGCGCGGGTGAACTTCGTTAGCGCGCTTACGCTGATCGGCGTCCTGGCGGGGCTGGTGCTGTTCTTCTGGGGCACGGCGGCCCTGCGGCGGCTGTGGTTTCCGCTGGCCTTCCTGGCGTTCATGGTGCCGATGCCGGAGGTCACGATCGCCCAGTTGAACTTCCGGCTGAAGCTGCTCGCCGCCGACTGGGGCGTTTCGATCGCCAACGTCATCGGCGTGATCGCCGAGCGTTCCGGCAACACCGTGTTCCTCCAGGGCGACAAGACCCTCGTCGTCGCCAACGTGTGCAACGGCCTGCGGACGATCGTCAGCCTGCTGGCGTTCGGCGCCCTGTACGCCTACGTGTGCAAGCTCCAGGGCGTGTGGCGGATCGGCCTCTTTGCGATGGCGCTGCCCGTGGCCGTGATCGCCAATGCCCTGCGGATCGTCAGCCTGATCGTCGTGGCCGACGTCTGGAGCGTCGAGACCGCTACGGGATGGTATCACGATACGTCGGGCATCCTGATCTATGGGCCGGCCTTCCTGATGATGTTCGGCCTCGAACGGCTGGTCCTGGCCGTGCGGAAGGCCGTGGGGCGGCCCGCGACCATCCTGCCGCTGTTCCACGGCGTCTTACGCCGGCCGGGCGAGGAAAACCAGTGGCCGCAACTCACCCGCGCCATCCGGGGGGGCGCCGGCGGGCTTGCCGTCGTCCTGATCCTGCTGGCGGCCGGGGGCACCTGGGCGCTCAACCGCAACGTGCCGAGCACATGGAATCAGCGGATGGCCAGCCAGGCCATGCCGGCGACGCTGGACCTGGACGGCCGCCACTGGCAGAGCCGCGACATCGAGATGGACGAGCGCACGCTCACGATTCTTGAGACGCGGGACTACCTGTACCGGCGGTACGCGGCGGCCGGGGCGACGCCCGTCGACCTCTGCGTCATCTTCAGCGGCGACAACCGCAAGGGCACCCACCCGCCCGACATCTGCCTCGAGGGCGGCGGCAGGGAAATCGTCGAGAAAGAAGACGTGGTGCTGACCGGCGTCGAGGGCCGCGGCGACGTGCCCTGCCGCGCGATCGTCGTTCAATCGGGCCTGCATCGCGAGTATTTCCTGTATGTCTATAAATGCGGCAAGGACTATACGCCAAGTTTCTGGAAGCAGCAGTTCGTGATCTTCACCAACGGCCTGCTGTCGCGGAACGCCAGTGGCGCGCTCATCCGCGTCTCCACGGCGATGGGCGAGGACCCGGTAGCGGCACGCCGGCGGGCCCTGATGCTGATGGGCGCCGCCCTTCCGTGCCTGGACCGTACGCTACCGTAACTCAAGGAGGCTCTAGATGCGACGTATCCTGCTCGTTGTGATCATCATCGGTGTTCTGGGAACGCTGGCGGCGGGTACCGCGTGGTATTTTTACCGGAACACCACCGAGAAGCTTCTCGTCAGGTCGGAGCTGGCCATTCGGGCGAAGCAGTATGACCGGGCCCTGGAACTGGCCGAGTCCGTCATCGCCAAGGAGCCCAAGAACTGGCGCGGCTACTACATGAGGTCCCAGGCGTACAGCAACAAGGGCCAGTATGACGAGGCCCGCCGGTCCCTCGCCGAGGCGGCCCAGTGCAACCCGCCGGGCGTCGCCGTCGACCTGGCCCTGGCCGACACCTACGCCGTCCAGGCGCGCCGGACACTGGCCTCCGATGAACCGTCACGCCAGGTCGCGGCCCTGACGACAGCCCTTTCGCAACTGCGCCAGGCCAACGATTCCCTGGCAAAAGTCCGGGCCGAGGAGGAGGCCGGCAAACTCGATATCCAGCAGGCCGTCGGTTTCAACCTGTCGCACATCGCCACGGCGCAGCGGCTTCTCGTCGACCGCCTGGACAAAGAGGTGCAGGTGGCCGAGACGGCCGGCGACAAGACCGGCGCCCGCGCCAAGCGCGTCGACCGCGACGCCGCCAAGGCCGAACAGGCCAAGTCGCTCGAGAGCGCTACGGCCACGCTCCTGGACGTCATCAAGCGCGACCCCAAGCGCGCTATGGCCGCCAGCGCGCTGGTCGAGATGTGCACGAGGCAGGAGAACCCGGCGGCGCTGGCGGCGGCACGCCAGGTGATCCTGGCCCAGGAGGACCCGCCCACCGCGGCCGCCGTGATGCTCATCATGCGAGACGCCCGATCCGCCGGCGAGTCCTACGGTGCCCCGGACGAAGCCACGGACCTGGCGGCGGCGACGGCGAAGCTCGAGGGCCTTCTCGCGAAGCATCCGAAAGATTCCGATGCCCTCCTGGCGCGGGCCGAGATCGCCCTGCGCATGAGCGACCCCGACAAGTGCATCGAGATCTGTAAGAAGGTTCTCGACGCGAAACCGGAACAGGAGCACCGCTTTCGCGCCAGCCTTCTCCACGCCCACGCGCTCATGATGCAGAATAAGTGGCCCGAGGCCGAGCAGGAACTCCATTCCGTAAAGACCGAGGCGCCCCACGTGCCGGCCGCCCACTATGCGTATGCCATCGCCGCCGACGCCACCGGCAAGAAGGAACTCGCGCGCGAGGCCATGCGCACCGTCACGCAGCTTGATCCCGACCACGCGGGCGCCCGGCGCTACCTGGCCGAATCGCTGCTCGCGGCCGGGTTCGCGTCGGAGGCCCTGCCCGACGCCCGTGCCTACTATGAGAGCCATCCCGACGACGTCACGGCCGTGCGCCTTTACGTCCAGGCCGCCAAGCAGACCAGCCAGGAGAACCTGGCCCGGCAGATTCTGGAGAGCGCCGCCAAGGCCAACCCGTCGCGCCCGGACATGCTGATGGTCGTCTACGAAGGCTACGTGCTTCTGAACGATCCGGCCAACGCGCGCAAGGCCCTCGAGGCGGCCGCCGCCTGCAAGCCGGCCACCGTGGCCGGGCGCCTTGCCGTGGCGCGGGCCTGGATGCACCTGGCCCGGACGTCCGAGGCCGAGAAATCGCTGACCGAAGAACTCGTCCGCAACCCCAAGGATGCGCGGGTGCCCGAGGAACTCGGGCGGCTCTACTCCCTGACCGGCCGCCAGATGCAGGCCGTCGAGCAATACCGTGCCGCCGTCCGCCTGGACGAACGGAACCTCTTGTATCGCCAGATGCTGGCCATGGCGTTGTACGACGGCGGGATGTTTGACGAATGCGAGGCGGAGGCCGCGGCCATCCTCCAGAGCGATCCTTCGCACGTGGCGGCACGCTGGCTGTCGAACCAGGTCAAGGGCCTGAAGGGCGTCCGGCCCGAGGAGATGCCGTTGCCGGGCGGCGACAACCTGCGCGCCAGCCTGGCCGCCGCCCAGGCGTGCCTCAGCCGCGGCCGCGTCGATGAGTGCATCCGCATGTGCCAGGAGGAGCTGAAGAAGACGCCCACCGATCGCGCCATGAGAGTTCTGCTGGGCCAGGCCTACCTCACGCTGGGCCAGGACGATAAGTGCATCGAGCAATGGACAACTGTCCTCGTGGAATCGCCCGATCCCCTGCCCGTCTATCTGCAACTGGCGGCGGTGCTGGCCAAGTCGGCCAAACCGGAGCAGGTCGAGGCCGCGCTGGCGGCCATCCCGGGCGCCAAGCGGCAGAACGTCGACCTGGCCATCGGCTGGTTGTACGAACGCCAGGGCCAATACGACGCCGCCGCCGAGGCCTATGGCCGCCTCGCCGTCCGCAAGGAAGCCTCGCAGGAGGTCCGCGACCGTGCCCGGGTGCTTCGCGCCCAGGCGCTCACGCGGGCGCAGCACCCCGACCTCGCCATTCTCGAGCTCGACCAGGTCGGCGGCGGCGGGCCGGTGCGGGCCGAAGCCCTGTACACCAAGGCCCTGCTGCTGGCCTCGGCCGACCGATTCAAGGAAGCCGATACGATCCTCACAGCGATGGGCAAGCAGGCCGTCAAGGAGAAGGACGTCATTTCGCTGGAGCGTGTCATCTCCCTGTACTCCCGCATGAAGGAGACCGACAAGGCCCTGGCGTCCTGCGGCCAACTCGACCCGCTGCTGCCCAACGAGGCGCGGCCCTGCCTGGTGCGGGCCGAAGTGCTGGCCGCCGCCGGCCGGCTGGCCGAGACCGCCACGCTGCTTCAGAAGGCGATCGATCGTCAGCCCGGGAACCTCGATGCCTACCTCGCGCTGGCGCGGACCCTCGACCAGATGGGCAAGTCGCAGGAAGCCAAGGGCGTTCTCGAGAAACTCAAAGGCATCAGCCAGACGGGCCGGGCGACGGCCCTCTTCGAGCAAGGCGCCACGTTTGCCCGGTGGGGGCTCCAGGCCCAGGCCGCGGACTGCTTCGAGCAACTGGCGGCCCTGGGCTACGCAAGCGACCCCGGCGTGCAGCTCTCCCTGGGGCGGGCGTTTGCGGCCCTCGGCAAGAAGGACCGGGCCGGCGAGATCCTGGCCAAGATTCCGCCCTACGCGCCGCAGTACGTAACGGCTCGCCAGATTCTCGCCGAGGTGGCCGACAAGGAGGAAGTCAAGCTGGCGGTGCTTCGCCAGGTTCAGAAGGAGAAGCCCAACGTTCCCGCGCTGCTCGTCCAGGAGATGAGCGTGCTCCTGCGGGCAAACCGCCCCGCGGACGCCGTCAAGGCGTTCCAGGCGTATATCGCGAGACAGCCGGGCAAGGCCGCGATTTCCGACGACGCCCGCATCCTGGCCCTCCAGGCCATGATCACGACGAACAACATGGCGGCCGCCTCGGACCTTGCCGCCCGCGCCGCCACCGAGACCCGGGCGCCGCGCTGGGTGTTGCTGGCCCTGTTGCTTACGCCCGAGGACAAGCCCGAGGCGGCCAAGGCGTGGCTGCCCGATCCGAAATCGGCGGGGCCGTACGAGGCCTTCCTGGGCCTGGCCCTTGCCGCCCAGACGGGCCAGCCCGTGGCGCCCTGGCACGACCGCCTGAACCAGATTCAGCAGACCTTGTCGCAGGCGAATCCGCCCCGCTCGATGCCCACGGGATATCAGTTGCTGGGCGCCGCGATCACCGGCTCGCGGGCGGAGGCCGCGGCGGCGCTACCCAAGATCGAGGCGAGCGCCGGCGTCAGCCGCGAGGCAGCCGAGGAATTTGTGGCCTCGCTTGCGAAGAACCCCAAGGCCGCCGAGGAGGCCACACGGCTGCTGAAGGCGAGCGTCGCCTTCGAGATCGGCATGTTCTCGCTTGCGCAAGGATGGTCTTTGCAGGCGCTGAAGGCCCGCCCCGCGTGCCAGTGGGCCGCGGCCATCGCCATGCAAACCGCACCGGAACCGGCGCTCCAGCAGGAGATTCTGCGGACCCTTCAGCCGCGCGATTGCCTCGTCGCCCGGACCCTTCAGGCCCGGCTGGCCTTTGAGCAGAAACAATATGACCAGGCCGTGGAAATCTGGCGCGAGGCGGCCAAGGCCGATGCGGCCAGCCCCGTCATCCTGACGAACCTGGCCATGGCCCTGGAGCAGGCCGGGCGTTTGCAGGAGGCCCTGCCGCTCTACCGCAAGGCTTGGGAGACCACCAAGAGCCCCGTAGCCGGCAACAATGCCGCGTACCTCGTCACGGTGCTGCATGCCCAGGACCAGGCGAAGCTGGCCGAGGCCCGCCAGTGGATGGAGGCCGTGGTCAAGTCCGCTCCCGACGTGCCGGCCTACCGCGATACGTTGGGCTGGGTCGCCTGCCTCCAGGGCCGGACCGACGAGGCCGTCCAGTCCCTGCGCCTGGCGATCATGGGGATGCCGGGCTCGCCCGAGGTCCACTTCCACCTGGGCCAGGCAGAGGCCGCGGCCGGACGCAAGGACCTTGCGGCGTGGCACTTTGCCGCCACCGTAAGCCTGGCGGAGAAGCTCAAGGCCGATGGCGCCCCTACCGCGGGGGCCGAGCAGGCCGCCAAGCTTGCCCGCGAAGCCCTCGCCAAACTGGAGCAATCCAAGTCGTGAGCGGCGACCTCTCCACGACCGCCGCAATGCCGGCCGCGCCGCCGCCGGTCCACATCCTCAGTTTCGATGTGGAGGAATACTTCCAGGTTGAGGCGGCGGCCGCTTGCGTTCCGCGCGACACGTGGGATTCCATTCCGCGCCGGCTCGAACCGGCCGTGGCCCGCATCCTCGACCTGCTTGCGGCACGCCGGACCTCGGCCACGTTCTTCGTCCTCGGATGGGTGGCGCGGCGCGACCCTGACCTCGTGCGCCGCATCGCCGCGGCCGGCCATGAGATCGCCTCGCACGGGATGGAACACCGGATGATCGGCCGTCTGGGACCGGAGGAGTTCCGGCGCGACGTCCGCGACAGCCGCCGCATGCTCTCCGACCTCGCCGGGCAGCCGGTCCTCGGCTACCGGGCGCCGACTTTCTCCGTCACGCACAAGACGGCCTGGGCGATCGACGTGCTCGCCGAGGAAGGGTACGAGTACGACTCGTCCGTCTTCCCCGTCCGCCACGATCGCTATGGCGTGCCCGAGGCGCCCGCGTGGCCGCACCGCGCCGTGGGCCCCGGCGGCGGGAGCCTCCTCGAAATTCCGCCGCTCACGCTCCGCCTGGCCGGCATGAACCTGCCGGTCGGCGGCGGCGGATACCTGCGCCTCCTGCCGGTCCGCGTCGTGGCCTGGGCGCTGGCCCGGGCGGAGGACGCCGGGCAGAGAGGTATGATCTATCTGCATCCGTGGGAACTCGACCCGGACCAGCCGGTGCTGCCGATGCGGCGCCTCTCGCGCTGGCGCCACCGCGTGGGGCTTCGCCGGACGGCCGCGAAACTGGCGTGGCTGCTGGACCGCTTCCGCTTTGCCGGCGTCCGCCAATGCCGCGACGCCCTGGCCGCCGCAGCGCAGCAGACGTTTACCTACGGCTCGCCGGCGTAGAGCATCTTCCGCTTGGCGGAGCAGCCTACGGCCGCGTTGCCTCGAGCAACTGCTTCACCACGACGATCTCGCCGCCGCGGACCACCTCGATCTCCACCGTTGTGCCCGGCTTACATGCCTGGACGGCGGCCGTCAGGTCCGGCGCGGTGGGCGTGGCCTGCCCGTCCACGGCAAGGATGACGTCGCCGACCCGCAGGACGCCGCCCCGTTCGGCCACCGAGTTCCGGACGAACCCCGCGACCTCCACGCCTTCGTCGGTGGTCCGCATCTTCACGCCCAGGTGGGCCTGGACCCGGTGGGCAGGCGTCCACGGCGGCTCAAGTTTGAGGACCCAGGCCCGCCACTCGGCGTCGATCTCGCCCAGGGGTTTGCCCAAAACCTTGGCGAGGGTCGCTGCGCCCGTCCGGTCGGCCGCATAGTCCGCCTTGTACGTCTCGTAGAACGGCTTCAGCTTCTCCTGCTTATACAGATAGAACATGATGTAGCGCGACGCCGGGTAGCACACGGCCGCATCGGCGAGGAATGCCGGTTGGTCCATCTCGCACAGGCGGGCGAGCGAGGGCGCCTTCTCCTTCCGCAGCGCCTCCTGCAAGGCCGACAGGCTGGGGTCCACGTTTACCTTGAATCGCCCGTCTTTCCAGGCGGCCCGCTGGAACAACGTCGCCAGGCCCTCGGTGATCCAGACCGGGTGCCGCTGCGAGGCCTGGGCCTGGTCGGCATGGTGCAGCGCGTGCGTGAACTCGTGCACCAGCACGTCGCTGAAGCTGATGCTCTCGAGCGTCCGCAGCGCGGGCCGATAACGGCCCGAGGCGCTGGAGGCCGGGACCGACTTGCGGTAATCGTTTACGGTGGGAAGGATGACGGTAACGTTCCAGGGCAGCGGCAGCGGAAAAAGGGTCTCGCGCTGGTGATCGGCGTACTCGCCCAGCAGCTTCGTGACGTAGTCGAGGGCACGCGGGTCCACGGCCGACACGTACACGATGTGCCGCGCCGTGTCGATGCGCGTTGCGTAGCCGGCCCCGTGCTGTTTCTGCACCGTCTCGGCCAGGGCCTTGGCTTCCGCGGCCAGCGGGGCCTCGTCGGCCGCCGCCGCCGTGCTCACGGTCGCCACGGCGATGAGGCAGACCGCCGCCAGGCCTCGGGCAAGGAAGTTCAATCGCATCGTCAGTCTCTCACCGCACGTTGTGACAACGACCGCGTGGTCGCCGCGGAGACCACCCTACGTATGCCCCTCACGACCCCGCGGCGCAATGGTGCGGTGCATTCTCACGTGGCCGACCAGGGGTTATCGGCTGCGCCCGCGACCGGCGGGGCATCTATAAACGTCCTCACGAAGTGGCGATAGAGCATCACGCCGATGACGCCGCCGGCCATCTCGATCAGGGCCGAGGCGGGGTCTACGCCGCGCTCCGGAATGAACAACATGCCGGCCTCCAGCACCGTCGCGGCGGCGGCACTCGCGAGCATTGCGACGAGGTCGGCCAGCCACGGGCGGCCGGCGAGCGGGGCCGTGACGCCCCGCAGGACGAGGCCGAGAAACAGGAAAGCGAGGAACTCGCGGGCCACCTCGGCCGCCGCGTTGAGCTCCGTCTGGTAATAGAACGTGGTCAGCGGGACGCTGACGGCCTGCCCCACGTGTTCCCAAAAACCGTCCTGCGGCCAGGCAAACCCCAGGGTATGCCACTTGACCGCGGCGATTCCCGAAAGCGCCCCCAGCGCGACGAGGAGCTTCAGCCACCCGCCGTAGCGCGCCCAGAACGGCGTCGCGGTCAGCCCCGGCCGCGCCGCGGGGCCAAACCGGGTGGCCAGCCATCCGCCCAGCGCGCCGCCGACGGCACCCATCACGGCATCGGTCGCGCTGGAATAGCGCGGCAGGATGAACAGTTGCAGGGCCTCGATGGCGCCGGCGTAAAGGAATCCCGCGATCGCCGCCGTCCAGACCGGATGCCGCCGCCCCCGTCGCAGGAGAACGACCGCGTAGCCGATCGGAACGATCACCGCGGCCTGGACCGCGATGAGGTAGGGCGTCAGCGCGGCGCGATCGGCAAACGGGATGAAGTTGACTTGTCCTCTTGTAAATTTGTGATAGAGGTCGGCGGGCTGGATCGTGATGTCGAACGGCAGGAGCTGGTAAATGACGTACATCACCGCATAGCCGCCCAGGATCTTCAGGGCCTGCTCGTCCTGCACGTATTCCGCCCACAGCCCGCGCACGTAGCACGTGACGTAGGCGCCGGCCAGGAACCAGACGGTGCAGCCGATGCCGGCGCCGATCGTCTGGGCGAGGATGTCGCCGAGAGACGTCGTACGCTCCGGAATGTACACCTGGCCGAACTCGGCCGCGGCGCCCACGAGGACCGCGATGGCGAGCGTGGCCAGCGCCGCCGCCCACCGCGCCCGCCGCGCGTTTTCGCGCGTCAGCAGCCCCATGCAGAAGAACCCCAGCGGCACGCCCAGCAGGATGTTCGCGACGAAGTCGGACCGCGAGAACACCTCCCCCGCAAAGGTCATGTGTGTCCAGAACGTCGACCACGCGACCTCTAGCGTTATGTCGCGGAAGTCCAGCGGCACGAGGCTGCCGTAGATGATGAACCCCGCGTAGGCCAGCGCGAGCGCAAGGTACGCCCGGCCGGCGCGGTCCGGCGGCGGCGCTGGCGGCGCCACCCGCGGGGCCGATGTGCGGGCGTAAGTCTTCTTGCGCCTGCGCGGCGTCGCAGCCTCCTCCACTTCATATCGTCCGAGGAGGGCCAGGGCGCTCCCGTGCCCCCAGGCCAGGATCGCCACGGTGCACACGTGGGCGACGCACCAGCGCAGCATCAGGCTGCTCGTCGAAAGCGGCGCAGCGTCGGGGGCAAGGATCGCTTGCAGGGCACCCGCTGCCTCAGACTCTCCCGCCCGAGACCCAAGCGCGGCGCTCACCAGAAGCCACCCGATTGGCGCCGACGCCCCCGTTATGAGAAGGCCGGCAAGCAGCCTCCGCCAAGTGAATCTTCTGAGGCCGTGGCCAAGGGCGGCGGCATTCATCCCGACGATCAGGACGAGCAGCGCCAGCGCCGCGGTCGCGGGCCACGTCAGGTTGATCGCGGCGTTGAAGAGGAGGAGCGCCAGCAGTGCCCAGGGTCCCCCGATCAAGGCCAGGAAGAGAACGCACTTGGCGGCCGTCTTTGCGCGGGTGGTGTAGAGCGCGGCGGCAACCGCGCTGCCCAGGATCAGCATGAGAGCGATGCCCGCGCAGGCCAGGGCTGACTCTGGCGAGCAAAGGCCGTCCGCTGCCGCCGCGGGTGCTCCCGTGCTCACGGTCGAGGCGCGGAGCAGTCCCCAGGTCACAAGCCCTGCGCCCGCCGCCCAGACCGGCAGGCCCATCGCCAGCCATACCTGCCTGAGGAGCGGCGTACCCAGCCAGGCCGGTGCGGCCCCCAGCCAGAACAGGGCTGCCGCGAGGAGGGCCGCTCCCGCGAGCGAAACGCCGGTCCCCCAGAGTTCGCGGGCACGGGCCGGCGTGGCGTCGGAAGCGAGGAATGCGGCCAGGGCGCCCGTAAGAGCCGCCAGCCCGACCGCCATGGCGAGCAGGGCGAACATGCGGCGGGTTCGGATGGCCGGAGCGTCGGGTTCTTGGTCCATATATGTGTGAACTCAGTGTGCGGCCGAAAAGTGGCACAGCCGCCCCCGGCTGTGCATTGCCTTGCCCACCCGAGGGCGGGTGGGCCACATCACGCGCGTCGTCGGTGTGCAGAATACCCTGTCGGCCCCGCACTTTCAAGGGCGCCGGAGACCCGCCGCGCAAAACCTAAGAAGCTGCGCTGTCGTATTAAGAAAGGCGCCTCTACGAGGCTGGTGACACACGCTTTTCGACGCACGGCCCGTGAGGAACCTCTTTCCCTCGGTGCCTGGTCCTTTTCCTTCGACTTTGGACCTTGGACTTTGAACTTTGGACTATCTTTGTTGCCCCAGAAAAGAATCTGCACGGCAGGGTCTCACTTTGGCACGCGCTTTGCACATATTTTACCCAGCTTGCCCATCCTTCC
>PMZT01000098.1:40608-40782 GCA_003170085.1 Planctomycetia bacterium | reverse complement strand
TCGCGTGCCTGGCGATCTGGTTCCTCGCGATGGACCCCGGCGTCTGGAAGGTGCCGGTCGTCGGCGTCGCGGTGGGCATCGCGACGTGCCTCGTGGGGCTGGCCGTCGCGCGGTCGCTGGGCATGGCCCCGGCCGACGCCCCCGTCTTCGGCCTCCAGGGCGGCATGGGCAACG
>PMZT01000098.1:0-40598 GCA_003170085.1 Planctomycetia bacterium | reverse complement strand
GTTCCTCTTCTGCTTCCCGATCGGGCGGCACTACGCGGAGACCCTTGCGTGCAGCCTGGAGCGGCAATCGCCGCTTGCCTACGCGGCGCGCACGCTGTGGCTGAGCCTGACGGACCTGCGGAGCCTGCCGCTGTACCTGGCCACGCTGGGCCTCGTGCTCAACCTTATGAAGATCGCGCCGCCCGAGCAGGCCAAAGACTGGCACCTCATCGACGCGATGATGGTCGCCGGCATCTTCCTGCAGTTCGGCGGCGTCGGCATGACCGTGTACGCCGGACGGATGCCGCTCTTCTGGAAGAAGGCGCTTGGGTCGGCGGCGCTCAAGTTCCTGGTAAGCCCCCTCTTCATGATCGCCGGATGCCTGGCCCTCGGCATGACCGGCGTGCCGCTGGCGGTGTGCCTGCTGCTTTCGGTGATGCCGACGGCCCTGTACTCGGTGCTCATGGCGAACCTGTTCGGGCTGAACAAGGACCTCGCCAACACGACGTTCATCCTGACGCACGCGATCGCGCTGGCGCTGATCGTTGTGGCGGCGCTCGTGTGGCACGTGTTCCCGATTCCGATGGTCGGCGACTGAGCGGTTACCGGATTCCTCGCGATTCCCTTCTGCGGCGCGCCGATATTGCCTATAATGAACCGGGCGTAAGGAGTCTGTCATGCAATTCGTTCGCAGGTGGCTGGTGCCGGTGGTGATCGTCGGGCTGCTGGTGGTGATGGCCGTATGCGGCGGCTGCGATTTCGGCTGAAAGTAGAGCGCGCCGGCGACCGTGGCGGTCGCCTCAAGAACAGGTTGTCCTATCTCGCCAGGCTTTCGTCGAGCTTTCGTTGACGGCACCGCCCCCGCGCCGTACAATCCCCGAGGTACAGGGCCCCCTGCGAGGAGTTGCTCATGCCTCAAGAAGCAAAGAAGTACAAGATTCTGCTCGTGGATGATGACGCCGACGTCCTCACGTCCGCGAAGATCGCGCTCGAGCCGCTCGGCCACACCCTCCTGACCGCAAGCGATGGGCTGGCGGCCCTGGAACGGGCCGACGCCGAGGACCCCGACATCGTCGTCCTGGACCTGATGCTGCCGAAGCGCGGCGGACTCCAGATCCTTCAGCGTCTGAAGGGGCACCCCAGCATGAAGGGCAAACGGCCGCTCGTGTGCATGATCACCGGCAACGAGGGCGGGCGGCACAAGGAGTTCGCCGAGCAGAACGGCGTGGACGACTACCTGCGCAAACCGTTCGCCATGCCGCACATTGTGGACATCGTCCAGGCCTTTATCAAGAAGCTCGATGCGGGCATTCCGAACGCCAAGACCAAGCCGTGAGGCAGGCCCTATGCACGGTCCCATGAACCGTCGTGATTTCCTGCGCACCGCGGGAGTGGCCGGCGCGGCGCTCTGCGGCGCGGCGCTCGGCGGATGCTCGTCGGGCGGAGCGAGCGGGAGCGCCGACGGCGGCGACCTCAAGTGCCGCGCCCGCCCGCACCCCCAGGCCGACGCATGGAAGGCGCGCCTGGCCCTGGCGCAGGGCGGCGACGACCCGGCCCGCAACGTCCGCACCGCCATCGAGAAGCTCTGCGGCGCCGACGGCGTCAAGACGTTCGTCAAGGCCGGCGACATCGTCGCGATCAAGCCGAACATCGGCTGGGCACAAGGCCCTGAGATGGCGGCCACGGTCGACCCGGCGGTCGTCGCCACGGTCGTGCGCCTCTGCCTCGAGGCCGGCGCCAAGGCCGTGAAGGTCTTCGATAATACCGTCGGCATGACGTCGAAGTGCTACGAGTTCAGCGGCATCGAGGCAGCCGCCAAGGCGGCCGGGGCCGACGTCTTCCAGTGCGCCCCGCACCGATACCGCATGCTCAAGTTCGACGACCCGCGCTGCAAGCGCCTGGCGGAGTGGCTGATCTACGAAGACGCCCTCGCCGCCGACGTTCTCATCAACATACCCGTGGCCAAGGTGCACAATCTTTCGTACGTGTCGCTGGCGATGAAGAATCTCATGGGCGTCCAGGGCGGCGACCGCGGCAAGATGCACCAGGAGATTTATCAGAACCTGGCCGACCTGAACGTCATGATCCGCCCGACCCTGAACCTCCTCGACGCCACGCGCATCATGGTCTCGGGCGGTCCCAGCGGCGGCAAGAAGGATTACGTGGTCGCGGCCCGGACGATCGTGGCCGCCACGTCGTCGGTCACGCTCGACGCCTGGGCAACGGACCCGCTGAACCTCCCCTGGCCCAAGGGCCACCACGACGTGGCCGCCGTCAAGTGCATCGCCCTCGGTGCAGCGGCGGGCCTGGGCGTGGCGGAGGCCGGCAAGATCGAGGTAGTGGCCTGATGGCCAAGCGCGGCAAACCACGGCATCCGCTACATACGTTGCGCATCGTTTGCCAACTCGTTTTCTTCGCCCTGTTCCTTGCGCTGCTGGTGCTGACGGCCCTTGGCACCGCCGTCACCGCGCACGACAACCTCGCGCAGGTCTTCCTCATCACCGATCCGCTCGTGGCGCTTGGCTCGGCGCTGGCCGGCGGGTTCGATGCGATCCTGCTCCTTTCGCTCATCGTCGTGGCCATCTCGGCGCTTGCGCCGCGGGCGTACTGCGGCTGGATCTGCCCGCTCGGCACCACGATGGACATCGTTGACAAGATTTTCTTCCGCAACCGCGACCGCTCGAAGAACGTGGCCCCGCGCCTGCGGCAGTTCAAGTACGCCCTGCTCCTAGCGCTCGTGGTCATGGCGGCGTTCGGCATCGGCGCGTACGGGTGGTTCGACCCGATTTGCATCGCCACGCGATCGTTCGGCACGGCGCTTTACCCGATGGCCGATCAGGGCGTGAAGGCCGTCCTCGCCGCCGCCGAGCGGGGCGGCCTGCCCGCGGCCGCGGCCCTTTACGACTGGGCCGAGAAATCGCATGTCTTCATCCGCGAGGCCAACTTCAAGCAGGGCGGCACGCCCACGGCCTACGCCTGGTCGTGGGTCTTCGTGGCCCTCCTCGTCGGCCTCCTCGCGGCCCAGGCGTACCAGAAGCGTTTCTGGTGCCGCAACCTCTGCCCCCTGGGCGGGCTGCTCGGCCTCGCGAGTTCCCTCAGCCCGCTGCGCCCGCGCGTCAGTGATGAGTGCACCTCGTGCGACGCCTGCCGCCGCGGCTGCAAGACCGGCGCGTTCCAGCCCCTGAAGGGCGAGAAGAAGTACGGCGGCTGCGCGCAGGAGTGCATCGCGTGCTGGGCGTGCGAACGCGAGTTCTGCCCGGTCGACGCGATCCACATCGGCGCCGGCGCCCCGCGTCCGATCGCGCCCGCGCCGCAGGTCATGCCCAGCCGGCGGGCGTTCCTGGGCGCCGCCGCCACCGGCGCGCTCCTCGCTCCCGCATTTCTGCTCGATCAGCGCACGCGGGCAAAGGAAGAAACGAACCCGCAGTTCCGCCCGCCGGGCGCCCTGCGGCCCGACAGCGCCTTCATGGGCGCGTGCATCCGCTGCGGCGAGTGCATGCGGGCCTGCCCGACGAACGCCCTGCACCCGTCGGAAATCGAAAACGGCATCGCGGGGCTCTGGACGCCCACGTTCATCTTCAACATCGGCTACTGCGATTATTTCTGCGCCGTGCGCAAGGCCGACATCGACGCCGGCCGCACCGACGAGCCGTCGAACCTCTGCGGCATCGTCTGCCCGACCGGCGCGATTGCGCACCTCATGCACGCCGAGAAGGCAAAGTGGAAGATCGGCACCGCCGTCTTCGACAAGAGCCGCTGCCTGCCCTGGGCTCGCGGCGAGGAATGCCTGACCTGCGAAGAGCAGTGCCCGCTGCCCGAGAAGGCGATCTCGCACGAGACCGAGGAGGTCATCAACCTCGAGTGGCTCAAGATGCCGCAGCCCAAGCGGAACCGCTACGAGGAACTCGAGGAAAAACTCCTCCTCCGCAAGGCGACGCCGCGGGAGATCGACGAACTCACCGACATGCCGCCGAAGAAGCGCAAGCTGGCCCTGCCCTACGTGCTGCGCGACCGCTGCAACGGCTGCGGCACGTGCGAGAACGTCTGCCCCGTCGACGGCCCCGGCGGCGTGCGCGTCGAGCGGCTCCAGACGCGGGAAATCAAGTAGCGGTCACGGCACCCGCGCTCCGGCAGACTATTGCCTTCTACCCGTATCTCGGTTAAAGTAATGGGCGTAAGGCAGCCGTTAATAGAGCGGCTGTGACAATTGAACCCAGGTGCGGGAGCGGTCGCATCCCGTTACCCCAGTGTAGCAAGGAGCACACGATGGCGACGCCGAAGCAGGACGTTATCCAGAAGTACCGGGTGCATGAGAAGGACACCGGTTCTCCCGAAGTCCAGGTTGCCCTCCTGACGGAACGGATCAACCACCTGACCGCGCACTTCAAGAGCCACAAGAAGGACCATTCGTCCCGGCGAGGCCTGCTGAAGATGGTCGGCCGGCGGGCCAAGCTCCTGAAGTACCTGGCCCGGGAAGACCGCACCCGTTACCAGGCGGTCATCGACAAGCTCGGACTCCGGAAATAGGATTCTTTTCTGTTCGTTGGTTGGCGGCGGGGGCGTGAAAGGGTCAGGCTCTAGTTACGAAAGGTTGAAACCGCAATGGCATTGGTCAAGGTTGAAAGGCAGATTGCAGGCCGGACGCTCAGCATCGAGACCGGACTCATGGCCAAGCAGGCCCACGGCAGCGCCGTGGTCCGCTACGGCGACACCGTGGTCCTTGCCACGGTCGTCCGCACGAAACCGCGCGAGGGCATCGACTTCTTTCCCCTCACCGTGGAATACCGCGAAATGACCTACGCCGCCGGGAAGATCCCGGGCGGTTTCTTCAAGCGCGAGGGTCGGCCCTCGACGAAGGAAACCCTGACCTGCCGCATGATCGACCGGCCCCTCCGGCCGCTCTTCCCCGAAGGCTACATGGACGAGGTGCAGATCATCGCGCTGGTGCTCTCGGCCGACCAGGACAACGATCCCGACATGCTCGCCGTCATCGGCGCGAGCACCGCCCTGGCCCTCTCGCCCATTCCGTGGGAAGGCCCGATCGGCCTGGCGCGCGTGGCCCTCGAAAACGGCCAGTTCATCCTCAACCCCACGAACGCGCAGCGTGCGGCCAGCCCGCTCGACATGATCGTTTCGGGCCTTGGCGACATGGTCAACATGATGGAGGTGAGCGCCAAGGAAGTGCCCGACGCGCAGGTCGGCGACGCCCTCGCCTTCGCGCAGGACACCATTCGCACCGTGACCGAGATGCAGCAGGAACTCGTGGCCAAGGCCGGCAAGCCGAAGCTCCTGTTCGCCGGGCCGAAAGACGTGTCGCCCCTCGAGAAGAAGATCGAGGAAGGCTTCCTCAAGGAACTCGTGGCCGCCAAGCACATCCACGGCAAGATTGATCGCAACCAGACGTGCGACGACATCCGCAACCGCGCCAAGGCCGCCATCCTGATCGCCGGCGGCCTCGTGACCGAGTGGACCGAGCCCGACTTCAAGCGGGCGTGGTATCGCGTTGAGGAGCGGCTCATCCGCCGCATGCTCCTGGCCGGCGAGCGGACCGACGGACGCAAGCCCGACGAACTCCGCCCCATCTCGTGCGCGGTCGGCATCCTGCCGCGCACCCACGGCTCGGCGCTCTTCACGCGCGGCGAGACGCAGGCCCTCGTGGCCACCACCCTCGGCACGGGCGACGACCAGCAGATCATCGACGGCCTGACCGAGGAGTACAAGAAGTCCTTCATGCTGCACTACAACTTCCCGCCGTTCTCGGTGGGCGAAGTCAAGATGCTCCGCGGCGCGTCGCGCCGCGACATCGGCCACGGGGCACTCGCCGAGAAGAGCCTCTCGGGCGTGCTGCCGGCCGCGGATAAGTTCGCGTACACGATCCGCATCGTGTCGGAAATCATGGAATCGAACGGCTCGTCGTCCATGGCCACGGCCTGCGGCGCCACGCTCAGCCTGATGGACGCGGGCGTCCCGATCAAAAGCCCGGTGGCGGGCATCAGCATCGGCCGCATCAGCGAAGGCAGCAAGGAGCTGCTGCTGACCGACATCCAGGGCGAAGAAGATCACGTCGGCGACATGGACTTCAAGGTCGCCGGCACCGCGCAGGGCGTCACGGGCGTCCAGCTCGACCTCAAGATCAAGGGCCTCTCGATCGCGACCTGCCGCAAGGCCATCGAACGGGCCCGCGAGGTGCGGCTGGAAATCCTGAAGAAGATGCTCGAGACGATCGCCGCGCCGCGGGCCGAGATCAGCCGGCACGCGCCGCGACTCCTCCAGATCAAGATCAACCCCGACAAGATCGGCAAGGTCATCGGACCGGGCGGCAAGACGATCAAGGGCCTCGAGGCCTCGACCGGCGCCCGCATCGAGATCGAGGACGACGGCACGGTCACCATCTCGTGCGTCGACGTTGTGGCCGCCGAGAAGGCCCGCGACGCCGTGGAAGCGCTGACCGCCGAGGTCCAGGTTGGACGTATCTACACGGGCACGGTCGTCTCGATCAAGGATTTCGGGGCGTTCATCGAGATCATGCCCGGCCAGGACGGCATGTGCCACGTGTCGGAACTCTCGGACAAGTACGTCAAGAGCGTCAACGAGGTCGTCAAGATGGGCGATACGGTTCGCGTCAAGGTCATCGCCGTCGATGATTCCGGCCGCGTGAAGCTCTCGCGCAAGGCCGTCCTGAAGGAAGAGGCCGAGGCGGCCGCCAAGGCCGCGGGCGGCAAGAAGGACTAGTTTCATCACACCACGTGCGCGGCGGGTCGGGTGATCCGCCGCGCATGTCGTGTCTTCAGGTTGCCAGGCGTAACCGAACTCGGGGAGACCACGTGTGACGCCGCTCGTGTCGTTCCTGATCGGTATCGGGCTCGGAATCGGCCTGGCCATCCCCCTGATCGTCGTCGCGGCGAAAGCCACGTCGCTCCGGGCGTGCGAGTTCGAACGCCGCGCCCGCCAGGCCGAGCACCTGGCCGAGGTCGGCACGCTCACCGGCGGCCTCGCCCACGAACTCCGCAACCCCCTGTCAACGCTCACCCTGAACCTGCAACTCCTGCGCGAGGACCTCGACCGGCCCGGCCAGGAACCGGATTCGCGCGTCCGTGCCAAACTCGACACGCTGGAGCAGGAATCGCGGCGCCTCCAGACGATCCTCGAGGATTTCCTCAAACTCGCCGGCAAGCACGAGGTCCGCCTTGAAGTCCGGTCCGTAAGCCCCGTGCTCGAGGAAACGGTCGCCTTCTACCGCGAGCGGCTCCAGCGACTGAACGTGCAGGTGCGCACGAGCTTCGCGGCCGGCCTGCCCGATGTCGCGCTCGACGCCGACCGTTTCAAGCAGGCCCTGGCCAACCTCGTCCTCAACGCCGAGTCCGCCATGCCGCAGGGCGGCGAACTCCTCGTGAGCGCCGAGCCCGCCAAGGGCGGCGTCTGCATCCACGTGACCGATACCGGCGTGGGCATCCCCCCCGAAGATATGGACAGGATCTTCATCCCATATTACTCTACACGGCCGGGCGGTACGGGCCTGGGCCTGCCCACCGTGCGGCGGATCGTGCAGGAACATAATGGCACGCTTGAGGTCCACAGCGAGGTCGGCAAGGGCACGCGGTTCACGATCTGCCTGCCCGCCGCCAGAAAGCCGCAGGGGAGTTCTTGAAGACGCTCCGCGGTTAAATATTCGTGCGAAAGATTAACGACATGACCGAAAAAATGACAACCGGCGACCACGCCCGAATCCTCATCGTCGAGGACGACGGCCCGCAGGCCGACGCCATGGCCGAGGCGCTCCATCGGGTCGGCCACACGTGCGTGGTCGTTACCGAGCCCCGCCGCGCGCTCGAAATCCTCGAAGACGACAGCTTCGACGTGGTCCTCACCGACCTCATGATGCACGACGTCTCGGGCATGGAGATCCTGCAGGAGGCCAAGCGCCTCGACCCCGCGGCCGAGGTCATCCTGATCACCGGCCATGGCACGATCGAGACCGCCGTCCAGGCCATCCGGCAGGGCGCCTCCGACTACATCACGAAGCCGCTCAATGTGACCGAGCTTCGCGACCGCGTGGCCAAGGCGATCGAGCACCGCCGCCTCCTCCGCCGCACCGTGCAACTCACCGAGCAACTCGATGAGCGCTTCGGCTTCGAGGGGATCATCGCCCAGTCTCCCGCGATGCGCCGCATCATCCAGATATGCCGCCAGATCGCCCCGACCGACGCCACCGTCCTGATCGAGGGCGAGAGCGGCACCGGCAAGGAACTCATCGCCAAGGCCCTGCACAATAATTCGCCGCGGCGGAACCACAACTTCGTGGCCCTCAACTGTGCGGCCCTGAGCGAGGGCATCCTCGAGTCCGAGCTTTTTGGCCACGAGAAGGGCGCGTTCACCGGCGCCCTGGCCACCCGCAAGGGCCGTTTCGAGCACGCCGACGGCGGCACGCTCTTTCTGGACGAGGTCGGCGACATGCCGATGGCCACGCAGATCAAGCTCCTCCGCGTGATCGAGAACCGCGAGATCGTACGCGTCGGCTCGAATGAGCCGCGCCGGGTCGACGTGCGGCTCCTGAGCGCCACGAACCAGAAACTGGACGAGCTGGTCAAGCAAGGCAAGTTCCGCGAGGACCTTTATTTCCGCTTGAAGGTCGTGCGGGTCCTGCTGCCGCCGCTGCGCGACCGGCGCGAGGACATCCCCTTTCTGACCGATCACTACCTGAAGCGCCTGGCCGCCGAACACTCGAAGCACGTGACGGGCATCACGCCCGAGGCCCAGCGCATCCTGAACGCGTGCGCCTGGCCGGGCAACGTGCGCGAGCTCATGAACACGCTCGAGACGATGATCGTCCTCGCGCCCAAGCCGGTCCTTGACGTCGACGACATCCCGCCCGAGATCCGCCCTGCCGCCCACGAGGCCGCCACCGGCACGATCCGCCCCGGCATGAGCCTGGCGGAAGCCGAGCGGCTGCTCATCGAACGCACGCTCGAGGAGACCGGCGGCAACCGCGTCCAGGCCGCGCAGATCCTTGGCATCGGCCAGCGGACGCTCTACCGCAAGATCAAGGAATACGGGCTGATAAGGCCCGGCGACGCCGAGCCGCCCGAGCCGCCCGACACCGCGGAACAACAAGAGTCAAAGTCATGATGATGTGTGCAAGGCACCTGACCGCGCGAGCCCTGCTCCTGCCGACCTTCGTCGCCGGCCTCCTCGCCATAATCTGCACCGCGGCCTGCGCCGGCGAGCCGGCGTCCGTCGAGAAGCTCGGCCTCGGCAGCTACGCCCTTCAACCGCCGCCGGGCGCGAAGGAGCCGCCGGCCACCGTCTACAAGACCGACAAGGTCCGCGGCCCGCTCCCGACCAACCAGTGGTGGAGTTCGCTCCTCTGGGCGAAGTACTCCAACGTCCAGTACCCGCACCCGCTCGCCGTTCGCGCGACCGCCGCGGGGCTCCAGGTTTTCTATCCCGGCCCCAGTATCGCGATTACGGAAAAAGGGATCATCGGCGGCGGGCCCGGCAAGGACCGCGACCTCATCCTCGGCCACACGGCCGTTGACGAGTTCCCCGATGCGCGGCTCGACGGCTACAGCGACTGGTTCGTCACGGCCGCATTCATTTCGGGCGATAAGAGTTTGCACGTCACGTACGGGCACGGCAGCCCGTTCGTCTACGCCATGTACGGCGGCGGCGAGCCGCGGATCGCGCTGGCCGAGGTGCCGACCGTCTGGTCGGGCGGCGCCGATTCGCCGGTCCTCGGCCTCTCGCTCGGAAATCGCCACTACGGCCTTTTCGCCCCCACCGGCTCGACGTGGACGGGCCTCGGCGGCAAGGTCCTCGCGTGCCACACCGGCGGCAAGCCGTACTTTTCGGTCGCCCTCCTGCCCGACAAATCGCCCGAGACGCTTCAGCTCTTCCGCAAGTACGCGTACAGCCACGTCACGGACACCCGGGTCGAATGGAAATACGACGAGAAGCCGTCGCTGGTCAGCACGCGCTACACGTTCACCACGCGGCCGTACGAGGGTATCGAGACCGGAACCCTCTTCGCCCTCTATCCGCACCAGTGGCTCAGCGGTGCTCAGGCGCTGACCGGCAAGTCCTACGCATCGGTCCGCGGCGAGATGCGGCTGGCCTGCGGCTCGACGATGGAGACGCGCGCGGTCTTTCCGGGCGTCCTCCCCGCCCTGCCCGACGCCGGCGGCTGCGACAAGGCGCGCCTGGCGAAGTACGTGGAGCAGGATGCCGAGGCCGCATCGCCGAAGATCAAGGACACGTACTGGGAGGGCAAGCACCTGGGCAAAGTGCAGTCGCTCGCGGCGATCGCCGAGCAGGCCGGCGACCCCGCGGCTGCCGGGAAGTTCGCCGGCGAGCTGCGCGGGCGGCTCGAAACGTGGTTCACCGCCGACGACGACGCCGCCGGGCAGGTCAAGAAGTCCGGCCTCTTCTACTACAACCGCCCGTGGGGCACGCTCATCGGGTATCCCGCATCATATGGCAGCGATGAACAACTGAACGACCATCACTTTCACTACGGCTACTNNGCGCTGTACGCGCGGGCCCTGCGTGCCGCCGCCGAGGTGGCCCGCCGCGAGCCGGCATGGGCCGCGGACGCCAGGTGGGGCGGCATGGTCAAGCTTATCACCCGCGATATCGCCGGCACCGACCGCGCGGACCCGTTGTTTCCGCGCCTCCGCTGCTTCGACCCATACGCCGGGCACTCGTGGGCGTCGGGCCACGCGAAGTTCGACGATGGCAACAACCAGGAATCGTCGTCGGAGGCGATGAACGCGTGGACCGGCCTCATTCTCTATGGCCAGGCCACCGGCGACCTCGCGATGCGAGACCTCGGCATCTACCTATATACGACCGAAATGGCGGCCATCAACGCCTACTGGTTCGACGTGACCGGCACGATCCGGCCCGCCGCCTACAAGCCCTCGCAGGTCACAATGGTCTGGGGCGGCAAGGGTGTCAACGAGACGTGGTTCAGCAATAAGCCCGAGATCGTGCACGGCATCAACTGGCTGCCCTTCCACGGCGGGTCGCTGTACCTGGGGCTGGAGCCGGCGTACGTGCGGAAGAACTACGCGTCGCTCACGGCCGAAAAGGGCGGCGAGAAGTGGGCCGACTGGGCCGACCTCGTGCTCATGTACCGCGCGCTCGACGATGCCAGGGACGCCTTGCGGCAGTTCGATGCCCTCGGCGACTCACTCAAGATCGAGGCGGGGAATTCGCGGGCCTTCACCTACCACTGGATCGCCAACCTTGCGGCCCTCGGCCACGTCGAAGCCGGAGTGACGGCCGATTACCCGCTCCGCGCGGTCTTTAACGACGGGCGGCAGCGGACCTACGTCGTCTTCAACTCCGACGCGAAGCCCCTGGCGGTGAAGTTCTCCGACGGCACCGGCGTCACCGCCGGCCGCAAGGGCTTTACGATCCTGCGCAGGCCGGTCACCACACGTTGACATCTATGTGATGCAGGCGTTTATATCTTTCCGATGAACTTCCTGAGGTCGATCGCGCGGCCGGTCTTGGCCGACTTCTCCATCGCCAGGCACACCGCCAGGTCGTGCAGGCCCATTTCGCCGGGGCACACGTAGGGCTTGCCGCCGAGGATCGCCGCCGCGAATTGCTCGTGCACGGTCGGATGCCGGTAATCGTGCACGTCGCGGAGGAACCGCATCGTCGTGCCCGGCTGATCGTACACGAACCCCTTGCCGCGGAACGTCTTCTTCTTCGAGTACACGTACAGGATGCCGTCGTCGCGCTGGTGGCGGATGGCGCCCTCGGTGCCGCGCAGCTCGAGGACCGTGTTCGGAATGTCGTTCGTGCCGGCGGCCACGTACGAGGCGTCGGTGGGGCCGATCAGGCCGTTCGCCAGTTCCAGCGCCCCGGCCGTCGAGTCGTCGCCTTCCATGTCGGCCATCAGCGTCTTCATAAAGCCGGTGACACGGGTCACGCGCGTATCCATGAACCACGCGACGGCGTTGACGAGGTGGACGATGAGGAGCAGGTAGCACCCGCCGCCCACCTGCTTACTGCTCTGGCGCCACGCGCCGCCCTTCAGGGCCAGGCCGCCCTGGTGGGCGTACCGGATGCGGAAGTTCACCGGCCGTCCGATAAGCCCCGCCCTCACCGCGCGCTTGATGTCCCAGTGGAACGGATCGTTGTAGCCATCCATGTAGATGCCAAGGAGCCGGTGGGCCTCGCGCCCGGCCCGGATCATCGCCTTGGCTTCCGCGATCGTGCGGGCCATCGGCTTCTGCGAGAAGACGTGCTTGCCCGCCTTGAACGCGGCGATCGCCTGCCGGGCGTGCAGGTAGTTGGGCGTCTGAAGCTCGACCATGTCGATGTCGGGCCGGGCGAGCACTTCGCCCAGGTCGGCCGTGATCCTCTCGGCGCCCAGCGTGTCGGCGGCCTTGCGCGCGAGTTCCTGGTTCACATCACAGACCGCGACGACGCGGATGTTCCTGTCGTTCCTGAGATACGGGATGACGTTGACCGCCGCATACCCGCCCGCGCCCACGAGGGCCATACGAACCGTTTTCGCCATCTATCACTTCTCCTTCGGGTCGTCCGCACGATACAAAACGCGGCCATCATAACGCGAGCCGCGGGGAAAACAAGGACAGTTCACGGCCTCAGGATTCGAACGGCCAGCCCGCTGCCAGCAGGGCCTCGCACAGGCCAAGGTCTTCGGGAGTAGTGATCTTCAGGTTGGCGGCGTCGCCCTGGACCATGTAGACCGCCAGGCCCATCGCCTCGATAAGCTGCGCATCGTCGGTCACGGCGGCGGTCACGCGGCGCCGCTCGGCGTAGGCCCGCATCAGGAGTTCGCGGCGGAAGACCTGCGGCGTCTGGGCCAGCCACAGGCGATCGCGCGGCACGGTCTCGACCACGCGGCGACCGTCAGCCACACGCTTGACCGTGTGATCGACAGGCCGGCCGACGACCGCGGCGCCCGACTGGGCGGCCACGCGAATGGCCTCGGCAATGACGGCCGGGCGGATGAGCGGCCGCACGGCGTCGTGGATCGCCACGATCTCGGTCCGCGGGTCGGTGGCGGCAAGCGCCCGTTCGACGCTCTCGGTGCGGTCCTGGCCGCCGGCCGTGAAAACGAGCCGATGGCCGGGGGCGATCTCGCGGCCGAACGTCTCCGCCGCCCACGCCACACGGTCGGCCGCCACGGCCACGACAACCTCGACCACATCCTCGACCGCGGCGAACCGCGCGAGCGTATGCGCGAGGACCGGCCGCCCGGCGAGCATCGCAAAAACCTTCCCCTGCGGCGCGGCGGCCGCGGGCGTACGCTCGGCGGCAGCGGTCGCAACGAACCGCCGCCCTGCCCCCGCCGCCGGAATGATCACACTGGTTGTCGGCACGAAGATGCCCTTCCAGGCCGCTCACATGCGCGGCGGAATTCTTACCGGCTGCGCGGCTTCTGGCCCCCCGAGCCGCCGTCGGTGCGGCCGAAGATGATTCGGCCGGCGCTCTTCTGGATCACGTTGGTCACGGTGATCGCCACGGTCTTGCCAATCTGGTCCTTGCCGTCCTCGATGACCACCATGGTGCCGTCTTCGAGGTATCCGACGCCCTGCCCCTCTTCCTGGCCGACGCGAAGGATGTTGATTTCGAGCTGCGTCCCCGGCAGGACGGTCGACTTGAGGGCGTTCGCCAGGTCGTTGATGTTCAGGACCTCGACGCCGCTCAGCTTGGCCACCTTGTTCAGGTTGTAGTCGATCGTGACGATCCGCCCCGTGACCCGCAACGCGAGGCTCACGAGCAACTGGTCGACTTCGCCCGCGGGCAACACGTCCGGGGCGTCCTCGATCGTGATGTCCACGCCGGGGGTCGTCTGCATGCGGTTCAGGATGTCGAGGCCGCGGCGGCCGCGGTCGCGCTTGAGCTTGTCGGCCGAGTCGGCGATCGCCTGGAGTTCGCGCAGCACGAAGCGCGGCACCACGATCGGCGAGTCGATGAAACGGGTCTCGGCGATGTCGGCGATGCGGCCGTCGATGATCACGCTGGTATCCAGCAGCAGCGGCCGCCCCCCTTTCTGCTGCTTCGAAAACTCGACGTACGGAATGAGGAACCGGAAATCGTCCTTCGTCTGAAGGATGAGCGAAACCGCCAGATAGGCCGCCACTACCGCCACGCCGATCTTGATCACGTCGCGGACCCGGTCGGGAACGAGGGTGCCGTACATATCGACCACCGGCCCCAGGAGCGCCGCCACGATCAGGCCCACCACCAGCCCCAGGAAGACGGCGGAGATCACGCTGATGTCCTTGCGGCGGAACATAACGTCGAGAATGATGACCACGACCGCGCCGCCCATGAACGCCAACATGCCCACCAATTCGCTGCCCTCGCCCCTGACCTGCCCGAAGGCATACCCCGCTGCCGCCATCATCAGAAAGAATAAGGTGCGAATAATAAATATGAGCATAAGCGCGCCCTCCTATAAGGGTCCCGTGGGCAGAATAAGGTAAGCCTATTATAAGCCGTTGGCCGAGGTCCCTGCAAGCATTGGCATGCCGCGACACGGCCCGGCGCTACTTCGCCGGCGCCTTAAGGGCCGCAAGGATGCTCTCGGCCACGCGGTCGGCAAGGAAATCGTAACCCTTCGCGTTGAAGTGGACGTTGCCCGCGCCGGCGGCCATCTCCTGCACGTGCGGCAGAATCGCGGTATAGAGGTCGTCAACGGCCACGCCCTGCTCCTTCATGATCTTCTCGGCGATGGCGTTGTACTTGACCTCGTCGCCCCTGACGCGGCCGGACTCGCCGTCGGGCACGGGCGTCGTGCTGGCCCAGATCAGCCGCGCGCCGGTGGCCTTCATGCGCTTGACAAGCTCGGTGAGGTTCTTCCCGTAATCCTCGGGCGTAATGGCCAGGGTGCCGGCGGCCTTGTCGCGGACCTTCGTGCCCTTGTCATCGGTCTTCCAGCGGACGATGTCGTGCAGGCCCCAGTTGAAGTGAATGACGTCCCACTTCTCCTTGCCGAGCCACTCGCCCAGCTTCTCCAGGCCCGTCCCCGTGTGCGATCCGTTGGCGGGAATGCGGAACACGTTGGCCTTGCCGTCGAGGCGCTTACGCACCGGATCGGTGTAGCCGATGGAAATGGAGTCGCCGATGATGAGGACGCGCGGCAGATTCGGGTCGGCCTTCGCCGGCGCCGCGGCGGGGCCGGACGCCTTGGCTTTCTCGGCGGCGGGCGCAGCGGCCGCGAACATCAGGATAACCGCCAACGCAGACGTCCAGAGGTTCATTCGATGCTCCTTGGTTTCCAGTTCAGGGTCTGAAGCATACCGCGCCCGAGCAGCCCGTGGGCAGCAAAAAGTGGAAGGCCAAGATACCTGGGATGGGTGGCACGGCCTCGCGCCGTTGCGTGGCCGTGCTTTGTTCGACAGCGCGCACAGCCACCCAACATCGCGAGGCCGTGCCACCCGTCAAACGTCGAACGACCATGTTTTCGCAACGGCGCGAAAGCATGGCACCCTGAACGAACGCATGGCACCCGGCTATTGCCTGCCGCCGCCACCCGGGCCACCGCCGGGGCCGCCGCCGCCACCCGGGCCGCCGCCACGACCGCCCCTTCTGCCAGGGCCGCCGTCGTCCGGGGCGGCGAAGGGCCGCGGGTCGGTTGTGGGAATCCACGCGAACGGGAGCACAAAGACGCCCTTCTGCAGCTTGCCCGTATCGAAGCCCGACAGGATGGTGCCGGTCAGGATGACCCAGCTTGTGTCGGGCAGGTCCTTCAAAGCGACAGCGCCCGCCTTGACGGGGGGGCCCGCCAGGTCCTCCTGGCGTACGGCCGCCAGGATCTGCGACCGCCAGGGGTCGAGGATGAGATAGTGGCCGTCGGGGCCGTCCTGGTGAGTCCGCACCTCGGCATAGATCGTAACGCCATGCGGCAGGTGCGAGCCGGTGGCCAGCAGGTCCATGCCGATGGCGAGGAAGGCCATGCGGCGGAAATGGTTGCCGGCCGCGGCGATCGTGGTCAGGACCTGAAGGCCGCCGCCCCGCATTTCACTACGGACCGGATCGGTGGCCAGCGGAGACCAGACCGTGCGGGTGCCCTGTTCGGCCATGCCGTCCATCGCCAGCGCAAAACCCTCGGGCACCGCCAGGCCGTCGCCAAAACACCGGGGGCATGGCATGTGATCGAAGCCGCCGAAACGGCGGAAAAGCCCTCCGCCGCCCGACATTCTGCCTTCGCCCTTGCAGTCCGGGCACGTGAGGCCGGCCTGGAACTTCTGAACGGCCAAGCCGTACGCCTTGGGCGTCGTCGGTTCGCCGGTGACGCGGAGGAGGCGGGTGGGCCACAGCGGCGCGGGCAGTTCCTTGAGGGGCTTGAGCTGCGATTGCGCCGAGAGCAGCTTCTCGCGAAACGATGCGGCCGGTATCGCCAGCGTGGCCGCCGTGTCTCGGGCTGCGACGTCGAGGACAACGCCGACGACCGTGCCATCGGCCCCGATGAGCGGCGAGCCCGAGCCGCACTCGATGCGCGGGCCTTCGACGCGGGCGAAGAAGTCGACCCCCGTGGGCGTCTCGCCCTTGGCCTGGGCCACAACGTCCTTGATCGCAGGCCCTTTCCAGACTCGCCCGCCGACCACATCGAGCTGCGCGCCCCAGCGCCAGCCGGCAACGGACACCGCGGCGGAGCCATCGAACGGCGGGGCGGCGGAGGCGAGCGGCAGGCCCTCGCGCGGCGGGGCCTCGCCCTCGAGTTTGAGCGCCACGAGGCCGAGCGCGGGGTCGGCCAGCCCGAACTGCCTGGCCACGGCGGTCGACTTGTCCTGGAAGGTGAGCGTGACCTTCTCGGCGCCCGGACGCGCGACGGCGGCAAGGTCGGTGACGACAAACCGGCCGTCGCCCATGAGGAACCCCGTGGCATAGGCCATGGGAATGCCCCAGGTGTTCTCGACCGAGACGAGGCAGACGGCGGCGCCGGCGCTCTTACGGACGGCCGCCGCATCGGACACCGGCAAGGCGGCCGCGGCGGCAGCGCGCGGCGTGGCCAGCCCCGTGGCCACGATCAGGCTGGAGAGGGCAAGCGATGCAAGTCGTGTTGCGCGCATAGATCCCCGCTCTCTGGCAGACGTGCGTAGAGTCGTGACAACTCCCTCCAAGAATAACGCCCGAGGAACGCGGAAGTTTCAGGAAAACGGGGGGCGGCTGCAACGGGACGCGCCGTGTTAAGAAAATGTTAGCGTCGCGCTAAGGGCCTGCTAAGATGCTGCGCGTGAGTCTTTGGGACGCCGGGAACACGAAAGGAATCCGCCATGGGAAGCGTGCTGGACGTCTTCGGGAAGTCGCCTTTCGAGCCGCTGGTACAACATGCCCGGAAGGTGCATGAGTGCGTGCAGATGCTTCGGCCGATCGCCGACGCCATCCTGACGTGCGACATGGAGCGTCTGAACGAGTTTCAATACCAGATGTCGAAGACCGAGTATGAGGCCGACCAGCTCAAGGACCAGATCCGCCAGAACCTGGCCCCGCGGTACTTCCTGCCCGTGAACCGGGAGGAGTTGGCGCGGTTCCTGGCCCAGATGGACCGGATCGCCGACGGCGCGCAGGACTTCGCCATCGTGGCAACGTTCCGCAAGATCGAGCTGCCGAAGGACTACCACGAGGAGTTTCTGGCGCTCGTCGATAAGGTCGTCCAGGTGAGCGAGACGCTCCTGGGGGTGGCCGAGAAGCTGGCGCTCCTTCAAAAGGAGGCGTTCGTGGGGCCCGACGCGGATTTCGTGCTGGCGAAGATCCAGGAGGTCGCCCACATGGAATGGGAATCCGACAAGCTCAGCCGCAAGTTCGCCCGGCACTATTACAGCAAGTGCGACCTGGACCCGATCACCATTCTGCTGGTCGACAAGTTCTGCCACGCGCTGGGCGGCATCGCCAATCACGCCGAGAACGTGGGCAAGAACATGCGGCTGATGATCCTGCGGAAGTAGGTTCGCCAAGCCCCCGGCCCGCCGTAGCGAAGACCCGCTCCGCCACGGCGGATCTTCGACGTGGAGGGGCGGGGGAAGCACCCTGAAGTCTGTACGGCCGAGGATGGCCGTGTCGCAACCGTCGGGAGGCAGAGGAGCCAAGGTTGTTTACCGTCGAAGTACTGCTGGTCATCGCGGTCGTCATCGGCTTCTATAAGGCCTGGAACATCGGGGCCAACGACGTGGCCAATGGCATGGGCACGGTCGTGGGCGCCGGCACGCTCACGCTGCGCCAGGCGATCTGCCTGGCCTCGGTGTTCGAGTTCCTGGGGGCGTTCCTCGTGGGTTCCCACGTGACGGCGACGATCAAGGGCGGGATCGTTCCGCTCGAAACGTTCAGTTGCAATCCGTACCTGTTCGGCGTGGGGATGCTGGCGGTGGCGCTGTCGTCGGCGATCTGGCTGAACATCGCCACGCTGATGTCGCACCCGGTGTCGGTGACGCAGTCGACGATCGGCGGGATCATCGGCTTTGCGATCGTGTGCCCGGTCGTGGGAGGGATGCAGTGCGTTCACTGGTCCGGGCTGGGAACGATCGGGCTGACCTGGGTGATCTCGCCGCTGGCCGGCGGCCTCGGGGCCTTCCTCGTCTACAAGTGCGTCGTGCGATTCGTGCTGAGGAGCCGGGACCCGGTGCACCGCGCGAAGTCGGCGGTCCCGTTCGGCTTTGCGGCCACGCTGGCGATCATCTTCATGTCGGCCACCTACAAGGGCCTCGACCGGATTTCGCTCGACATCCCGCTTTATCAGCACCTGGGCCTGGCGCTGGGAATCGCCGTTGCCGCCTACACGGTCACGCGCCTCATCATCCACTATCGGGTCAAGGCGCGGCCGGACACCGGCGACCATTACCAGACGGTGGAGCGGTGGTTCGGGCGGCTCCAGGTCATGACCGCCTGCTATATGTCTTTCTCGCACGGGGCGAACGACGTGGCCAGCGCCGTGGGGCCGCTGGCCGGCAGCATGCAGGCCTTCAGCGAGGGCTCGCTCACCGCCACGACCGCGGTCTCGCCGTGGCTGCTGGCGTTCGGGGGCGCGGGCATCGTGCTCGGCCTGGCGACGATGGGTTACCGGGTGATCCTGGCCGTCGGCAAGAAGATCACGGAGATCACGCCCACGCGCGGGTTCTCGGCGGAGTTCGCGACGGCCTCGACGGTGCTCGTGTGCTCGAAGCTTGGCATGCCTATATCGACAACCTTTGTGATGGTGGGGGCGATCCTGGGCGTGGGCTTCGCGCGCAGCTTCGGTGCGATCGACCTCAGGGTCGTCCGCAAAATCTTCACCTCGTGGCTGGTCACGATCCCCGTGTCGGCGGTCCTCTCGGCCCTGCTCTTCTGGCTCATGCACGCGATAATGGGCATCTGATGGCGCAGCGGCAATTCTAAAGATTGAACCGCAGAGACCGCCGAGAACGCAGAGAAAAACGGCAACGACTGATTGATTGGGAAAAAACGGAAACGGCCAAGACGAAAAATTGAACCGCGGAGACCGCTGAGAACGCAGAGAAAAACGGCAACGACGGAAGAATTTGTAAAAAACGGAAAAGGCCACAGAAACTCCCCTCAGCCTTTTCTGTTTTTCCCCAATTCGTAGGCCGTTTCCGTTTTTCTCCCCGCCGCGGCGGGTGCTCTGCGGTGAAACCGAACGGCGAAAGACGCAGCCGCGCCTACGCCGCCCCGCCCTCCTCGATAACCTTGAAGCCCATCAGGTCGGCCAGGTCCGCTATCGACTGCATGTGATCGCCGTAGAACACCACGCGGTGCAGCAGCGTCATCACGCCGCCCTGGATCGCGTCGGCGCCCCAGTTAAGGAACATGCGGCGGGCGTCCTTCACCTCGGTGGTGAACTGCGTGCGGCAGGCCATGGGGCTCGTGCCGATCTCGATGATCTTCCCGGTGGAGATCACCATCGTGTCGCAGTTCACGAGCTTGGCGCACGTGACCACCTGCCCCACGCGGTGGGCCACTTCGAGGGCCGCGCCGCCCTTGGTGTCTGTCTGGTCGCGGATGCGGAACGGCAGCCGCGCGCCGCCCGGGCCGTCCATTTTCGTGGCCGACGTGCAATGGAAATGAATCAACGCGTTCTTGGCGGTGTCGAAGACGGGGTCGGAGATGAAACCCGGCGCGCGGAACGCGTAGGCGAAGATCAGCATCGTGAGCGTCGAGTCCATGTCGCCTTCGCACGCGCCCACCAAGCCCAGGTCGTTCAGCTTGCTGAAGGTGAAGCAGCAGCGCGGGCTGCCCATGCAGTGCGAACTGGTGACGGCCTGGGCCTTTTCCTTGATCATCATCTCCCTGACCGCCAGGAACATCCGGGCCGAGTTGATGATCTCGTCGCGCTTGGGCTCGACGACCTCCTTCGCCTGGCTGATCCAGTACTGCTCGGCCTCGGCCTCGGCCGCCTTGGGATCGATGGCCTGCATCGCCTCCAGCACCTTCGTGTTGGGAATCATGACCAGCTCGGCGCCAAGCTTCTTCTTGACCACTTCGGCCGAGCAGCCGTCGGCCGTGCCTCGCGGCGGGCCGACAACCAGGATCCGCGTCTGCTTCATCCAGACGGGCACCCGCATGAGGCCGACCACGCGGTCAAGCTCGCCCCAGTCGGTCGTGGGCAGCAGGACCACCTTCTTGTGCTCCTTGTGCCACTTCGGGAAGTACATCCAGCCGTGGCCGCCGAACGGCTCGGCAAAGACCGCCGTGGGCAGCCCCACGTCGATGAGCTTGCCGAGGACCGGGGCATCGCCGCCGTGGCCCGAGAGGTGGATCAGGATCGCGGCGTCGGCCTCGGCCATCTTCTGGGCCACCTGGCCGGCGTCGGTCGGCGGAATGATGTCGCCGCCGATGAACTTGACGTCGCCCAGTTTCTGCTCGAGATCGGCGAAGTATTTCTCGAACTTGGCGATCTCCTCGGTCGGCCGCGCCATGTAGAACTCGCCCGTGCGGCCGACGTAGACCTTGTAGATCTTCACGGGGGGCAACTGCGCGAGCGTCGCTTCCTCCGCCGCGATCGCCGCCCGCTGGGCCAGATGCGCCGCCAGCAGCGCTCCGCCCGCGGCCACGGAAGTGCCCAGGAATTCCCGACGGGTAAGGGGGTTGCTCATGGCTCACTCCTTAAGCCGACATGCCCCAGGGGGACGAACGCCCGCGCGGGCGGACCGTGCCCTCAGAGCAGCCGACAGGCCAGTTCCATCAGCGGCGGAAGAAAGAGGATCGCGCCCACGACGGCGGCACCGAGGGCCGCAATGAACACGGCCGCGGCGGCCACGTCCTTCGCGATCTTGACGATCGGGTGGCGATCCTGCGTGATCGCCTCGGCCAGCACCTCGAGGCCCGTGTTGAACGCCTCGGCCATCCACACCATCGCGATCACGATCACCAGGGCGCACCACCCGCCCGACGTAAACGGCCGGACCAACACGTGCAGCGCCGCCGCCAGCACGAGGGCCGCGAACGTTGCGGCACCATGCACCCACGCGTTGTGCTGACTCCGCAGGACGAACCAGAACCCCATGGCCGCATGTCCGAAACTGCGCAGCCGCCCCATGATCGTGAAGGGCGAGTTGTAGAACACGCGCATAGGGACGCGCCCTTCCGCGGGGCTGCGACGGTCGCCCGGCCGCTGGGATTCCAAGCGTCGCTCCTGAACTTCAGACGCGATCAACTGCCCGTGAGTTCCGCCACGCGCTTCTCCATCACCGCGCGCTTATCGGCGGGCAGGTCCGGCTCGGCCAGGAGCCGCCGCGCCCCATCCTCAAACATCGGCTGGGCGAACGTGCTCGTGAAGTACCGGTCCGGCCGGCGGGCGCACATGCCCAGGAACCCCTCGAACTCGGCGAAGTACGAGCCGTAGATGTGGAAGCTGTCGGCGATGTGCATGTACTCGCCCGGCTCGACGCCGATCTCGCGGGCCACCAGGCGCTGAAGCTCGGTGAACGCAAACATGTTCATAAATGCAGCCTTGAAGGCGTCGTTCGAGCGGATGTGAATCGCCAGATTCAGCCGCCCCGGCCCGCCGCCCTCCTCCGGCTCCTCGATCCGGAACCACATCCGCTGCAGGCACGCCGGATCGTGAATCCCCAGGTCGTTCCACGCCTGCCAGGTCACGGCCTGCGCGCGGCGGGTGTAGGGCGTTTCCTTCAGGAGCTTCACGACGCGGGCGATCTGGTCGATCGGCTCCGCCATGCCCGGCACCTTGTACGCGAACAGCCGCTCGTGGTACGTATATTCCCACTTGCCCTCGGCCGGGTTGATCCAGTGATCGTGCACGCCGTAAAGGACCTCGGCCCGGTAGACCTCGAGGTCGTCGAGCCCGCCGGGAAACGCCTTGTGAATGCGCGGCTCTCCGAACGGTTCCTTGACGTGAATGAGGCAGGCGACGTCGCGGCTCTGCGGATCGCCGGCCTTGTCATATTGCGTGCGGAACCGCGCCCCCTCTTCCCAGCACCGGCGGACGGCGGTTTCCCAGCCTTCCGGAAGCGTCCGCGCCTCAACGTGGATCGATTTCATGCGTGTCAGTCCCCTTTACCCTGGCTTGCATTTGCCTCATTCGGCGATCGCCCGAATGAGGCGGATTGTAGGCTACGCGCGGCCGACTGGCAAGACGAATCGCGGCGGCAGTCGAGGCGCGGCCGTGCGTTCTCGGCCGTTCGGATTTACCGCGGAGCACGCAGAGAACGCAGAGAAAAACAGCAACGACGGAAGGATTGGTAAGAAACAGAAAAGGCCGGCACCTTCTCTCTGTGCCGTTGGCCTCTTCCGTTTCTAACCAATTTGTAGGCCGTTTTTGTTTTTCTCTGCGTTCTCTGCGTGCTCTGCGGTGAAATCTTTCTGCCGTTAGGAAAATCCTTGCGATACCGCCCGCGTCGGCGACAATGGCGTCTTGCGGATGTTGCCTTGCGAATCCATTAACCCTGTGGGAGGACTTGTCCATGACCTTCTCGCCAGCCGCACCCGTTGCTGCGCCCAAGACGTCGGGCCTCGCCATCGCCAGCCTCATCTGTGCCATCCTCGGATGCACCGCCATCGTCGGCTTGATCTTGGGCTTTGTCGCCCTCTCGAAGATCAAGGCCAGCCGCGGACAGTTGACCGGCCGCGGCCTGGCCATCGCCGCCATCGTGATCTCGGTAATCATGATGCTGTTGGCGGTCGTGGGGATCGTTCTGAGCATGGCCGTACCCCTGGTAACAAGAGCCGCCATCCATGCCGGGGCAACCAAGAGCGCCGCGGTGGGGACCACCCTCGAGAACTTCGAGATGGCGATCGATGCCTTTGAGGTAGATTGCGGGCGGTATCCCACCACTGCCGAGGGCCTCAAGGCGCTCGTCCAGCAGCCCGCCGGCCTCACTGGCTGGAAAGGCCCGTACCTGAAAGCCGGCCTGCCCATGGACTCCTGGGGCCATCCTTACTTCTACGTGTGCCCGGGCCGGCACAACCCGCAAGCGTATGACCTGTATTCGGCCGGCCCTGACGGGAAGACGGATACCGCCGACGACATCGGTAACTGGGAGAAACCCTGACGGCACTTCGGGACGTGACGTCTTGCCAATCCATTGAACCTTGAGGGAGGATGTATCCATGACCTTCTCGCCGGCCGCACCACCCGTTGCTGCGCCCAAGACGTCGGGCCTCGCCATTGCCAGCCTCATCTGTGCCATTCTCGGATGCACCGCCATCGTCGGGCTGATCCTGGGCTTTGTCGCCCTCTCGAAGATCAAGAAGAGCGGCGGCCAGATGACCGGCCGCGGCCTGGCCATCGCCGCCATCGTGATCTCGGCGCTCATGCTGCTGGTCTTCGTGGCGCTCGCCATCATGGGGCTCGTTGCGGGCATGGCCCTGCCTGCAATAGGCACTGCCCGCGACATGGCCGTGGGGACACAGTCCATGAACAACGTCAAACAGTTGTGCCGGGCCACCGAGGGGTACAAAGGCATGAACCGCACCCGTTTCCCGGCCGCACAGGAATGGCCGAAGGCCCTCGAGGAGTGCCTCGGCAGCAAACTGGTGATCACCGACCCGTCGGACCCGTCCGGCGGCCGCGCCTACGCCATGAACGCCAATCTCGCCGGCAAGCCGGAGACCAACGTCGTCAGGTCGTACAGCGAGACGGTCCTCTTTTTCGAGTGCAGCCCCGGCGCCCCGCCCGCCGGCGGCCGCGAACTCCTGCCAAACCGGCCGCGGCACGGCAGAGGCTACGTCATCGGGTTCTGCGACGGTCACGTCGAACAGGTCCCGCCCAATGAGATGGGCAAGCTGATCTGGGACCCGGATTCCGACGCACCTAAGTAATGCTACAGCGCCACTTAAGCCCTGGCGCGGTGGGTCTCCGTACCCGCCGCGCAAAATGGCGCTGCAGTAGTAACCCACGCCAGGACGGAGGGCGCGTGTGACTGACGCCAATCAGCCCCCCGATCGCAAGCACACTTCCGGTCCCCCCGGGGAGACTCTGTTCCCCGCGCCGCCGTCCGCATCTTCCACCGGCGAGGCGTCCGGGTCGCCGCCCGCGGAATTGCCCATCGACGCGCCGCCCCCTGCCGCGCCTGCGCCGCCGCACGGCCGGCCCGGATTCCCCGTCATCGCCTACGGTGTCGCCGGCCTCATGGCGCTCGGAATGAGCCTGTACCTCGAGCACATGATCGAGGAGCGCGACGTCGCCGGCATGGGCGGGCCGGGCCTCGCGTGCTTCATCATTCTCGGGTTCCTGATGACCGCGGTCTCCGGCATCACGGGGGTCGTGGTCGGCACGATGACCCTCCGCCGCCTCCGCCGCAGCCGCGTCCGGGCCGGACGGACCGCCACGGTCGTCGGCCTCGTGCTTTCGGGAACCAGCCTCGTGCTGCTCGGCATCCTCATCGGCGGCGCCGCCATGCGGGCGATGGCCGAGATGCGGTGCACGACGGCGAAGCATAGCCTGATGGCGCTCTCGAACGCCGCATGGGATTACCAACTGGCGAACAACAACGGCCTGCCGTCGGCCGACACGTGGCCCGAGTTGCTGAAGGAATCGCCGAAGGTGCAGCCCGCCGACTTCCTCGACCCATCGGACCCGAAGGCCGGGCGGGCCTACGCCGTGAACGTTCACCTGAACGGAACGCTGCACGTGTTCCATCCCGACCGGACGCCGCTCTACTTCGAGTGCCGATTCGGCAGCCCGCCCGCCGGCGGCCGCGAGCTTCTGCCGGGCCAGCCGCGCTATTCCGGCGGTTACCTGATCGGATTCTGCGACGGCCACGTCGACACGGTGCCGCCAACCGAAATCCCCCGGCTCATCTGGGACCCGGCCAAGGATACTTTCGACGACTAGGGTTTATGAAGGGAGATTGCCATGTCAAACCTTCCGCCTGTTTCCGGAGCACCCGCTGCCGCGCCCAAGACGAGCGGCCTGGCCATTGCGAGCGTCGTCTGCGGCATCGTGGGCCTATGCACGCTAGGCATCGGGAGCATCATCGGGTGCATCCTGGGCATCGTCGCCCTCCGGCGGATCTCGAGAAGCGGCGACCGGATCGGCGGCAGGAACCTGGCCATCGCGGGCATCATCATGACTCCATGCACGTTCTTCGTGTCGCTGATCTTCACGGGCATGCTGGCGGCGCTCCTGTTGCCCGCGGTTGGCGGCGCCATGGACGCAGCGAACTCTGTCCAATCGCAGAACAATACCCGCGCGCTTTACAAGGCGGTCATCACCTATTGCATGGACAACAAAGACCGCCTGCCGCCACCCGACGACTGGCCGACCGTGCTCGATCCATACCTGGCCGACAAGGAGCACAACCTGACCGACCCGTCGGACCCCGCGGGCACCCGTTCGTACGCCATGAACGCGGCTCTGAACAGCATGTCGATGAACATGGTCCTGGCCCCCAGCCGCACGGTCCTTTTCTTCGAGTGCGCCCCCGGCAGTCCGCCTGGCGGCGGCCGAGAGAGCCTGCCCCTCCGCCCGCGCCATCACAAGGGCTACATCATCATGTTCGTCGACGGACACATGGAGGGAGTGTCTCCGGAGAACCTCGGGCAACTCATCTGGGACCCGAAGTCGAACCGGCCGTGAGATTGAGCATGCGCCGCCCAGTTACGAGCGCCGGGTGGCATGCCCACGCCGCTGTTTGCGTGGGCATGTTCTGCCCCGGTCGGACAGCATGCCCACGCAACGGATGGCGTGGGCATGCCACCCTCCAAACACCTTTGCCTGAGTCATTGCGCGGCGGGTCGGGAGACCCGCCGCGCAAAATGGCGCTGCACCATCAAGCGCTGCCGCAATTCGCTTGAGATTTCGGCCTCTTCGCGGTACGTTGCTTCCCCATGAGCAACCAGTTACTCCTTGGATTTGACATCGGCGGCACGAAGTCGTCGGTCGTGGTCGGCGATGGCAACGGCAACGCCCTCGCCCACGAAGAGTTCCCCACGAGCACCGCCGAATCGACGATCGCGCGGCTGATCGCCCTGGGCGGGCGGTTGTGCGGCGGCGAGCGGCCGGCGGCCTGCGGCATCGCCTGCGGCGGACCGCTCTCGAGCCGCCAGGGGCTCATCCTCTCGCCCCCGAACCTTCCCGGCTGGGACCGCGTGCCCATCGTCGAGATGGTCCAGACCGCCCTGCACGTCCCGACGAGCCTCGAGAACGATGCCAACGCCGCCGCCGTCGCCGAGTGGCGGTGGGGCCTCAAGTGCCAGGTTGACAACGTCATCTACCTGACCTGCGGCACGGGCATGGGCGCGGGCATCATTCTGGGCGGGCGGCTCGTCCGCGGCCCGACCGACACGGCCGGCGAGATCGGCCACGTGCGGCTCATGCCGATGGGACCCGTGGGCTACTACAAGGCCGGCAGCGTCGAGGGCCTGACCAGCGGCCGCGCGCTCGGCGAACTGGCGAAGCTCCGCCTTCAGGAACCGCACGAGCCGTCGCACCTCGACAAGATCCCGCTGGATCAGATCACGGGCAAAGAGGTGGGCATGGAGGCCCTGGAGGGCGATGCGTTTGCCCTGCGCGTGGTGCGCGAACAGGCCGAATACCTTGGCCGCACGTGCGCCATCCTGATCGACATCCTCAACCCGCAGCGAATCAGCCTGGGCAGTTCCGCCCACCGCCTGGGGAACCTGCTGCTCGACGGCGTCCGCGACGCCGCCCGGCGCGAAGCCCTGCCCGCGGCGTACCAGGCGTGCATCATCGACAAGGCCGTTCTGGGCGACCAGATCCAGGACCTCGCCGCCCTGGCCATCGCCCGCGAGGCGGCCGAGGCGATTGCGTAGTACGACAACGCTGCTTTCCAGGTTTTGCGCAGCGGGTCTCCGCACCCACCGCGCAAAGTCACAAGTTGCGTTGTCGCCGTAGAATCGCGCCGTAATCCGCGGTCGCATTCGCCCTAAAATCGCTCGCCGCGCTCGCCTTGACACCCCTCGCCCCCCGGTGTATCTTGGAGGATTCACTTGCGTGGAGTTACTGCGCCTATGCAGCGAAACATCGTCGTACAGGGTGTCCGAACGCATAACCTGAAGGGCATCGACGTCACGATCCCTCACCGGGCACTAACGGTCGTGACCGGCGTAAGCGGGTCGGGCAAGTCCAGCCTGGCCTTCGACACGCTGTACGCCGAGGGCCAGATGCGGTACGTCGAGTCGCTCTCGGCCTACAGCCGCCAGTTCCTCGAGCAGATGGAGCGGCCCGACGTGGACCTGATCACCGGCCTGCCGCCGGCGATCGCGCTGGAGCAGAAGAACACGGTCAAGAACGCCCGTTCGACCGTCGGCACCGCCACCGAAATCGCCGATTACCTGCGGCTGCTCTTCGCCAGCGTGGGCGAGACGATCTGCCCCGAGTGCGGCGTCCGGGTCGTCAGGCACACCGTGGCCGGGGCCGTGGACGAGGCCCTGGCCCTGCCCGCCGGGTCGCGGCTGCTCATCGTGGCCCCGGTGGTGCGCAGCGACCGGCCGTGGGAGAGCCTGCGGCGGGAACTTGAGCGGATGGGGTTCCGCCGCCTCTGGATCGCCGGCCGCATAGTCGAGGTGGGCGAGGTGGCCGAGGCCGACATCCCGGCCGAATTCGAGGTGGTCATCGACCGGCTGGTCCTCGACCGCATCGTCGCCGAGAGCCGGTCGCGCCTGGCCGAGTCGCTCGAAACGGCCTTTAAGGCCGGCCACGGACGTGCGACGGTCGTGGTACTCGAAAGCCCGGCGGAGGCCCCGCCGCCGGACCTGAGTGGCGCCCTGCCCGCACCGGGCGCGGGCGCCAACGCGCCCCCCGGCGAAGCAACGGGGTCCGCCCCTCAACCGCCGCGCGAGGCCGTTTCCCCTTCCGCTACGGCTGCGCCCCCCGCTGCGCCGCCGCCGGCCGCTGCGCGAGCAACAACCCTTCACCCTCGGCTGGCGTTCGACATTCGCTTCAACTGCACGCGGTGCGGCCGCGAGTTCCCCGAGCCTGATCCGCAGCTCTTCTCGTTCAACAGCGCCGTCGGGGCCTGCCCCACGTGCGAGGGGTTCGGGCGCGTCAGCGGGCTAGATCCCGGCAAGATCATCCCCGACCCGCGGCGGAGCATCGACAACAGTGCCATCGTCTGCTGGCAGACGCCCGCCTACAAGCACCTGCACCGCGAGTGCCGCAAGGCCTGCCGCGCGCACGGCATCCGCACCGATGTGCCGTACATGGACCTGCCGGAGCAGGCCCGCAAGTTCGTGTGGGACGGCGGCGACGGGTGGGTGGGTGTCCGCGGGTTCTTTGACTGGCTCGAAACCAAGCGCTACAAGGTACACGTACGCGTCATGATCGCGCGGTACCGCGGCTACTACACGTGCCCGGCATGCAAGGGCCAACGGTTGCGGCCCGAGGCACAGAACGTCTTCGTCGGCGGCAAGCGCCTGGCCGAACTCGTTCTGCTGCCGGTCAAGGATTTGCGGAAATGGTTCGAGACGCTCCGGCTGGGGTCCGAGGACGAGAAGAAGGCGGCCGTGCTCCTGCGCGAAATCCGCAACCGCCTGGCGTACCTCGACGACGTGGGCCTGGACTACCTGACGCTCGACCGCCAGACCCGCACGCTCTCGGGCGGCGAGTCGCAGCGGATCAACCTGGCGTCGGCGCTCGGATCGAGCCTGACGAACACGCTGTACGTCCTCGACGAGCCGACGGTGGGCCTGCACACCCGCGACACGCAGCGCCTGATCGGCATCCTGCGGAGCCTGATCGGCAAGGGCAACACGGTGGTCGTGGTCGAGCACGATCCGGAGGTCATCGAGGCGGCCGGCCACATCATCGACCTGGGGCCTGGGGCGGGCGAGAACGGCGGCCGCGTCATTTTCGCGGGGCCGTTCGCGGCGCTCGCGCGGTGCGAGGCCTCGGCCACCGCCGAGCAGCTTCGCGTTCACGCCGGCCGCGCCATGGCCCCGTACGCCCGGCGCGCCAAGGGCTGGATCACCGTCAAAGGCGCCTGCGCGCACAACCTCAAGAACCTCAACGTGCGAATCCCCCTGGGCGTCCTCTGCGGCGTCACGGGCGTCTCGGGCAGCGGCAAGACGACCCTGGTGCACAACGTCCTTTACGGCCAGTTCAAGCACCAGCGGGGCGAAGCGGTTGAGGAAGTGGGCGCGTGCAGCGCGGTCGAGGGCCTCGACACGATCGACGACGTGATCCTCGTTGACCAGTCGCCGATCGGCCTGAGCACCCGCTCCAATCCTGTAACGTATGTCAAGGCGTATGGCACCATCCGCGCCCTCATGGCCGACACGCCCAAGGCCCGCATCGCCGGCATCACGCCCACCGAATTTTCGTTCAACGTGATCGGCGGGCGGTGCGAGGTGTGCAAGGGCGTGGGCACCGTGACTTACGACATGTACTTCATGGCCGACGTCACGGTCGTGTGCCAGGAGTGCGGCGGCAAGCGGTTCAAGAAGAAGGTTCTCGACGTGCGATGGAACTCGAAGAACATCGACGACATCCTCGACATGACCGTTGACCAGGCGATGGCCCACTTCCGCGAGCACGAGGCGATCACAAGGCACCTGCAACCGCTGCTCGACGTGGGCCTGGGGTACCTCAGGCTCGGGCAGAACACGGCCAGCCTCTCGGGCGGCGAGGCCCAGCGGCTGAAGCTGGCGTCGCACCTCGCGGCCCCCATGAAAGGCAAGCACTGGCTCTTCATCTTCGACGAGCCGACCACCGGCCTTCACATGGCCGACGTGCAGGTCCTCCTGCGAACCTTCCACCGGCTCGTCCACGCAGGGCACTCACTGCTGGTGATCGAGCACAACCTGGACTTCATCAGCCAGGCCGACTGGATCATCGACCTCGGGCCTGAGGGCGGCGACGCCGGCGGCGGCCAACTGGTCGTCGCCGGCCCGCCCGAGAAGGTGGCCGCGTGCGACCGGTCGTACACCGGCCGGTTCCTCAAGCGGCGCTCGGCTTCCGCGCCGCCGCAACTGTAGGGTGCGTGCTTGCACGCACGCAGCAACTGTAGGGTGGTCGCCGCGGCGACCACGCGGATATTACGCATGGTGCGTGCAAGCACGCACCCTACGGTTCGGCGAGATTCTTGTCGGTCAGGCCTATGTCGTGGGCGATCTCGCGGAATTCTTCGTGAGAGATGTCTTCGAGCCGGCGGCCGCGCGATTTCAGCTTCTCGTTGAACTTGATGGCCTTTTCCTGCATCGTGCCGTGCGTGTCTTCGCTTCCGCCGAGGAGGTGGAAGTTCTCGCCGCGCGTGATGCGCAAGTGGCCATCCTCGTTGTCGAGGCCGAGGCCCAGCAGGAGGGCCTTCTTGTTCTTGTCCTTCGCTTTCTTGCCCGCGGGTTTCATAACCTGCGTATTAATAGCCGACCGCGGCCTCGGCGTCAAGGCGCGCCCCGGGGTGCACAAAAACCTTGTGTGCCCTCCGCCATGCACCTAGAATGAGTGGTTGCGGCCGGCGCGGAACGGCCGCAGGGTGGGCCTATGCCTTACGAACTCTACATCCAGGCCGAGGTCAGCGCGGCGCACAACCTGCGCGCCTACAAGGGCAAGTGCGAGCGCCTGCACGGGCACAACTGGCGCGTGGACCTCCGCTTGGCGGGCGACACGCTGAACGACGAGGGCATGCTCCTCGATTTCGTCGAGGCCAAACGCATCCTCCGCGAAGTCCTCGAGCCCTACGATCACGCGTACCTGAACGAGGTGCCGCCGTTCGACCGGCTGAACCCGTCGAGCGAGAACCTCGCCCGCATCATCGCCGAGGAGGTCGCGCGGCGGCTGCCGCCGCACGTCCGCGTGGCCGCCGTTACCACGTGGGAATCGCACCGCTGCGCAGCAACGTACAAGCCAGGCGCCTGAGGCCTTCGGGCCTGGCGCAAGGAGTGGCCCTATGGCCGTAACTCTACAGCTTGCGTTGGACCTTCTGGACCTCGAGCGCGCCCTTCGCATCGCCGACGCCGCCGTGCCGCAGGGCGTCGACTGGGTCGAGGCCGGCACGCCGCTCATCAAGAGCGAGGGCCTGAACGCCGTCCGCGCCCTGCGCCAGCGATTTCCCGGCAAAAAGATCGTGGCCGACATGAAGACGGCCGACGCCGGCCGCGTCGAGATGGAGGCCGCCGCCAAGGCCGGCGCCGATTACGCGATCGTCCTCGGCACCGCCAGCGAATCGACGATCCGCGAGGCCGTCGAGGTCGGCCGCAACTACGGCCTCGGCATCGGCGTCGACCTCCTGGGCGTGGCCGATCCCGAGGCGCTCGTGGGGCGCATGGCCGACTGGGGCATCGAGTTCGTCTCGGTCCACTGCCCCATCGACGTGCAGATGCGCGGCGGCAACCCGTTTGACCTCCTCGCGCGGCTGGCCAAGACGACGGCGATTCCGCTGGCTGCCGCCGGCGGGCTGAACTCCGAGAACGCGCCGCAGGCCGTGGCCGCCGGTGCCGCAATCGTCGTCATCGGCGGCGCGATCACGAAGGCGCTGGACCCCGCCCGCGCCACGGCCGACCTCCGCCATGCGCTCGACACCGGCGTCGGGGCGAAGACCGAACTGTTCCGCCGCGCGGGCTTCGAGGGCATCCGCGAGGTCCTCATGCGCATCTCGACGGCGAACCTGAGCGATGCCGCCCATCACCGGCCGTGCATCCATGAACTCATGCAGATCACGCCGGGCGCCAAGCTCGTCGGACCGGTGCTCACGGTCCGCACCGCGCCGGGCGACTTCGCCAAGCCCGTCGAGGCGATCGACCTGGCCGAGCCCGGCACCGTCCTGGCGATCGACGCCGGCAGCGTGCCGCCCGCCGTGTGGGGCGAACTGGCGAGCGAGAGCGCCTTGCAGCGGAAACTCGCCGGCGTGGTCATCGACGGCGCCATCCGCGACACCGATGAGATCCGCCGCATGGGATTTCCGGCACACGCCCGCGTTGCGTGCAGCCACGCGGGGTACCCGAAAGGCTTTGGCGAGATCGGCGGGCCGATCCGGCTGGCGGGCGTCGACGTAATGCCCGGCGACTGGATCGTCGGCGACGCCGACGGCCTCATGGTCCTGGCGAAGGACCGCGCGGTCGAGCTGGCCAACCGCGCCCAGGACGTGCTCGAGGCCGAGAACCGTATGCGGGCCGAGATTCGCGAAGGCCGCACCCTCAGCCAGGTGGCGTACCTTCAGAAATGGGAGAAACAGCGCTGAGCGTGCCGCTCGCCTCGTAATTCAACGTTACTTGATAGATTGGCGGTTGGCCCCACAGATTCGCTGTCAGCCCCAACGGGGCGTCTTTCTTAGCCCAGGGTGAAGGGCGAAGCCCGAACCCTGGGTATGCGTAAGAGGTATGGGTATCAAGCCCCATCGGGGCGCCTTGGGCAGATGCATGCGTCTGCCCGTCGCTCGGCAAGACGCCCCTTGCGGGGCTTGGCCTTGCATGGGACCGCTTACCCAGGGCTCGACTTCGTCTTCGCCCTGGGCTAAAAAAGACGCCCCTTCGGGGCTTGTCGGTTGAAATTCATAGCGTTGCAATACTACAACTGCGAGGTCAACCAATGCTCGTCATTGCCGAACGCATCAACGCCACGCGGAAACGCATCGGGGCGGCCTTCGCGGCGCGCGACGCCACGCTCCTGCAGGAGGAGGCGAAGAAACAGGCCGCGGCAGGGGCCGATTTCCTCGACGTGAACGCCGCGTTCTCGCCCGACGCCGAACGCGACCTCATGGCCTGGGCCGTCGAGACGATCCGAGGCGCCGTGGCCGACAAGCCCCTTTCCATCGACTCCGCCAGCCCGGCGGCCGCACGCGCGGGCCTTGAGCGGCTGCCCAAAGGCTCGGCCTTCCTGAACTCGATCAGCGGCGAATCGGCCCGCCTCGATGCGATGCTGCCGCTGGCCATCGAGTTCGAGACCCGCATCGTGGCCCTGGCGATGGACGATTCCGGCATGCCCTCGTCGATCGCCGACCGCTGGCGGGCGATCGACCGCATCTTCGCCGCCACCGACAAGGCCGGCATCGCAAGAGAACGCATCTACATCGATCCGCTCGTGCGGCCGGTGGCCACGAACCCCGAGCAGGCCGTCCAGGTTCTCGACATGATCCGCGACATCCGGGCCAAGGCTGGCGGCGCGGGTACCGTGGTCGGGCTCTCGAACGTCTCGTACGGCCTGCCCGTGCGGCGGCATCTCAACCGCACGTTCCTCGCCATGGCCATCGCCGCGGGCCTCACGGCCGCGATCATCGACCCGCTGGAACAGGACATGATGACCACGATCTATGCCGCCCATTGTCTGACCGGCCAGGATTCTTACTGCATGAATTACATCATGGCGCAGCGAGCGGGAAAGCTGTAGTAATTGCGGATTGCGAATTAAAAGAGCTAGCCCCTTCAATCACCGCTCCCTCACGGTCGCGGCTAGCCTTTCAATCACCAATTCGCAATCCGCAATTCGCAATCCGCAATTCCGTTCGTTGACTTGCCCCGCGAGCGCCAGTAATATGATGAATGAACCCAGCGGCAATGGGAAGGGGTATCCGTGCTCTGTCAGCGGTGCAAGAAACAGCCGGCCACGATTCACCTGACGGAAATTCTCCAGAACGAGAAGCGCGAGCGGCATCTCTGCGAGGATTGCGCCAAGGAAGAAGGCGTGGCCATCAAGGCGCAGATCAACCTGCAGGACGTCCTCTCCGGCATGGTCGAGGCCCATCAGTCGGCCAGTAGCGAGGCCAACCTCACGTGCCCGGACTGCGGCATCACGTACGCCGAGTTCCGCAACGGGGGCCGGCTGGGATGCCCGCACGATTACGACGTCTTCGCCGAGCCGCTCCGCGAGGTCCTGGAAAAGGTCCACGGCGCCACCGAGCACCTGGGCAAGCTGCCCCATCGCGCGGGGAGTGACATGACCTCGCAGCGTGAGCTGATGCAACTCAGGCGGCAGCTCCAGGAAGCGGTCGAGACCGAACAATACGAAGAAGCCGCGCGCCTCCGCGACCTCATCCGACACAAGGAATCCGCGGGTGAAGCTTGACGAACTGATCCTGTCGCCGAGTCCCTGGCTGGAACCCGGCGGCCCACAGAGCGACATCGTCCTGTCGACGCGCGTGCGTCTGGCCCGCAACATCGCCGGGCGTCCGTTCTCGTCGCGCCTGCGGCCCGAGGAGCGCCAGGATCTTGAGGTCACGCTGAAGAAGGCCGTCCTCTCGGCCCTGGGCGACACGGGCATCACGTGGTTCGAGCTGGGCGACATGCCCGAGATCGATCGCCGCTGCCTCGTCGAGCGCCACCTCATCAGCCGCGAGCTTGCCGCCGCCGACGGCCACCGCGGCGTTGCCATTGACGCGAACCAGCGCCTGGCCATCATGGCCAACGAGGAGGATCACCTCCGCCTGCAGGTCATCTTCTGCGGCCTGCAACTCGAGGCCGCGTGGCAGGAGGCCGACGCAATCGACGACCGCCTTGAGGCGCACCTCACCTACGCCTTTTCGCCCAAGCTCGGCTACCTGACGGCCTGCCCCACGAACGTGGGCACCGGCATGAGGGCGAGCGTCATGCTGCACCTGCCAAGCCTGGCGCTGACGAAGCAGATCGAGAAGGTCTTCCGGGCCGTGGCCCGGATGCGCCTGGCCGTGCGGGGCCTGTACGGCGAGGGCACGCAGGCCACCGGCGACATCTACCAGATCTCGAACCAGGCGTCGCTCGGGCGCAGCGAGGCCGAAATCCTGCGGACCCTGGGCGCCGTCATTCCGCAGATCGTCGCCTACGAGCAACAGGCCCGCGAGGTCCTCGCCACCGAAAGCCCCATGGCCCTCGACGACCGCATCTACCGCTCGTGGGGCCTTCTGACGCACGCCCGCACGATCTCGAGCGAGGAAACGCTTACGCTGCTCTCGGCCGTGCGCCTGGGCGTGCACATGGGGCGGCTGAAGGGCGTTAACATCGGGACCGTCAACGAACTTTTCCTGCTGACGCGGCCCGGGCACATCCAGAAGATCCGCGGCAAGGAACTCACCGAGGCCGAACGCGACGTTGCCCGCGCCGAGTTCATCCGCCAACGGCTCGGAGTCATCTAGAGATCATGCCAGAGCTTCCTCTCGGAGCCGTCATCGCCTTCGATTTCGAGTCCTGGGATATTCAGGACGAGATCGCGCTCTTGAAATCCGCCGGCGTCCGGCGCGTCCAGGTCTACCGCAACTACGCGCAGGGGATCACGGCGGCGCACATCCGCGAGACGCTCGATGCCGCGGGCCTGGCCATCGACAGCCTGCACGGCTACTTCCACCTGCAGGGATTCGCGGGCCCCGCGTTCGACCTCTCGTCGCCCGATGCGGCAGCGCGCGAGGCGGCGCTTGGCATCATGCGCAGCGAGGCCGAGTTCGCCCGCGCCCTCGGATGCCGCGACATCATCGTTCACCCCGTCGATCCCGACGCCACGAGCGAGGACGGCCGCGAGGAGGGCCTGCTGGCCGGCGCGCGGGTCCTGGCGTCGATCGGCGCCCGGGCCGATTGCCGGTTCCTCATCGAGAACATGCCGCCGCCGATGTTCGGGCGTGATGCCGCCCTGCTCCGCCGCGTGGTCGATGCCGTCGCCAGCCCGCACGTCGGCTGCGCGTTCGACTCAGGCCACGCCACGCTCACGGGCGACCCGGTGGCCGCCGTCCGCACGATGGGCGCGCGGCTGTGGGGCGTTCACCTGCACGACACGCTGGGCAAAGAGGACGATCACATGATTCCCGGCACCGGCGTCGTCCCGTTCGAGGACGTCGCGCGGGCGCTGGCCGAGATCGGATTCGGCGGCACGTTCCTGCTCGAGGTCTATCGCCCGACGGCCGAAGTGCGGCGAGACATGACGCCCGCGCGGCTGAAGTTCATCGACCGCCTCCGCCGCATCGCGTCGGGCCAGCGGATCGCCTAGGGCGAGATCGCACCTTTCAAGGTCTTGCGCGGCGGGTCTCCGTACCCGCCGCGCGTCAACATTGTCTTGTGGATGCCATGCTTTCATTTTGCGCGGTGGGTCTCCCGACCCACCGCGCTCTTATGCGCCTTTGTCACGCCGGAGAAACGGCATGTGCGGCGGGTCGGGAGACCCGCCGCGCAAATCCTTGAAAGTAGCGCTGTCATACTAAACATGTACAGATGCCGTAGCAACTCCGGGCGATCCCACGCACGCGGCGTAGATCACGGATTCCTCGTGGCCATCGATACCGACGAGGCCGTCCATTTCATCGTCCAGAAACGCCCCGATCATGCACGCGCCCAGGCCGAGGGCCGTGGCTGCAAGGTGAAGGTTCTCGGCCAGGTGCCCGGCGTCGAGGTACGCGTACCGCAGCGCCCGGTCGCCGTACTTCTGACCCGCGCGGCCCCACACGGCCGACCAGATGAACGTGACCGGCGCCGCCGCGACCATCTCCTGCCCCAGGCACGCTGCGCACGCCGCCGTGGCCACGTCGGCCCGCGGCGCGACCAGCGCCAGCCGTTCCTCCGGCAACTCCCAGTGATAGAGGCCCGGCGCAAGGCCGGCCACGTGCGACGCCGCCACATAGGTCTCCACCGGGTACAGCGCCCCGGCCGACGGCGCCGTGCGAAACGGCCACGGCCCCGGCTGCGAGATGCCCTGCGCGGCCCAGAGGAGGAGGAAGAGCGATTCCTGCGTCATCGGTTCGGTCGCGAAGGCGCGGATACTCCGCCGCGCCCTGAGCGCCGACCACAGGTCGCTCGCCGGCAGCCGCGCCGGGCGCGCGAGCGTCACGACCTCGGCCCCGGCGGCCGCGTACGACTTTTGCGGCGCCACGCTGCGGCGCCAGTGCGGGTCTTTGGCGGGCATGGCCTTGCGGCCGTAGGCCGTCCCCTTCTGATAATCATGGAGCAGCGTCATGGCCATCCTCCCGCCCCCCGACGAGTTGGTGTGGACTCCCCGCGACCTCATCCATCGCGGCTCGCGGCACGCCACGGCCGCCTACGTATGTGTTTAGCGTTACTGCCTACGGCAGCGTTTCTGGCCGCTCCAGGGCACCCACATGGGGGTGCCCCTACGATTGCGCGCGGCGGACGATCGCGCGCTTCGTAGGGGCGGCCCCACCCGCCACGGCGGGACTTCGTTGTGGCCGCCCGCCGTGTCCGGCCATAACGGTAAACAAGTATCTGCCTACCGCCTTGTCGCGGCCTTGTTCCAGCGCAGGCGGCTGAAGTCGATGCGGTTCATCAGGTCCGGCTCAACGCCCTCGAGGCCCGGCCGCACGAGCATCGTCACGGTGTATACGTAGAGCGGAAGGATCGGCAACTCGTCCATGAGGATGGCCTCGGCCTGCCGGAACGTTTTCATGCGCAGGGCGGGGTCGGTCTGGCGGGCGGCCTCGGCGATCAGGGCGTCGTAGCGCGGGTTCGACCAGCCCGTCTGGTTGTTGCCGCCGTCGGTCACGAACATATCGAGGAACGTATTCGGATCGACGTAATCGCCGTACCACCCCGCGCGGGCCACCTGGTACTGAAGGTGCTGGATCATGTCGAGCATGACCTTCCACTCGACCTGCTCGATGCGGACCGAGAGGCCCAGGTTGTCGCGCCACTGCTGCTGGATCATCTCGGCCACGGGCACGTGCCCGGCGCCCTTGTTGACGAGGATCGCCAGTTCGCCCAGGCCGCGGCCGCCCGGGTGCCCCGCCTCGGCCAGCAGGCGCCGCGCCTCGGCCAGGTCCCCAGTCACGCCCGGCGGCGACTCGTACCCCGGCAGGCCCGGCGGCACCAGCGTGCCGGCCGGCTCCTGGCCGCCGCGCGCCGCCCGCTCGATGATCGCCCGACGGTCAACCGCCCGCGCGAGGGCCCGCCGCACGCGCACGTCGGCCATCACGGGGTCCTTGCAGTTGAAGCGATAGAAATACGTGCCAAGGTTGACGACATGCCTCACGTCGTTCCGCCGGCCGGCCTTCTGGTCGTCCAGAAGCGGCAGGATCGCGAGCGCCGGCACCACGGTCGTCAGGTCTACCGAGCCCGTCTCATACGCCAGGAGCGCCGTGTTCTCGTCCGGGAAGACCCGCAACTCGATCCGCCCCAGCGGCACATGGGCGGCGTCCCAGTAATGCGGGTTCCTCTCCCAGATCATGCGGCTGCGGAACTCCCACTGGTCCAGCCGATACGGCCCGTTCGAGATGAGGTTCGGCGGCAGCGTCCACCGCTCGCCGTGGGCCTCGATCGCATCGCGCCGCACGGGCAGGTAGGTCGAGAACGCCGCCAGGTCAAGGAAGTACGCGCACGGCTGCTCAAGCGTCACCACCAGCTTGTGCGGGCTTTCGACGCGGATACCGTCGATCGCGCCGCCGCCGCCGGCCTTGGCGCCGCCCACGGACCCATCCCCCGCCGCTTTCACGGCCGCCTCGTAATACGCCTTCGCCCCGCGGATGGGGTACAGCATGTAGGCGTATTCGGCGGCAGTGGCGGGATCGAGGACGCGCCGCCAGGAGTACTCGAAATCCCCGGCGGTTACAGGCCGGCCGTCGCTCCACTTGGCGTCGGGCCGCAGGTAGAAGGTGTAGGTGAGTTTATCGGGCGAGACATCCCAGCGCTCGGCCACACCCGGTCGCACGCAGGCGGCGTGGGGGTCCCAGACGGTCAGGCCCTCGAAGAGTGCGGCGGCAACGCGGCCGTCCTGAAGGGCAGTCATGCGGCCGGGATCGAGGGTGGCCACTTCCGGGCCGGCGGTCCAGACGAGATCGGCCGGCGGGCCATGGACCCGATAAACCACCAGCGTCGTGCCGACCACGACGGCGGCGGCCACCGCCAGCAGTATCAGGAACCTGCGCATTCGGGTCCGTGCGGCAAGAGCCGCGGCGCCAATTCAGCACCCGCCCCGCGTCTACTTCGACTCGGGCGCGGGAGCCGGTGCCGCGGGTGCGGCGCCCCCTGTGCCGCGGTACTCCTTGATCACGTCTTCAATGGCCGGCGGCAGCGGCGGAAGCTTGGCAATCTTCTTGGTGCGGACCAGTTGCGTAACCCACTCCATCATGGCCATCTTCTCAAACACCGGCTCGCCCTGCTGGAAGCCCACCTTCTCGCCCGTGATCTTTTCGAGCGACGCGTTGATCGTAAACAGGAGCGTCGGATCGGCCGCCGGCGGCATGATCCACGCGCACAGCATGGCGTAGGCCGACAGGATCTTCACCTTGGCTTCCGGGCGGACCTCGCGGGCGTAGGCCTTTTCAAGCGCCGGAATGGCCGAGGCCAGGATCTGCGACACGATCGGATCGGCCGCCGTCTCGTGCTGAATGAACTTGCCCAGCGAATCGGCCAGCACATCGTGGGCCCGCTCGTGGTCCAGCTTGCCCAGCATCTCGAAAAGCTGCATCTCGGTCACGCTCGGGAGGTCGACCTCCAGGGCCTTGCCGACGCCATCGGCCATATCCTGTTCGAGGCGAGGCGTCGGGTTCTCGATCACCGCATCGGCGGTCAGGTTGAGGCCGCGCGCCGCCCAGTACTTCGACGCCGCGTACGGCTCCTTCTGGAGCGCCGCCAGAAGCAGCGGCACGGTTTCCGGCCGCTTCAGGCTTCCGGCGACCATAAAGAGGTTGAGCCGGGCCTCGGCGCTGACGGCCGAACGATCGGCGGCCTCGATGGCCTTCACGGTCTCCTCGGCGAACGCCTGAAGGAAGGCCGGCGACCGGTTGCCGCCCTCCTTGCGCCCCTCAAAGAGAATGGCGACGCGGGCGGCAAGCAGGGCCTTGCGATCGGGCTCGGTGCTCGCAATGAGCGCGGAAATTTGCGGGCCGAGCCACTGGCGGATCATCTGGCGGTCGCCGTCGGAAATGGCGGCCTTCTCGTGAAGGGAATCGAGGAACACGGTCGATTGCTCGGCGACAGCCCGACCCGCCACCACGGCCATCACGACCGAGGCCAGCACCAGCGGAATTCGCCTCATGAAGCACTCCTCGAAAGAGAGTTCCAGATTCCAAGTTCCGGGTTCCCGGCCGAGAAAACGGCGCGGCCCCCGGCCCTTCGAACGGGCTTTCTCCATTCAAAGTATCCCACCGGGGGGATACTGTCAAGGGTTTTGGCCCAAAGTGTGGAATCCCATAGTCAGTGGTGATTGGCGGGTGGCATGCCCACGCCGTCCGTTGCGTGGGCATGTTCTGCCCCGGTCGTACAGCATGCCCACGCAAACAGCGGCGTGGGCATGCCACCCAATTAGAGCAAGCACGGCCACGCAAAAGCGCGAGGCCGTGCCACCCGCGGTAAAGTTTCTGCACCCGTAACCGTGGGGCTAC
>PMZT01000110.1 GCA_003170085.1 Planctomycetia bacterium | reverse complement strand
GAGGGTGCCATGCTTTCGCTTGCGAAAGCATGTTCTTGGGCCTCGAACAACCATGCTTTCGCAACGGCGCGAAAGCATGGCACCCACAAGAATAATGATGCGGCGCTAGTCGTTCTTCGCCGGAACGTTCGGGAACAGCTCTCCCGGCGGATGGGCCTCGCGGCCGGGCCTGGAGGGGGGCGGCGCGGGACGCGACGGCACGACCACCGGCGGCGATTCCGGAATCTTCTCCCGCGGCTTGTCCCCCAGAAACGCCACGAGCAGCCCGCCGAGGATGATCAGTAAAACCGCGCCCAGGATGACGCCCACGATGAGCAGATTCCGAATCGAAGCTTGCGGCTGTTTGCCCGGCATCATCGGCTGACCCGGCCGCGCGGGGCCCGCGGGCAGGGCGCGCCCGTTTGCGGGCTGAGCCGCGCGTGCGGTCGGCGCCGGGCGGGCCACGGGTCGGCCGACGGGGCGCGCGACCGGCGCCACGCGGGCGGCGGCGTCGAAAGTGGTCAGGGCGCGGGCCGCCGGCGGCGCACCGGGCAGTTCGTTGACGACTTCGGCAACGGGAACCTCCGGGTCATCGACCTCGACGGGGGCCTGCATCTGGGCGTGGACTTCGCGCATCGCGGCCGCCAGCACTTCGTGGCCGCTCTGGACGGGTTCGAGCGACGGGGCCTGCACGTGCTGGCCGCACTCGATGCACTCGACGACCCTGCCGGCGTGGGATTCGGGAATCTTCAGCCGCTTGCCGCAGGGACAGTAAAATCGAATCACGCGCTGGTCTCCGCCCCGGCCCCCAAGGCCGCTGGTCGTTATACGCTCACGTGGCCTGCCGGAGCAGGACATCGCCGCACGACAATCGCAGGAAGTTGGCGAGGATCTTGGGCCCCTCCATCGTCAGAAAGCTCTCCGGGTGAAACTGAACGCCTTCCAGCGGCCACTGGCGATGCCGGATACCCATAATCTCGTCTTCATCCGTCCAGGCCGTGACCTCGTAGTCGGAGGGCAGGGTGCCGGGGCGGACGATGAGACTGTGGTACCGGGTCGCCTCAAACGGGTTCGCGACGCCTTCAAAGAGCTTCCTCCCATCGTGATGAATCATACTGGTTTTGCCATGCATCAGCCGGTCGGCCCGCACCACGTCGGCGCCCGCCGTAAATCCGATGCACTGGTGCCCGAGGCACACGCCCAGCAGGGGCACCTTCCCGCCAAACCGGCGGATGATGTCGTTCGAGACGCCCCCCTCGCGCGGCGTGCAGGGCCCGGGCGAAATAATAAGGTGCGACGGCTTCAGCGCCGCCACGTCGTCGGCCGTCACCTGGTCGTTCCGAAAGACCCGCAGGTCGATCGCCGGATTCATCTCGCCCAGCCGCTGGACGAGGTTGTAGGTGAACGAATCGTAATTGTCGATTAAGACGATCATGCCAGGCTCTCGGGCGCTTCAGCCTTTCATCACCTCGACGAAATGCCGCACGCTGCGGTCATACGTCCGCTCGGCCTCCGGCGGAAAGAAGCACCCGGGCAACTGGCCGCTGGCACGGTGATACGTCACGCACGCGCAGCAGGCCCCGCGCCGCTCGCAGGCCATGTACGTGCAGGTGCATCCGGCAAGGTTCTTCTTCAACTGTTCGCACTGGCCCATCGAGGCACTCCTCGTCCGCCGCTCTCGTGGTCGGTAATCATACGGTTTCGGGCCGGGCGTGTCAAAGCCAACCGAAAGATTTAACCACGGAGAAAAACGGAAACGGATTCACCACAGAGTAAAACGAAAAACGAATTCACCGCAGAGATGCAGAGAACGCAGAGAAAAACGGCAACGACTCGGGATTGGGAAAAACGGACAGATAAGGATTAAACCGCAGAGATGCAGAGAACGCAGAGAAAAACGGCAACGACTCAGGATTGGGGAAAAAGGAAAAGGAGGACAGAGAAGGATTGAACCGCAAAAAGCGCGGAGAAGAACTGAAACGACTTACTGATTGGTTAAAACAAAGAGGGAAAAAGCCGTTCTTTTCTGTTTTTACCCATCTGTAAGTCTTTTCTGTTTTTCTCTGCGTCTCTGCGGTGAATCCGTTCGTTTCCGTTTTTCTTTGCGTTCTTGCGGTTCAATCTTTTCTGTTTTTTCTCTGCGTTCTCTGCGGTGAATCCGTTTCTGTTTTTTCTCCGGGGCCGCCGCCGAACTGTTTCCAGTAGAGTTCCTTGAACGGGTTCACGGCCGGGCCGACGGCGTCCTCGTTTTCGAGGCACGGGAGGACCTCGTCCCACCACTTATCGTAGGCGGCCGACATCTCCTTGACGACATCCGCGTGGTCGGCGGCGATGTCTTTCGACTCGCCCGGATCGGCCTTGAGGTCGTAGAGTTCCCACTTGCCGGGGGCGTTCTTGGCCGTCGAGACCATGTTGTAGCCCGCGCTGCGGACGCTGCAACCGGCGTACTTCGATTCCGCGGCCTTGCCTTTGGGCCAGCGGCCGATGTGGGTGAAGATGTACCGATCCGTCCACGGGGCCGCCGGGTCCTTGAGGAGCGGGACGAGGCTGCGGCCGTCGAGCTTCTTCGCCACGTCCTCGGGCACCGCGGCGCCGGCGAGCTCGGCGAGGGTCGGCAGAAGGTCGCGGTGGCAGGCGAGCGCGGCGACATCGGCGGGCCTCAGCGTTCCCGGCCAGCGCCAGAACGAGGCGGCGCGCGTGCCGCCGTTGTACGGCGAGTTCTTGCTGCCGCGCATGCCGGCGTTGAAGACCTTGACGCCGGCGGTGCCGCCGTTGTCATTCATGAAGATAACGAGAGTATTCTTCTCGATGTCCCACTCGGCCAGCTTCGCCAGGAGGCGGCCGACGTTGTCGTCGATGTTCGTGATCATGCCGAAGAAGGCCATCTCCGGCTGCGTCAGGCCCATGCCCGCGTACTTTTTCTCGTACTCCTCGGGGCACACGAGCGGCATGTGCGGCGCGTTGGGCGTGATGTAGGCGAAGAACGGGGCGCCGGCCTTCCGCTTCTCGTCGATCCATTTCACGGCCTGGGCGAAGAAGACGTCGGTGCAATAGCCCTGGGTCTTCTCGAACGTGCCGTTGTGCAGGATTGCCGGATCGAAATACTTGTTGCCCGGCGCATCGCCGCAACTGCCGACGTAGCTCTGCCCGATGCCGCCGGCCCCGTGGATGAACATCTCGTCGAAGCCGCGCCGGCTGGGCCAGTGGTCGGGCTCGTCGCCCAGGTGCCACTTGCCGAAGATGCCGGTCGTGTAGCCGGCCGACTTGAGGACCTGCGGCAGGGTGACGGCCTTCAGGCTCATCCGCTCACGCTCGTTGATGGTGTGCGTGACGCCCGATTTCATCTCGTGCCGCCCGGTCATGATCGAGCACCGCGTGGGCGCGCAGGTGGGGCTGACGTGGAAATCCGTGAAGCGGAGGCTCTCGCCGTGCATGCGGTCGAGGTTCGGCGTCTTGATCTTGGGGTTGCCGAGGCAGGCGAAGTCGCCGTAGCCCTGGTCGTCGGAAAGGATGATGATGACGTTGGGCCTGGCGCCCGCGATCCCTTCAGCCCAGGCCATGCGCGGCAAGGCCAGGAGGCCCGCGCCTGCACCGGCGGCCTTCAGGAAACCACGGCGAGTGACCTGCAACATGATCGGGCTCCTTTATTTACGGAACATCTTCACGGGTCGGCTTGGCGATCGGCGCCAGCGGCTGGCCGGTCGACGTGGCCGGCGTTTCCACCGTCGCCGGCGGCGCCGACTTGGCCGGGGCCGTCTTGGCCGGCGCTTTCGGCGTTTTGGTGGTGGCGGGCGCCGGCGTGGCGGGCGGCAGTACGGAGGAGCGCAGGCTCGGCGGCAGGGCCGAGGATGGTTTCAGGAAGACGTAGTAGAGTCGGCCCTCGTTTTGAGCGCGGCCGGCGAGTTCGCCCGCCTCGGCGCCGATGCCCAGATAGAGGTCGCAGCGGCCGGGCGCGCGGATCGCCCCGCCCGAATCCTGGTCGCACGCGAAACCCTCGTACGGGGCATCGACGATCGCGCTCCCCTGGCGCGCGGGCAGGGCGGTCGAGAGCATGGCCAGGCACCCCGCCGGGAAGATGCGCTTGTCGGTGGCGATCGAGCGGCGCGGCGTGACGGGCTCATTCAGGCAGCCGCGCGGCCGGCCGTCGTCGATGACCGCGAAGAAGATGAACCGCGGGTTTCGCCACGTGTAGGCGGTGACCTCGTTCGGGTAATTGTGGAAGTAGCGGAGCATGGCCGGCAGCCCGTCGCGCTTGCCGATCTTGTTGTCCTTCACGAGTTCGGCCCGGACGCTGTTGTAGTCATGGCCATTATTGGCGGTGTAGCCGACGGTCATCTCCTGGCCGTCGGGCCACCGCAGGCGGCACGAGCCCTGGATGTGGGCCACGTACGCCTCGAACGGGTCGGCCATCCACGCCAGCTCGTTGCCGGCGTACAGGGCCGAGGTCTCGATGGTCCTGCGGTCGGGCAGTGGCGTCGTCGGGGTGCCGTCGGGGCCTTTCACGAGGTCGGCCGGGGCCTTGTACAGCGGGTAGCGGAACCGCTCGGTCCGCACCGGCGAGGCGTCGAAGATGGGCGTGTAATAGCACGTGAAGAGGACGGTGCCCAGGCGGTCGCATCCGACGGAGGTATACACGTCGAACTGCTTGCGGATCGCGTCGTTCATCTGCTGGGGCGTGAGGTTGGCGTCGAGCAGGGCCTCGAACGCCTGCAGGCTGGCCACCGCCTGGTCGTGCGAGATCTCGCCGTACGGGAACGCCCGCTGGCTCGACGGCTTCGAGAGGTAATTCAGGCTGAGCGCGATGGCGTCGCGCAGGCCCGCCAGGTTCGCGCACGCCGGCGCGAAGTCGGGGATCTCGGCCGGGTCGGTGATCCGGCGCAGGGCGAGCTCGCCCGGTGCGAGCTGGGCCTCGTAGTCCTTGACCTGCGGCTTCGGAAAGTTCATCGGCACCTGTTCCGGATTGCCGCAACCGGCCAGCCCCGCACAAAGCATCGCCACGCACCCGAGCCAAGCGAACTTCATCATTGCCAGTCTCCTCGCGACGGGGCCGCGCCCCGCACATTCACCCCAAACGTTTGCGCGACGCAGCGCCGTGCTGCCGCGCGGTCTAAGTAACTCGCAAGACTGGATTATGCGGCGCCACGGGGCGGGTGTCAAGGAATGGCGGCTCGCGGAACGGGCGGCGCGCTATAATACAAAGGTTTCACCCCGCGTCGGCGAAATGCCGAAAAACGACCGGGGGTGTGTCTCGGATATCGACCATGCTGAAGAATGTGGCGATGGCGCTCGGGCTCGTGCTGGCGATCGGGTTCGTGTATTACCCGGTCGCGCAGCACGGGTTCGTGTCGTTTGACGATCGTGTGTTCATTACCGAGAACCCGCACGTCAAGGCCGGGCTGACGCCGGACGGCCTCCGGTGGGCGCTGACGTCGACGGAACAGGGCACCTGGCACCCGCTGACCTGGCTTTCGCTCATGCTCGATTGCCAGTGGTTCGGCCTGAACGCCGGGCCGCATCACCTCATGAGCGTGCTGCTGCATGCGATCAGCACCGTCCTCCTTTTCTATGTACTCGTGTCGATGACCGGCCGTCGGTGGCCGAGCGCGGTCGTGGCGGCGCTCTTCGCGCTGCATCCGCTGCACGTCGAGTCGGTGGCGTGGGCGTCGGAGCGCAAGGACACCCTGAGCACGGTCTTCTGGATGCTCACGCTGCTGGCCTACGTGGGGTACGTCAGGCGGCCGGGCCTGGTGCGCTACGCGGCGGTGTTCGTGGCGCTGGCGCTCGGCCTCATGTCGAAGCCGATGCTCGTCACGCTCCCGTTCGTCCTCCTCTTGCTCGACTTCTGGCCGCTGGGGCGGACGCCGTGGGCGGCCCCGGCCCGCGTCGAAGACCCGTCGCAGACCCGCCGGGGTGGGCCGTGGCGGGCCGAGCGGGACCGCCCGCCGTGGCGCACGGTGCCGCGGCTGGTTCTGGAGAAGGTGCCGCTCTTTGCCCTTGTGGCGGCGGCCAGCGCCGCGACGTACCTCACGCAAAACTCCGAGGGGGCGATGAAGTTCGCCGGGCGGTTCCCGCCGATGTTCCGGTACGCCGGGGCGGCGGTCGCCTACGTGGAGTACGTGCGCCAGACGTTCTGGCCCACGGGGCTCGCCTACTTCTATCCCTTCGAATTTCACCCGCTTTGGAAAGGACTGGCGGCGGCGATCGCGCTGGCCGTCGTAACGGCCCTGGTCCTTTGGCAGTTGCGGCGGCGGCCGTATCTGGCCGTCGGATGGTTCTGGTACGTCGGAACGCTGATTCCGGTGGCCGGTTTCATTCAGATCGGGTCGCAGGCGAGGGCCGACCGCTACACCTACGTGCCGCTCATCGGCGTGTTCGTGGCGGTGGTGTGGGGCGTGGCCGACGCGCTGGCCGGGTGGAGGCACCGCGCCAAGATCCTCGCGCCGCTGGCCGCCTGCGCGGTCGTGGCCTGCGCGATCGTGGCGTGGCAGCAGGTGCAGGTGTGGCGTGATTCCGCAGCGCTCTTCAATCACGCCATCGCGGTCACCGAGAACAACGCCCTGGCCCACGCCAGCCGCGGGTACATGCTGTTCGAGGAAAAACATTACGCCGAGGCCGAGGCCGAGTACCGCGAAGCGGCGCGGATCTCGCCCGGCGACTCCGAAGTCCGCACCCAGTTGGCCCGGGCCCTGGCGCAGCAGGGCCGCCGCGCGGAGGCGATCGTGCAACTGGGCGAGGCGCTCAGGATCGAGCCGGATTACGGCACGGCCCACGGCAGCCTGGGCACCGTGCTGGCCCTCGACGGGCAACTGGCGCAGGCGGTCGTGCAGTACCGCATCGCCCTCCGGAGCGAGCCGAACGACCCCGTGTGGCACAACAACCTGGGCGAAGCGCTCGCGCGGCTGGGGCAGACCGACGAGGCCCTGACGGAGTTCCATGAGGCGGTGCGGCTCAGGCCCGATCTATCGCAGGCCCATAACAACATGGCTATGATTCTGGCCGGCCGCGGCCGTCTCGACGAGGCGATGGAGCAGTACCATGAGGCCGTGCGGCTGGTGCCCAACGAGCCGGCGCCGCACGTCAACATGGCCGCCGTCTTTTTCGGGCTGAAGCGGTGGGAGGACGCGATCGCCGAGTGCCGCGAGGCCGTACGCCTCGATCCGCGGCAGCCCCAGCCCCAGGCCGAGAACACGTGGGGGTCGTGCCTCCTGGCCCAGGGCAAGCTCGACGAGGCCGCGGCCCACTTCGCCCAGGCCCTCCGCCTCAAACCCGACTACGCCAACGCGCGGCACAACCTGGCGGTGCTCCTCGTGCGGGCAGGCAAGCCGCGCGAAGCGATTGCGGAGTTCACGACGGTTCTTCAGCTCGAGCCGACTTCGGTTGACGCGCGCCGCGGCCTGGCCATGGCGCTCGTGTCGCTGGGCCGTTTCGAGGAGGCCGCGGCCCCTCTTGCCGAGGCCCTGCGGCTGCGGCCGGACTGGCCGCCCGCGCTCAAGCTGATGGCGTGGATTCGCGCGACGGCCCCTGAGGCGTCTCTCCGCAACGGCCCCGAGGCGGTTCGCCTGGCCGGGCAGGCGTGCCAGTTGACCGGCGGGCAGGATTCCGACGCCCTCGATGCGCTGGCGGCGGCGTACGCCGAGGCCGGGCGCTTCGACGAGGCCGTCCGGGCGGCACGCGACGCCGCCGCGCTCGCGAGGGCGCAGGGACGCACGGACGCCGCGGCGCAGATCGACCTGCGCGTCAAACTTTACGAGTCCGGCAAGCCGTACCGCGTTACGTCGGCCCCGGCCCCTTGACGGGGAGTACGTGTTTAGTATGACAGCGCTGGATTCAAACTGAGCGCGGCGGGTACGGAGACCCGCCGCGCAAATCCTTGAAAGTAGCACTGTCATACTAAACATAAACACATACGAAGGGGCCGGCCCTGCTCCCGCCGCGGCGGGCTGGACACGGCCTGATTGGCGGCGTACGCTTTCAACGGTCATAGTTCTTTGGAAGAACCGATGGATCATCCGATGGCGGATAACGCGGCGCGACGGCGGCGGACCCTTCTGGGTTCTGTCGTGCTGGCGGCGATCACCGTGGTGGCGTACCTCCCCGCCCTGCGCGCGGGGTACGTCCTGGATGACGAGGTGCTGCTGACGGACAACGTGAACGTCCGCTCGTGGGCGGGCCTGGAGCGTACCTGGCTTGACCCCAAGGCGAATATCGATTATTACCCGCTGACGTTCACTTCGTGGGCCGTGGAGTATCAGTTCTGGGGCCTCGCGCCGCTGGGATATCATCTCGATAACATCCTCCTGCACGCCCTCAACGCGGTGCTCGTGTGGCTGATCCTGCGGCGTCTGGCGGTGCCGGGGGCGTGGGTGGCGGCGGCGATCTTCGCCCTGCATCCGGTCCAGGTGGAATCGGTGGCGTGGGTGGCGGAGCGGAAGAACGTTCTCTCGGGCCTCTTCTGCCTGCTGGCGGTGTGGGCGTTCCTGCGAGCGGCGCTGCCGCGGGCGGACCAGCCCGCCATAGCCTTGGTGCAGGCGGGCGAATCCTCCGCCGGCCGCCGACGGATCTTCTACGCGCTCTCGCTGGCGTGCTTCGTTCTGGCGATGCTCGCCAAGCCCCTGACAATGGCCGTGGCGGCGGTGCTGCCGCTCCTGGTGTGGTGGAAGCGCGGGCGCCTGACGTGGCGCGATGCGGCCGCGGTGGCGCCGTACTTCGTCCTCGCGGCGCCGATGGCGGCGCTGACGATCTGGATACAGTATACCCATGCGGGGGCGACCACCGCTGCGTGCCAGCACACGCTGCCCGAGCGCGTGATCATCGCCGGCCGCGCGCTCGCGTTTTACGCCGGCAAGCTCGCGTGGCCCGCCGATCTTTGCTTCGCCTACCCGAAGTGGCCCATCGACGCGGGCGATCCATGGCAGTACCTCTACCCGGCGGGCGTGGCGGCGGTCTTCGCGGGGCTCTGGCTGCTGAGGCGCCGGCTGGGTGTGGCGCCGCTGGTGGGGGCCGCCGCGTTTGCCGTGATGCACTCGCCGGGACTCGGATTCATCAACGTTTACTGGCACGTCTACTACTACGTCGTCGACCACATGCAGTACCTGGCCGGCGTGGGCCTCGTGGCGCTGGGTGTCGGTGCGGCGGCGCTGGCGGCGGCGCGGCTGGGGAGGTGGGGTGTGCGAGCCGGTCTGGGCCTGGCCGCCGTGGTCCTCGGGCTGCTGGCGGTGCTCACGTGGCAGCAATGCACCCTCTACAAAGATGCGGAGACGATCTGGCGCGACACGCTGCGGAAGAACCCCGACTCCTCGATCGCCCACAACAACCTCGGCATGATCCTGCGCGAGCAGGGCCGGGTGGAAGAGGCGGCCGTTGAATTCGAGGAGGCCCTGCGGCGCGACCCGAGCAATGCCAAAGCGCACAACAACCTGGCGCTGATCCTGGCGGATGGGGGCCGTCTGGACGAGGCCGTCGCCCATTGCCGCGAGGCGATCCGCCTGGAGCCTGACAAGCCCGTGGCCTATGTCAGCCTGGCGTTGGCCTTGTTCTCACAGCACCGGGTTGAGGAAGCGATCGCCGCTTGTCGCGAGTCGCTGCGGCTGGAGCCGGCGAGCGCCCGGGTGGAGAACACCCTGGCGTCGTGCCTGCTCGCCCAGAACCAGCCGGGCGAGGCCATCGTTCACTATAGGAACGCCATCCGGCTGACCCCCGATTATGCCAACGCCCACTACAATCTGGCGACGGTCCTGCTGCGCCTCGGCCGGTTCGACAGCGCCGTGCCGGAGTTTGAGGAAGCGCTCAGGATTCGTCCGGAGGATGCCGACACGCATCGCGGCCTGGCCGGTGCGCTTGCTGCGCAGGGCCGCTCCGAGGAGGCCGCGACCCACCTTGCCGAGGCCCTGCGGCTGCGGCCGGACTGGCCCTCCGCGCTCAAGCTGATGGCGTGGATCCGTGCGACGGCCGCTGAGTCGCGCCTGCGAAACGGCGCTGAGGCCATCCGCCTGGCCGGGCGGGCGTGCCAGTTGACGGGGGGAAAGGATGCCGACGCCCTTGACGCCCTGGCGGCGGCGTACGCCGAGGTTGGGCGCTTCGACGAGGCCGTCCGNNCGTCAAACTTTACGAGTCCGGCAGGCCGTATCACGTGACGCCGACGTCGGCCCAATGACGCAGCGGTTTATAACAATACCAATGATAGCACGTGGATGCGGCGCCGGTTTGCGCGGCGAGGGAGGTGGCCATGCGGCTGTACCTGGTTCGTCACGGTGAAGCGAAGCCGAAGGAAGAGGACCCCGAGCGGCACCTCACGCTGCGCGGGCTGGCCGAGGCCNNATCTGGCACAGCGGCAAGCCGCGCGCCGCCGAGACGGCCGAGGCGATCGCGCCGGCCGTCCAGTTGGTCGAGGGCCTTGAGGTGCGGCCGGACCTTGCGCCCGAGGACGACGTCCTGCCGGTGGCCCGCGAGATTCAGCGCGGCGGCAAGGACCTTATGATCGTCGGCCACCTGCCGTTTCTGGATTGCCTGGCCTCGCAACTCCTCGTGAAGGACGCGGAGGCGGAACTGATCGAGTTCCGGAAAGGCGCGGTCGTGTGCCTCGACTATGGCGATGACCGGGCGTGGCGGCTGGCGTGGATGATTACGCCGGAAATTCTGTGATCTACCACACAACCTGGAACATTGCGCGGTGGGTCTCCCGACCCACCGCGCTTGTTGGCGATTTGGCTTCCCCCAACAGGGCAAGCGCCGCTTGGCCGATGGGTAGTCAGCCCCGC
>PMZT01000030.1 GCA_003170085.1 Planctomycetia bacterium | reverse complement strand
GCTCGGCGACGACTGGCACGGCGACCCCACGAGCGCGCTGCTGGAGGTTCTCGACCCCGAGCAGAACAACTCGTTCACCGACCATTACCTCGACGTGCCGTTCGACCTGTCGCGGGTGCTCTTCATCGCCACGGCCAACCTGCTCGACACCGTGCCGCCGGCCCTGCACGACCGCCTTGAGGTAATCAACCTGGCGGGATATGTGGAGGAGGAAAAACTCGCGATCGGCCAGCGGTATCTCGTGCCGCGGCAGCGCAAGGAGCACGGCCTCAAGGGCGGGCAGTTCCGCTTCACGGCAAGCGGCCTCCGGCAGATCGCCCGCTACTACACGCACGAGGCCGGGGTGCGGAACCTCGAGCGGGAAATCGCGGCCGTCGCGCGCGGCGTGGCCCGCAAGGTCGCCCAGGGCGACGCGCCCGGCGCGGCCATCACGGCGAAGAACGTGGCCGACTTCCTCGGCCCGCCCAAGTTCCTGCCCGAGGTCAAGCTCCGGACCAGCACGCCCGGCGTCGCCACCGGCCTGGGCTGGACCATGTACGGCGGCGACATCCTCTTCATCGAGGCCACCAGCATGCCCGGCACGGGCAAGCTCATGCTGACCGGCCAACTGGGCGAGGTGATGAAGGAGTCGGCCCAGGCGGCGCTGTCGTACATCCGCTCACGGGCCGAGCAGTGGGGCATCGCGGCGCAGGTCTTCCGCAAGCACGACCTCCACATCCACATTCCGGCGGGCGCGACGCCCAAGGACGGGCCAAGCGCCGGCATCACCCTCTTCACGGCCCTCATGTCGCTCCTGACGCAGCACAGCGTCAAGAGCACCATCGCCATGACCGGCGAGATCACGCTGCGCGGCCTCGTGCTACCCGTCGGCGGCATCAAGGAGAAGGTGCTGGCGGCCAAGCGGGCGGGCATCCATATCGTCCTCCTGCCGGACCGCAACCGCAAGGACATCGAGGAGATCCCGGCGCATATCCGCAAGGACCTGACCTTCCACTACCTCCGCGAGATGGAAGAGGCCCTGCCGCTGGCCCTCACGAACGGCTGGTCGCCGACGCCCCCGGACTGGAAAGGCGGCGCCAAGGGCGCAGCGAAACCGACTGCCAGGAAGAAGCCCGCAAAGTCCGCCGGGTGAGTTCTGGCCGGTCCGGCGACACGGCCGCGCCACCGGACTTCCTGGCGACCGGCGCCCTCTCCCTCGGCCCCGACACGCGCCATACCGACGAGCCGCCGCCCCCCCCCTCAGCGTACGCGAGTTTCTTCTTGACTTCTTGTTTCGTCGTGGCTAATCGTATGCGTACAAGGCGCGTTCTGCGATGGCCAGGTGCGCGTTGGAGAAGCACTTCTTGGGGGGTACGAGAATGACTGCTCGTTTCCGCGCCGTAATCGTTGTTGCCGCCGTCGCACTCGCGACGTTCTCTTTGGCGATCCCTGCCGCCGACGCCGCCGTCCTGAAGAACCGGCAAACCGGCGAGACCCTGAAGGGGGCGCTGACGCCCCAACGCGTCAACGGCAAGAACCTCTTCAAGACCACCGGCGGGCAGGTGATGTATCTTGACATGGATGATTGGGAAGTAGTGGAGGCCGACCCGCCCGCGACTCCGCCCGCGACTCCGCCGGCGGCACCTCTTGCCCCAGCCCCCGCGGCGCCCGTTCCAGCAGCTCCCGCAGCGCCCGTTCCCGCAGCCCCGGCGGCGCCATCGACGGCCGCTCCGGCGGTGGGCGCACCCATGGCGCCTCCGGTGGCCCCCGTGGCAGCCCCTGGCGCAAGCCTTCCCGGCAAGGCGGCGTCCGGCGCCACAAAGGTGTATGTCTTCCCGATCACCGGCTCAATCAAGTACCACGCGATGGCCGAGGCCGTGGAGATGGGCCTGGCGGAGGCCGCCAAGCAGAAGTGCACCGTCATCATCTTCCGAATGAATACGCCGGGAGGCCGGGTGTACATTGCCGATAAGATCCTCAAACTGCTCGATAAGGTCGATTGGGCCACAATGGTGTCTTTCATCAACGGGGAAGACCGCGAGTCGCTGTCGGCCGGGGCCTACATCTGCCTGACGACCCAGAAGATATTCATGGCCCCCGGATGCACCATCGGGGCTGCAACGCCCTATGTCCGCGTGGCGCAGCCTACGAACACCTCGCCCAACTTCTACCCGAGTCGCAGTACTTCCCCACTCGACAAGATCACGCACTCCGGCGGCATCACGTACTCGGCCGAGGTCGAAGAGAAGATGATGAGCGTCTTCCGCGCCCGTTTCCGCAACCTGGCCAACACACGGGGATATCCGGTTTCGCTCGTCGAGGCGATGGTCGACGGCACGACGACCGTCATTGAGGTGAGCCTTGAAGACAAGACAACGGTGGTATCGGAAGACGAGGCCAAGCGACTCGAGGATGCGCACCTCACCGACGGCAAGTTCAAACGCGGCAGGGCGATCAATCCCGCCGGCAAATTGATCACGCTCACGAGCGATGAGGCACTGCAGTACAAGCTTTGCGCCGCCATCGTGGCCGACGAAAAGGAACTCCTGGCCAAGATTGGCATCGACCAGTATCAACTCATCGATGCCAAGTGGGCGCCGGCCTGGATCGAGAAGACCGCCATGGACCGCAAGAAGACGATCGACGATCTCGTCTCCGTTTACCGCACGCAGCGGCAGGGGGCAAGCATGGCGTCGTCCTTCCTCTCAAGTGTTGCGGATGTTCAGAAGGACAAGGCTGCCCGCCTCGCCCACCTCAAGGAATGCGCCCGGGCCGTGACTGGCTTGGAGAAGTACGCGAACGACGAACGTTACGACTACCGCTTCCCGCCCAGCTTGATCGAAGAACTGAAGCAGGATATCGAGACTCTCAACACCTCGATCGCCAACGGTGTGCGTTTTTATTGATCCCGGTAAAAGAAACTTTCCCCGGCTGATTCGAGCCGCCGTCAAGGCAGCTCGTTCTCGTACACGATTTGCGTGTGGATGGGGTACTTCGCGAACTTGTCGCGGCCCTTGAGGAATGAAAGCTCAATGAGGAACTCCACGCCGACGATCTTGCCGCCGGCCTTCCCCACCATTTCGCAGCAGGCGGCCATGGTGCCCCCGGTGGCCAGGAGGTCGTCCACCATCAGCACCTTCGCGCCCGGCGCCACGGCATCGGTGTGCATCTGGAGCGTATCGGTGCCGTACTCCAGCGCATAGCTGACCGACGCCGTCTTGTACGGGAGCTTGCCCTTCTTGCGGACGGGCACGAACCCGGCCCCGAGCACCAGCGCCACGCCCGCCGCAAAGATGAACCCGCGCGACTCGGCGCCGATCACGACATCCACGTCGCCCTTCTTGTACGGGGCCGCCATGCGCCGGACGGACTCCTTGAAGGCGGCGGCATCGGCCAGGAGGGGCGTGATGTCGCGGAACATAATGCCCGGCTTCGGGAAATCGGGAATGCCGCGGATCACGCGGCGAAGGTCCAGGCCGGCGGCACGGGGACTCATGCGATCTCCTTGTCTGGGAATGCACGGGGGACGAGGCCGGCGGCCGGGCCTCACTGGCGGACGACGACGGGAGCCGCCTCATCCTGGTTCTGGATCGCCTCACTGATGCATTTCAATGTATCGCGTTCGATCTGGCGGACGCGCTCGCGCGTCAGGCCCACCTTCTCGCCGATCTCCTTCAGGGTCATCGGATCCTGGCCGTCCAGGCCGAACCTCAGGCGCAGGATCTCGGCGGCCCGCTCGTCGATCGAGTTCAGGAGCTTCATGACCGCCTCGGTCCGGCGGTTCTCCAGGAGCACGTCGGCCGGGGACCGCGTCGAATCGTCGGCCACCATTTCCGACAGCGACCAGTCCGAGTCCTCCGAGACCGCCTGGAACGGCGAGCTGAACGCCCGCGCCGCCCGGGCGATGACCTCGACCTTGCGACGGGAAATGCCCATGCCGCGCGCGATCTCTTCCTGCGACGGCGGCCGGCTCATCTCGCACTCAAGCTGCGCCGCGGTCCGCCGCCACTTGTTGATCATCTCGACCATGTAGGCG
>PMZT01000288.1 GCA_003170085.1 Planctomycetia bacterium | reverse complement strand
AGAAAGACGCCCCTGCGGGGCTGGATATGTGCAATACGCGGTATGGTAGTGATAGTTGTACGTCAATATCAAGACTGTGAGTGAGAAATCCAGCCGTCCGCCGCGCAAATGGCAACCTGGCGATGTCATACTAAAGTTCCCCCGTGGGGCGCACGGCGGCCGTGCGGGGCTCGCGCACGCCCGCCAGGATTGCGAGCGAGACGAGCACGCACGCGATCGCCAGCCCCGCGATCCACGCAAAGCGGTCGCCGCTGTGCCACACGAGGGCGCTGACCACCGTGGCCGCGACCATCGTCGGCATGTTCAGGAGCGAGATGATCGCGAGGTATGTCGATCGGTGCCGCAGGGGGCACAGCTCGATGTTCAGCGTGCTGGCGCCCACCTGGAACGCGAAGAACGAGAAGCCGAACAAGACGAAGATCGCGCGGAACTCGGCGTCGCTCGCCGCCAGGACCGACCACGCCGCCATTGCCGCGAAGACGACCTGGCTGAGGATCATCACGAGCTTCCCGCCGAAGCGGTCGCCCAGGAACCCCGCCAGAAGATTGCCGAGAATGGCCCCGGCCATCTGGGCCATGACCAGGTCGCCCAGATAACTCTCGCTGCGCCCGAGCGACTGCTGCGCCCGGATCGCCAGGAACGGAATGAGAATGAAGATGCCGTTCATGAACGCCCCGGCCACGAGGTACCGCGCCAGGCCCGGCTCGCTGCGCAGCAGGTCCGGAACGGCCCGGAGGTTCTCTCCCAGGGTGCGCGGCTTGTGCGCTGCCGGCGGCGGGATGACGGGCTCGCGGATCGTCGAGAAGATGCCCAGCGAAATCACGAGGCCCGCGGCCGTACAAAGGTGCAGCAGGCCGTAGCCGGTCGCGCCGGGGTAGGCACTGAGGATGGCCTTGACCGCGGCGCCCGCCCCGATGCCGATGACGCACGCGATCGCGTAGCGCAGGGCAAAGACCGAGCTTCGCCGGTTCTCGGGAATCGTGCGGGCAAGAAGCTGTTGCCAGCCCGTTTGGCTCAGGCCGCACACCGCCCCCGACACCAGCGGCGCCAGGGCCAGCGCCGCCAGGGCGATGGTCGCGTTCGTGGTGGCAACGTAGAGGATCACCAGGCCGGCTATGAGGTACGGGGCGCGCTGGAAAACGCCGGTTGTTATCAGCATGCGTTTGTAGCGGCTCATGCGGTCGATATAATGGGCGGTGAAGATGGGCATTCCCAGGAACCCGACCGAGAGGAGCACGGGCACGAGGGTGATGAGCCAGTCGGGGCCGCCCAGGTTCTGCACCATCGTTGGCAGGACGGTCGTGGCGCTGACGAACGCGAGCGCCCCGATGTAGAGGCCGCCGTCGATGGCGTGGGCCACGTAGTTCCGCCGCAGGTTCCGGCGCACGAACGTCTCGGCGTCCGCGCCGGGGCCCTCGACCCAGGGTTCGTTCGTCATTGCCACTGGACCGCTACGCCCCCGTCTCGGCCAGCAGCCGCCGGACCCACTCGGGCTGACGGTTGTAGGCATCGACGTACTTACGACGGGTGTGGTAATACAGGGCCAGGCCGCCCTGGAACCCGATGCTCAGGACGATGATGAGCAGGTAGAACCCGCGCATCAGCAGCGGCCCCCATTGCCCGATCAATGCATCCGTGTCATTGAGCATCCCGGGCATCTGGGACATCTGCGAACGAAACTCGGGCGAGATCGCCTCGGCCTTCAACGCCTCGGGCGAGGCCGCGATCATCTGAATGATGCAGTACACCGTGATGACCCCGAGAAAGGCCAACTGGTTCAGGGCCAGCAGCCGCGGGGCCGACGGATCGGCGCGGCTGATCCGCTGGTGGCCCACGAACTCGACGGCGCCGACCACGAGGATGCCCGCAACGACGAAGATGGCGCTCGCGCTCGGCCAGAAGAGCACAAACGGCAGAGACAGGATGCCGATGCCGAGCGTTGTGATCGACGACCCGAGCGCGGTCCTGGCTGCGCGCTTGATCGCCTTGCGCCGGCCGATGGCCTCGCGGACCTCGACCGACTGCGCCTCCGTAAGCGGCGAGGCGCCGGCGCCTGCGCCGGCGGGCGCCCCCGGGCGCGGGGCCGACTCGAACACGATCGCGTCTTTCGCAGGGGGGCTCCCCGCGCCGGTCGGCGGCCTGCCTGGCTGTCCCTGGTTCCATTCCACGTGCGCACTTCTCCTTGGCGATATTATATGATAGCGCTTCTTCCCAGGTTTTGCGCGGCGGGTCTCCGTACCCGCTGCGCAAGAGGCAATCTCGCGCTGTCAAATATTATCGCCTGTCAACCGGAGTAAGTTTACACGGAATCAAGTGTCCGGGGAAGAGCACGCCCCTGATTACATACGGCAGCGCACCTTCTCAGGTTTTGCGCGGTGGGTCTCCCGACCCGCCGCGCCGGCTGCCACTAAGCCTCGCGAACATACGGCATTTGCGCGGTGGGTCGGGAGACCCACCGCGCAAAGTCACAAGTCGCACCGTCGTCTTACAAATGCCACGGGGCGCGCTTGGCGCGGCCGAGCATCCGGTTGGCCTCGTCGTCGCCGATGACCTGCTCGGCCTCGGGGTCCCAGCGCAACTTGCGCTTCAGTTGCATCGCGATATTTCCCAGGTGACAGACCGTGGCCGAGCGGTGCCCGATCTCGACCGGCGCCGCCGGCTCCTGCCGCGTCTTGATGCAATCCAGGAAGTTGCGGAAGTGGTTCGCGCTCTCGTACAGGTGGACCTCGTTCGGGCCGATCGTCGAGGTCTTCAGCGACGCCGGCTCAGTCGTGAATCCGCCGTACCCGTACTCCACCCAGCCGTCGGTGCCCTCGAAGCGGCACGAGACGTTGTCGCTGCGCGTGATGCACTCGAGCTCCACGCCGTTGGCGTACCGCGCCCGGAAATGCACGGTCTTGGCAACGGTGTAGAGGCCGTCGGTCGGCCACACGCTGCCGGCGTCCTCGAACTCCACCGGCCCCGTGCGGTCGGCGTCGTTGCCCCACTGCGCCAGGTCCAGCGAGTGGGCGCCGTAGTTCGTCGTCTGCCCGCCCGAGTAATCCAGGATGAACCGGAAACTGTACAGGCACCGGTCCTTGTGATACGGCTGCCACGGCGCCGGGCCAAGCCACATCTCATAGTCGAAGCCCTCGGGCACGGGCATGGGCGTCCACGCGCCGGCCGGGCCGAACTTGTTCCACGGGCCGACGACCGCCTGGATGCGCTTCAGCCGCCCGATCCGGCCGCTGCGCACGAACTCGCACGCAAAACGGGCGTTACGTCGCGACCGCTCGTGGCTGCCGGTCTGGAGGACGATGCCGGTGCGCCGCACGGCCTCGACCATCGCGCGGCCGTCGGCCACCGTCAGGCTGAGCGGCTTCTCGCAGTAGATGTCCTTGCCGGCCCGCGCCGCCATCACGGTCATGACGGCGTGCCACTGGTCGGGCACGACGATGGCCACGGCGTCGATGTCGGGCCGCGNNCGCGAGGACCTCGCGGAAATCGGTGTACGTGTCGCAGCCGCGGTAGGCGCCGGTGGGCGATTTCTCGGCGTAGAACTTCTCGACGAGCTTTTGCGCGGGGTCGCGGCCGAGGAACTGGTCGGCCGACCGGTAGCCGGCGCTCGCGCGGTTGACGTCGCACACCGCCAGCACCCGCGCATCGGCCTCCTGCAGGAACGCCTGCATGTCCTGCGTTCCCTGGTTGCCCGTGCCGATGCACCCGATGTGAATCCGGTTGCTGGGCGCGAGCGCCCCGAAAACGGTGGAGGGCACCACCAGCGGTGCCGCCAGCGCCGCCCCCGTGGCAGCGAGAAACGAACGGCGCGTGAGATGGCTCTTCATTGCCGCTCTCCGAGGCCCTCGCCCTACGGCTGGCTGGGCACGTAGAAAATCTGGTCGCCCTCGATCCTGGCCGGGCGGCCGTTGAGGACCGCCTCGCCCTGGCCATGCGCCAGCACTTTCCACCGCGCCGGCGCCGCCGCGTCGCCCTGCGCCACGAGGCGCCAGCGGTTGCCCGCGTCGCCGTCGCGCACGAGCACGCCGTCGCTCGCAAGCCAGAAGTCCTTGGTGGCCGCAAGCGAGTTCATGCCCTGGTACCGGTCGCACGCCGTCTCCATCTCGCGTGTGTCGTCGAAGTAGCCGATGAGGTGCAGCGC
>PMZT01000121.1 GCA_003170085.1 Planctomycetia bacterium | reverse complement strand
CTCCAGCAGGACCACTTCGTGGTCTACCCCTTTACGGTTGAGATCCAACTCGATCTCGAGCCGCGAGTCCTCGGCCTCCCGCCGTTGCGAGTCGTTGAAGTCGCGAGAGGTAACGATTTGGCCTTCACGCCGGTTGTACTCGATTAAGAAAATCATTGCTTCTTCCCCTTTAGTTTATCCAGCCAGGAGATTGCCCTGGCCAAACCGTCGGCGTTCACATTCCACAGGCGTAACAACTCTTTATGCAATTCTTCTATTCGACGTGTCGAGTCTTCCAGGTTTCCTCGCCTTTCTTGTACCACGTGGTCGGGTGCGTGGTGCTCAGACAGTTGCACGACGATCTTGAACATTTCGTGTGTGGCCACAGCTTCGAAAAATTTTTTCTCGAACACTTCGTAAGACGCCACCGCTTTGGAACTGCCAGTGAGGATGCTTCGCCACTTGTCGGGGCCACCGCCGTACTTGATCGTTGGATCGATGACGTCGGAGGATTTCTCCGATAGCTCCGCCCATAGGTGTTGCAACGAAGTCCGAACCTGGATCTCGATCGGCTTCCCGGATATCTCGGCGATGATGTGGACCGCTCGGTAGCCGTAGCTGGGCTTGTCGCGGCGGTCCATTACGGAGGCTCCAATGAAGTCGGTCCTTAAAGACGCAACGAATTGCTCTTGTTGCACAATATTCGCCACGACGACTCTGCACCCGGCGATATCCTGCATTTGGCTCAGTCGGATGCTCTCGCGACGGAGTTTTTCCACTATCGAGCGCGTGGACTTGGCCAGCCTTCCCGTCGGGAACTCACCGCGCTGACGGATCGTTCGGAGCACCGCCTCGTACGCCTCGCCAAACGACCGTCGGTAATCGTCGAGCAAGCGCAGATCGCTCTCGGTGTGGAGACCTACCTTCAGTCGTTCACCCAGCCGGTCGACTTGCGTCTTGCTAAAGCTCACTGATCAAACCTCCTGCTGATCCCGGCTACATTATACTAGTTTCCTTTCTGTTCGGCTATCCTGTTGGCGCGGGCGGGGCCGGAATACACCCTTATGTAGTCGATATACATATCGGCTTGGCCGTCGTAGCGGGACAGGTTGACGGGCCAGCCGCCGCCGGTGGCCAGGTTGATGAGGAAGAAGAACGGGCGCTCTTTGGAGAGCGGCAGCGTCGCATGGCGGCCCACCTCGATGTTGTCGCAATAGTAGATCGTGTCGGTCTCGGTGATCTTGCAGCCATACACATGAAACGCCTCGAACCAGGTCGAGGGGATGCCGGCCTTACGCATGTGAATGGGATTGTGCATCGCCTCGGACGCCTTTTTCTCGATGGCCTTGCCTTCCGCGCCCTGGTTCCAGCAGTGGGGGCAGATCATATAGGTGTCGCCGGCGTTGGGCTCGTGCGGACCCTCGCCGCCATAGGCTTCAATGATGTCCAACTCATCACATGGCGTCTTGTCGCCCTTGAGGCGGTAATCGGTCATGTAATCCGTCATGAGCCAGAACGCCGGCCACGTGCCGATGGCGTTGGGGCCGATGAACCGGGCTTCGAAGTAGCAGGGCACCGAGACCTTGAGGCCGCCGGCGTCGTTCTTCATCGAGGAGAGGAGGCCCGAGCTGTGCGACTTCTCGCTGGCCCTGATTCGCAGATAGGAATCGACCTGGGCAAACGGGTTCTTGGGCGAATCGTAACCGGAGAAGGTAAGCGTGCTGAAGTCCTGGCTGCCGTTCGGCGGTTTGTGGTCGTAGAAGGTCGCCTTGGGATCGGTGCTCGAAATCGAGAGCGGCCCGGTGAAATCCTCGGCGAAGACCAGCGTCAGGCCAGCGGCGGCCGGCGGCGGGTCCTTGGGCAGCCCCTCGTTCCACGAAACGCCGCCCTTGTTGTAGAGTTGGAGATAGCAGTTGTCCTTCACCTTGCCGTCCACGCCGATGATTCGCACCGTGATCGGGCCGTGGGGGTACTTATCGGCGGGAAAAACAATGGACCCCTTGCCCTGCGCATCGAGCTTCACTTCGCCGACGGTGGAATCAGTCCCGAAACCGTCGCCCTGTTGCCAGCACTTCACGGTCACGGTCTCGAAGCCGGCGGCCGCGATATTCAGGGGCGTATCGCCCTTCACGTCGGAGCCATAGGCCGGCGAGGTCACGGCGATCCTGCCGCGCTGGACGAAGGGCGGGGGCGGCGGGCCGCCGATCTGGACGAATTCCCACTGGGCCGACCACACGTCCATCGGCGTGGGCGTCTTATCGGTATCGCATTCGACGCGGCCCAGCTTGTGCTCGCAATTCACGTACTTGCCGGTGGCGCGGCTCTTGATGGCCCGGAACGGCAGCGACACGTAATCTATCGTCCACTGGCCGGCCGCGTCGGTGGCCGCGGGGGCAGCGGCCAGTTCCACGTCGGCGGCGCCCTCCTTGACGATCATGTAGGCGCCGGTGTCCGCGTTCCTGATCCGCTGGTATCCGTCCATCTGCTCCACGGTCCAGCGGTATTCGGCGCTGTCGCCGGTGCCGTAGCCGACTTTGCCCTCAGCGGCGTGAAGGAACTGGTCTTTCAGCCAGCGGTTCCTGATCTTGTAAACGGTAGCGTCATCTTGCGCCGCTGAGGCCGTGACAGGCAGCGCGCAGATCGCCGCCATAAGAAGTGCGATGAGGAAACGTGCGGCCATGCTAGAGTCTCCGTGGTCCGTGAGTCTGAATGACCTTTCCGAACAGCATGTCTTGCCGCAACCCTACCGGACCGGCGACGGGCGTTCAAGTCATTTGCGGCAGCCGCCGCGCGCGGCTTGACAAACAAGCGCGGGCGCTGTCTACTCAAGGCCACACGCCGGACGCCGGCGGTTGGGCGCTATCGAAAGGAACGCACGATGACCCTTGGCAGGAAGATGACGCGAAGGCAGTTTGGCCTGGCGGCAGCCGCTACGGCGGCCGGCCTCACGGTTTTGCCGCGGCACGTTCTCGGCGGGCCCGGGTTCGTCGCCCCCAGTGCGACGGTCAATGTGGCCATCGTGGGTTGCGGCGGCCAGGGGCGGACCAACGCGCGGTCGCTCTTCAACCAGGCCGACGCGCGCATCATCGCCGTGGCCGACCCGCGCGACCAGGCCGACTACAGCCCGTACTATTACAAGGGCGAGGCCGGCCGCCTGCCCGTCCTCCGCGAGATCCAGCAGCGGTACGAGAAGGACGACAAGTCATTCAAATGTGCCGATTACCTGGATTTCCGCCGGATGCTCGACAAGGAGAAGGACGTCGACGCCGTCCTGTGCGCCACGCCCGACCACTGGCACGCCTTCGTCACGCTGACGGCGATGCGCCGCGGCAAGCACGTCTACTGCGAGAAGCCGCTGACGCACAACATTTTTGAGGCCCGCCTGGTCGCCAAGACCGCCAGCGAGACGGGCGTGGCCACGCAGATGGGCAACCAGGGGCGCAGCACCTCGTCGCACGCCCTGACGTGCGCATGGATATGGAACGGCGCCATCGGCGACGTGACCGAGGCCCACGCCTGGAGCAGCGCCGGCGCCTGGTCCAGCGGGCGCGGCCGGCCCAAGGACACGCCCCCCGTTCCGGCGGGGTTCGACTGGAACCTGTGGCTTGGCCCGAAGCCCGACCGCCCGTATCACCCGGCGTATGCCCCGTACAACTGGCGCGGGTGGTGGGCCTTTGGCACGGGCGCCGCCGGCGACATGATGGTCCATAACATCGACCCGGTGTTTGCGGCGCTCGAGCTGGATAAGCGACTGCCCACGACGGTCGAGTGCGTCCAGACCGAGTTCGTCGACGACGAAGTCATCGCCCCGGGCAACCACGTGGTCTGGTCGTACGCCGCCGCGGGCGGCCGGCCGCCGCTCGTGATCCACTGGTACGACGGCAAGCTGCGGCCGCAGCGCCCGGCGGAACTGGAAGCCGACCGCAAGGTGGGCGAGGGCGACAACGGCGTCATCATCATCGGCACCAAGGGCACCATCATGGGCGGCGGCTGGAGCGGGTCGCCGCGGCTCATCCCCGAAACGAAGATGAAAGAGTACCAGGAAGCCAACAAGGGCAAGACCCCGTCGCGGACCCTGCCCGACTCCAAGGGCCATCACCGCGACTGGCTGGAGGCGTGCAAGGGCGGCCGGCCCGCGCGCAGCCGCTTCGAGTACGGGGCGGCGCTCACGGAATTCGTCCTCCTGGCCGACGTGGCCGTCCGCGCCAAACAGAAGATCCAGTGGGACGGCCCGGCCATGAAGGTGACCAACGTGCCCGCGGCCCAGGCGTTCGTGCAGGAAACCTACCGCCAGGGATGGGATCTGGCGAAGGTGTAAAGCGGTTCAGCATTGCGTGTTTGCGCGGCAAGGGCCGTCTTTGATGGCTCATCGTGCTGCGGAATGAACGGACCCTCTTGAAACGCGAAGGAGACTCAAATGGGTAAGGGCAACAATGCGAAGCGTAAGGAAGTCAAGAAGCCCAAGAAGAACAAGGACAAGAAGTAAGGCGATTCGAGCCGTCCGGCGATGAATCGGGGGGCACAATGAGATTTCTCCGCGGACAGGCAGGCCGTCCTGCGAAGAAATCGGCGTTGTGCCCCCCAAGTTCCATCACAGATCGGCGGGGGGACATGCCATGATAAAGACGGCCTGTGTTCTGGCGACGGCGGCGTGCTTGTTGGTGCTGGTAGCGTCGTGCGGCGGGTTGGCCGCCGCCCCTCCTCCTTCTGACAAATACCCTCCTGGCAACCTTGAGGAGTTCTTTGCGGCCGTCTCGGCCGGCAACGTGGATGCCGTTCGTGCGGGTCTGGATGGCCATCCGGAATGGCTGAATGCACCGGATTCCGGGATGGGAATGACGCCTTTGCACAAGGCGGCCCGATTCGGCCACACCAAGGTCGTCGAACTGCTCCTTGACAGGGGGGCAAAGACCGAGGTTCGGGTTAAGTATGCCGAAGAAACGCCATTGTACGTTGCCGTCGACGAGAACCATCTCGACGTAGCCAAGGTACTGATTGCCAAGGGCGCCGATGTCAACGCCAAAGGCAATAATGGAAAGACGGCATTGCACAGTGCTGTCAAGAATCGCAACAAGGACATGGTCCAACTTCTGCTCGACAAGGGGGCCGAAGTTGATTTCTTCGCCGCCGCCGCCCTGGGGCGGATGGACAGGATGCGGGCTCTTCTGGATGCCAACCCGGCGCTGGTGAGCGCCCAAGGCGACAAGGGCTGGTCGCCGTTGCACATGGCGGCAGTTGGGGGCAGCCGAGAGGCGGCCGAACTGCTGCTTGCCAAGGGCGCCGATGCCAACGCCACAGATTCGGATGGCATGACTCCGCTGCACGTGGCCAACAAGGCGGTGGCCGAACTCCTGATCGCCAAGAAGGCCAACGTCAATTCCTGGAGCCGAGACAACGCGGACCTTTGGTACGACGATGGTGTGCACCCTGCTGGCCAATGGACACCCTTGCATCGGGCGGCTTTCGAAGGGCGAACCGAAGTCGCGGAGGTGCTCATTGCCGCCGGCGCCGCCATCAACGAGCGAGACGCTGACGGGGCGACGCCGCTGTACCTGACGGCCCAACGTGGGCAGAGCGGCGTGGCCGCAGCCCTCTTGGCCGCCGGCGCCGATGTCGGCATCAGGACTAAGCACGGTGCGACGCCGTTGTACATCGCCTCTCTCAGGGGACACGCTGCGGTCGCCAGACTGCTTATCGCCAACAAGGCCGACGTTAACGCCAAGACCAACGACTCCTTCAGGTACACGCCGTTGTACAGGGCGGCCGAAGGAGGCCACAAGGACGTGGTGGAACTCCTGCTGGCCTCCGGCGCGGACGTCAATGCCGTGGATGCACTAGGCCGCACCGCGCTGCAAATGGTCGCAGAGCGGGGGGACCCCGAGGTGGCCGCCGTGCTGCGGGCCTATGTAGCCAAGGCATCGGGAAGTTCTGGGCAAGTGGCCAAGTCTCCCGCCGATAACAAGGCATTCTTCACGGCAATTTCGAACTCCGAACTCGCCGTCGTTCGTGCCGGGATCGAGAGTCATCCCGATTGGCTGGAAGCGACCACTCCCTTGGGGGTTACGCCGTTGGAAGTTGCGGCGGCTTCGGGCGATAAGGATATGGTCGAGTTTCTTCTTGGCAAAGGTGCGGCCGTCAATGTGCAGAACGCGGCGGCACTTTGGGCCGCGGTTACGACCGGCCACACAGACACCATGAGACTCCTGATTGCCAAGGGGGCGAACGTCAACGCCAAAGGCCCAGGCGGCCAAGTGCCGCTCCACCTCGCGGTCATGATGGGCAAGAAGGATGTCGCCGAGTTGTTGATTGCCAGCGGGGCCGACCTGAATATACGGACCACGCAGGGCAGCCCTCCTTTCCAACTTCCGGCGGGCGTGACGCCGCTTTACCTGGCTGCCGGCTTCGGCCGTCTGGACCTGGTGACACTGCTCCTGGCCAAGGGGGCGGATGTGAATGTCAAGGACGAGAAGGGCGGGACGGCCCTGGACATTGCAATCAAGACGAAACACAAGGAAATCGCCGACTTGCTTCTCAAGCACGGGGCGACCCCAAAATAACAAGTAGAGTGCGTGCTCCGCCTCCGCCAAGGCTGCTGCGGACAAGTCTGCACGCACGCGGTCGTCACAAACTTCGCTCGACGGCGGCGGCTACTTTCCCTCGCGCGGCACAAGGACCACCTCGCCGCGGTCGGGGACGGCCTTGACCAGGGCGAACTTCGCGCCCTCGTGCGTGACAACCTTAGCCTCGGTCGCCTTGCCGGCCTGGGTCGCCGACGCGCCGGCCCAGTCGTCGGGCAGGCGCACCTTGACCGTCAGTGGGAAGTCGAAGATCGCATCGTCCATGTCGTCGGTGAGCGTGAACCTGATCTCCCTGGCGGCACTGCCCGTGACGGTCAGCCGGGCGGTGTCGCGCTCCTGGCCGTAGAGCACCACTTCGCGGAACGTGGCGAACCAGAGGTCGGCTTCCTGGCTCTTGATGTACTGGAGGTCGGCCAGGACGCCGGCGTAGGGGGCCTTCTTCTCTTCCTCGGTCTTGGCGTTCAGAACCATCACGCCGTGGAAATGCACGCACAGCCAGCTCCGCAGGTGCTGCTTGTTGCTCATCCACGGGATGGGCGACGTGCCCAGCAGGACCGCGTCGGTCACGGACCGGTCGATCTTCGCGCCAACGCTGCTGGTCATCAGGTAATCGATCTGGTTGGCCTTGTTCGGCGTGCCTACGCCGCCGCGCGCCGCCGCATAGTATTTGGCCGCCAGGGCGCGGTCGTTCTGGAGCTTGGTGCCGCCGGGATAGGCCAGCGTGAGCACCTTGGCGCCGGGCAGGTTCTTTTCGATGGCGGCGATCGAGTCGCGATACTCGGGTTCGACCTCCAACTTGCCCGAAAGGTGCGTGACCGTGTGCGACTGCACGTCGTGGCCGAGGTCGCGAAGTTTCTTCCAGTCGTCCCACGTGCCGCCGAAACTGTTCGGCCTGATGTTGTCGGTGACCACGAACCACGTGAACCTAAGCCCGGTCTTCTTGCCGGCGTCGCTCCAGAAGGGATGGTCCGGCGTCCAGTTGTCGTCGATGGTGATCGACATGGCGGCGAAACGGTCGCCGTCCCAGAGGCAGACGTCGGCCTCGCCCGGCTTGGCGGGCCAGACGCGGTCGGCCGGCAGCTTGAACCGCGGCCCCGTGGGCTTCTCCGCCAGGCAGCGGAGTTGCTTGGAGTTGGGGTTGACGATGCCGGCGGCAGCGGCCGGCGCGGGCGCCGCATCGGCCGCCATGAGACCGCCCGCCGACAGCGCGAGGGCCGCCACTACAGCAACAGTCCACCGAACCGTTTGAGCCATCGAGACGCTCCTTTGGGATTCCGCGAACAGTATACTATCTTTCTCCCCGTTTGGGCAGGTGGCCGGGCCTGGGGTGTGGCCGTTTTTTCTGGCAGTTGCCGTTTGCCNNNGGGCGGCCACATGGGGCCGCCCCTACGAAAGGAACCACCTGCCAGAATTCACGACCACACCCGCCGGGCCTGCGCCCCCCGCATTCTCCTAATCTCCCTAGAATGTTTCGCCGATGTACTCTAGGATAGTCTAATCGGTCCGTATGCGCGCCTAATTAAGGAAACGCCTTGTGACGACGCTGCCGCAGACAACGAATCCCAAGGTCTGCCAGGACCTGGTGAGAAATTATCAGCAACTGACGACCATTGACGCGATCAAGCTCTCCTTCGAGAACCACCTGAAGTACACGCTGGCCAAGGACGAGTTCTCGGCCACCGACCGCGACCGTTACTTCGCGCTGGCGATGACCGTCCGCGACCGCCTGGTGGAGCGGTGGATTCAGACCAGCCAGGCGTATTACCGCGAGGACGTGAAACGCGTGTATTACCTCTCGCTCGAGTTCCTGATCGGCCGCGCCATGGGCAACAACGTCATCAACCTGCGCATGGACCAGGCCGTGACCCGCGCGATGGAAGAACTGGGCCTTGACTGGCAATACCTGCGCGACATGGAGCGCGACGCCGGCCTCGGCAACGGCGGCCTGGGGCGGCTGGCGGCGTGTTTCCTCGACTCGATCGCCACGCTCGAACTGCCCGGCTACGGTTACGGCATCCGCTACGATTACGGCATTTTCCGGCAGACGATCAAGGATGGGTTCCAGGTGGAGGAGCCCGACAACTGGCTGCGCGGCGGGTATCCGTGGGAGTTGGAGCGGCCGGAGTACCAGTTCCCCGTGCGGTTCGGCGGCACCGTGGCGCCGGGGCGCAGCCGCACCGGTCGCAACGTGTTCCGGTGGACGCCTGAGAAGACGGTCATCGGCGTGCCGTACGACTTCCCGATCGCGGGGTATGGCAATAACACGGTGAACAACCTGCGGCTGTGGTCGGCGAAGGCGTCGGAGGAGTTCAACCTGCGGTTCTTCAGCGAAGGCGACTACATCAGGGCCTACGAGCAGAAGACCCTGAGCGAGAACCTTACGAAGGTGCTGTACCCGAATGACCGGGTGGAGGAGGGCCGGGAGTTGCGGTTCCGGCAGCAGTACTTCTTCATCTCCTGCTCGCTCCAGGACATCCTGCGCCGGTACAAGACGACGCGGTCGGACCTGTCGTTCTTCGCCGACAAGGTGGCCATTCAGCTCAACGACACGCATCCGGCGCTGTCGGTGGCCGAGTTGATGCGCCTTTTCCTGGACCAGGAAGAGCTGGACTGGGATCAGGCGTGGGATCTGACGGTCCGGACGTTCGGCTACACGAACCACACGCTCATGGGCGAGGCGCTCGAGCGCTGGCCCGTGCGGATGTTCGAGGAACTCCTGCCGCGCCACCTCGACATCATCTACGAGATCAACCGCCGGTTCCTGCGCCAGGTGGCCAACCGGTATCCGAACGACGGGGACCGCCTGCAACGGATGTCGATCGTCGAGGAGTGGCCCGAGAAGCAGATCCGCATGGCGCACCTGTCGGTCGTGGGCAGCCACAGCGTGAACGGCGTTTCGGCGGTGCACACCGACCTCGTGAAGAGCCGGCTTTTCCGCGACTTCTACGAGATGACGCCCGAGAAGTTCAACAACAAGACCAACGGTATCACGCAGCGGCGGTGGCTGCTGAAGTCGAATCCGGGCCTCGCGCGGCTGATCACCGAGCGGATCGGCGATGGCTGGGTGACCGACCTGGGGCAGCTCAAGCAACTCGAGCCGCTGGTGGACGACGCCGAGTTCAAGCAGCGCCTGCGCGAGGTCAAGCTCGAGAACAAGCGCCGGCTGGCCGAGCTCATCCGCCAGGAAAACGAGATCGAGGTCGATCCCACGTCGCTCTTCGACGTCCAAGTCAAGCGCATGCATGAGTACAAGCGCCAACTCCTGAACGTGCTGCACATCATCCACCGCTACACGAAGCTGAAGGATAACCCCCGGCTGCCGCTGCTGCCGCGCACGTTCATCGTGGCCGGCAAGGCGGCGCCCGGCTACGCCATGGCCAAGCTCACGATCAAGCTGGTGAACGACCTGGGGTGCATCATCAACAACGATCCGGAGGTCCGCGACAAGATGCGGGTGGTCTTCCTGGCCGACTACCGCGTGTCGCTGGCGGAGCGCATCATTCCGGCGGCCGACCTGAGCGAGCAGATCAGCGCCGCGGGCACCGAGGCCAGCGGCACGGGCAACATGAAGCTCTCGCTGAACGGGGCGCTGACGATCGGCACGCTCGACGGGGCGAACATCGAGATTCGCGAGGCCGTGGGGGCCGACAACTTCTTCCTCTTCGGCAAGACCGTCGAGGAGATCGACCACCTGCACCAGAACGGATACAACCCGTGGAGTTTCTACAACGGGTACCCCGAGATCAAGCGCATCATGGATTACTTCCACAGCAACTTCTTCAATCTCGAGCAGCCGGGCCTGTACATGCCCGTGTGGGACGCGCTCCTGAACCAGGGCGACCGGTATTGTCACATGGCTGATTTCCATTCGTACATTGAAATGCAGGACAAGGTGGACGAGGCTTACCGCGACGAGGACCGCTGGACGCGCATGTGCATTAAGAACATCGCGAACATGGGCGGCTTCAGCTCCGACCGCACGATCTGGGAATATGCGAATGAAATCTGGAACGTGAAACCGTGCCCGATCGAGCTCGCGCCCGTGTCCGTGGTGCGCTGAGGGCGGGGCTCTCGCCGTCATGTAGGGTGGTCGCCGCGGCGACCACGCGGTCTGTCAGTCATGTAGGGTGGGTGCTTGCACCCACGCGGTTGTCGTTGGTACAGTCACTTGGCGCGGGGTCGAGGTCTATGGCTTTCGCCGCGTGGGTGCAAAGCACCCA
>PMZT01000294.1 GCA_003170085.1 Planctomycetia bacterium | reverse complement strand
TACTTCCTGGACAACATCACCAAGTGGATCCTGGAGCTGGAGAACGGCCGCGGCCTGCCGTTCGAGGGCAACTACTCGTCGTGGCTCGACCAGAAGATCGCGCTCCTTCGGACGGTCGAGAAGCGCGAGACCGAGCGGCAGAAGACGCTGGTGCGCGAACGCGAGTGGATCCGCCTCTCCACCGAGCACAAGGCCGACAGCCACGCACACATCGATGATTACGAGAGGCTGGCCGCCGTTCGCTTTGACCCCGGCACGAGCGACACCGTTATCCAGATCGCCCCCGGCCCGCGGCTGGGCGACAAGGTGCTGACCGCCAAGGGCACCACGAAGGGCTACGGCGGCGTCACGCTCATCGCCGACATGTCCTTCGACCTGCCGCGTGGGGCGATTGTGGGCGTCATCGGCCCGAACGGCGCCGGCAAGACCACGCTTTTCCGCATGATCATCGGCCAGGAGAAGCCCGACGCCGGTGCGCTGGAACTCGGCTCGACGGTCGTCCTGTCGTATGTCGATCAGCACCGCGACGCCTTGGACGACGCGAATACACTCTTCGAGGAGATCACCGGCGGGCAGGACGAGATCGAACTCGGCCACGTCAAGATGAACTCGCGGGCCTACGTGTCGCGGTTCAACTTTCGCGGCGCGCAGCAGCAGAAGCGCGTGGGGGAGTGCTCCGGCGGCGAGCGCAACCGCATTCACCTCGCGAAGATGCTGCGGCGCGGCGGCAACCTGCTCCTCCTCGACGAGCCGACCAACGACCTGGACGTGAACACGATGCGAGTGCTGGAGCAGGCGATGATCGACTTCCCCGGCTGCGCGATGGTGATCAGCCACGACCGCTTCTTCCTCGACCGCATCTCGACGCATCTCCTCATTTTCGAGGGCAACGGCAAGGTCCGCTGGTTCGAGGGGAACTTCCGGGCATACGAGGAGAGCCTGGCCGCCAGCAACCCCGACCGGATCGCCCACCGACGCAGTAAGTACAAGCGCCTGAAACTTCGGTGATGGCGGACGCTGATTAAGAGTCGGCCGACAGTCAGGCGCAAGGTTTGAAACAATAAAGACTTACGTACCCCCGCCCCTGCCCTTTCAGCGCCCGTTCAGCGCGCCCGCCCAAGAGGCTCTCCCGTCAGCCGACATGCCGCCCGACTTGGCCCAGGTCGCTGCCGCGTGGCCGCATATGCCTGAAGTTGGTCAAGGCCGGCGTCCTCGCGATGGTAACAGCCTCGCGTGGGCGGTAACCCGTCAACAACGGCTGGCTCGTCAGGCTGAGCGCGCCCAGCGCAGAACGACGCGCGGAGGCATCATGGTCGCCAAGGCCGGAATCCGCCGCGAGGCCGCACGTCGCGGCACAAGCGGACGGACAGCCCCTGTAGCCATACACGGAAATCCCGGCCGTACCAAACGACAATACTCTTGCGTTTGGTGACACCAAACGCTAGAGTGCCTGCCTATGGTCAAGCGACGATTCTGGCTGAACCTGATCGAGCAAGCCTGGCGGGAGAAGCCCGTTGTCTGGCTGGCCGGCGTGCGGCGGGTCGGCAAGACCTGCCTGTGCCAGAGCCTGCCTGACGTGGAGTACTTTGACTGCGAACTCCCGCGCGTGCGGCGGATGATGGAAGACCCTCAAGGGTTCCTCGACGGCCTGCGAGGCCGGCGGGTCGTCCTGGACGAGGTTCACCGCCTGGGCAACCCGTCGGAACTCCTTAAGATCGCGGCGGACCACTACGCCGACATCCGCGTCCTGGCCACCGGCTCCTCCACACTTGGGGCATCGAGCAAGTTCCGCGACACGCTGGCCGGCCGCAAACGGGATCTGTGGCTGACGCCCATGTGCTTGGAGGACATGCGGGATTTTAAGCACACCGACCTTCGGCACCGGTTCCTCCACGGGGGGCTGCCGCCTTTCTTCCTGACCGGGAAACTCCCCGAACGCGACTTCCAGGAATGGCTGGATGCGTACTGGGCCAAGGACATCCAGGAACTGTTCCGCCTGGAGCGGCGGAGTTCCTTCCAGAAATTCGTCGAACTGCTCCTGGCCCAGAGCGGCGGCATCTTCGAGGCCACCCGCTTCGCCGCACCTTGCGAGGTCAGCCGGACGACCATCGCCAACTACCTGAAGGTCGTGGAGGCCACCTTCGTGGTCCACGTGATCCGGCCGTTCAGCACGCACCGGCCCACGGAGATCGTCTCTGCGCCTAAGGTGTACGCCTTCGACACCGGGTTCTCCTGCTACTACCGAGGCTGGCACGAACTCCGCGGCGAGGACCTGGGCACGCTTTGGGAGCATTTCGTCCTGAACGAGGTCATGGCCCATTCCCAGACGCGCCAGGTGTTCTACTGGCGGGACAAGCGCGGGCACGAGGTGGACCTGGTCTGGGCTCCCCGAGGGGGGAAGCCCCTGGCCGTGGAATGCAAGTGGTCAGCCGACGAGTTCGATGTGGCAGGTATTGCAGCGCTGCGGCGGCAGTATCCGCAAGGCGAGAATGTCGTGGTGGCCCAGGACGTCGAGCGGGCCTTCGTCCGCAACTGCGGCGACCTCAAGGTGCATTTCGAGGGTCTTCCGTCGCTGGTCGAGAGGATCGCCGGCGCCAGCCGGAGCTGACCTCGCAGGATACCGCCTCATCAACGTCCGGGCCGTCCTGACGCACGAAGAGTACGATGAAGGCAAGTGGAAGGAATAGCCATGACCACGACGAAGAGTATCGACAAAAAGAACCTGCCGGGTCGCTTCGAAGACCTTGTGCAACTGATGCCGCCCCAGGCCATCGTTGACGATGCCCACTACGAGAACACGGTGGAGATGATCGACGAACTGATGGCGCCCAGCAGGTTGACCAAGGGCCAGAAACTGTACCTTGAGACCCTGGTACAACTCGTCGAGGCCTACGAGGCCCACTGCCACGCCATCGAGACCGCCGACATCAGCGGGATCAGCCTCCTCATGCATCTTCTGGCCGAGAACGACATGAACGCGTCCGATCTTGCCCGGCTCTTGGGTGTGCACGCGAGCATGGGATCAAAGATCCTGAAGGGCGAGCGGTCGCTGACCACCGAGCACCTCCGGAAACTGACGGAGCGATTCAAGGTAAGCCCCGAGGTCTTCATGGGCTGAATGAATGCTCCTCGTGCGCCAAGCGGCAACACCTGCTATCTTAAGAGTCGGCCGACAGTTGGGCGCAAGGTTTGAAACCATAAAGACTTACGTACACCCGCCCCTGCCCGTTCAGCGCCGTTTCAGCGCCCTTTCAGCGCGCCGGGCCGAAACGCCCCCCAATCGCTGCCGTTCGTTTCCCTGGCGGCGCGGTTCGGCGTATGGACTTCACCGTGGGCAGTTCCCACCCCTTGGCCGTCTGTGAGAGTGGAGTAATTCCCGGCACCCTCGCCGAATCTGGGTGCAGGCGTGGTTTCCGGAGCGCCGATAAGCGACAGCAGTCGCGTTGCGATTTCGCCTCATTGGTGGCTTTGCCCGTTTGCATTTGGGGGGACCATGAGTTATACTCTCGCACGCTCGCGGCGGTTGCCACACGCATGTTCCCCTACACCATGCGGCGGGGCCTGTGCATGGCAGACATAGGCCTCTGCCCGCGCGCCGCGCGTGAAGTTGCCGTCTATCGCCCAACCGAGCCACAGGACCCGTTGTCCCTGACTCGCGTTCTTCAAGGGGGGGGGCAATTCGGATAAGCCGGGCAAGGCCGGCTACCGCAGTTGGGGTGTCGCCGCGTTGGCGCGGAGGCGGCGCAACGCTGTTCGGGCGCCCTGCTGAACCGACATGCGCCATGCGAAGTGGCTGCAACCTATGAAACGATTGCTGTTCATTGCACATCGCGTGCCGTATCCCCCCGACAAGGGGGAGCGTGTGCGCGCATTTCATGAGATTACCGCCCTCGCAGGGCGCTTCAGGATCACGGTAGCAGCCCTGGCGCATTCTGACGGCGACGTCGCCGCTGCATCGGAGCTTGGCCGCTGGTGCGAGAAGGTTCTGACGGGCCGCGCAGGGGGGCGGCTGGGTTTTGTACGCGGCGCTCTCTCGGTTGCAGCCGGCCGGAGTGCCACGGAAGGCTTCTTCAGGAACAAACGCTTCCTGCAAACGCTGGTCGAGGAAGGCGGGAGGGAACCGTTCGACTTGGTGTTCGGTTATTCGTCAAGCACGCTACCCTACGTTCTGGCCGTCCCGGCAAAGGCACGGGTGATGGACTTGGTCGATGTCGATAGCGCCAAGTGGGATTCCTATGCCCAGGCCGCACGAGGGCCTAAGCGATGGCTCTACACCCGGGAAGCCCGCGGCGTGCGAGCTCTCGAGCGCCGGGCGGTGGAATGCTGCGACGCCGTGCTCCTTGTCAGCGAAGCCGAGAAACGGGCTCTCGGCATCTCGAGCGAGAAGGTGATGAGTGTCGGGAACGGCGTGGACACCGAATACTTCAGACCGTTGGAGCGCCCTCCAGGACCACCGTCACTCGTCTTCACGGGCACGATGGACTACCGCCCGAACGTGGACGGTGTCTGCTGGTTCGTTCGTGAGGTGTGGCCGGAACTGAGACGCCGCGTGCCCGAACTGACCTTCACAATCGTCGGCCGCGACCCGGCACCGGAGGTCCGCCGCCTCGCGGAGCAGCCCGGCGTGACCGTGACAGGCGCGGTTCCCGACGTGCGGCCGTACCTGGCGGCAGCCACCGTGGCGGTCGTGCCGCTACGAATCGCGCGCGGCATTCAGAACAAGATTCTCGAAGCCATGGCGATGGACCGGGCGGTGGTAGGCTCATCGCCCGCGATTGAGGGGCTTGACGTGGACGTCGGGAAAGACCTCCTCCAGGCTGACTCGCCCGACGACTGGGTCCGGTCGGTCCGCACGCTGCTCGACGGCGGCGATCTGCGCCGGGCGCTTCAGCGATCCGCCCGCGCGTGTGTCGAAGGCAAGTACTCGTGGTCAACACGGATGGCGCCGCTCGTGTTGCTCTGTAAAACCCTAGCCACCACGGCCCCTTCGCACCAGGCCGCCGCGCAGCGGGCATACCCGGCCTGCAGGGAACAAGCGGCGATTCTCCCCTGCGCAACTACTGGACAGACGAGACGGAATCAAGACGAGGTGCCGAAGGCGTCGTAACAAGATACTTCCGTCCGCCCAGGAGACACAGGCGGATGGGAAGATGTGAAAGTCATGGAGAATGTCAGCCGTGGCAGGACCTTCTTGAATAACGTATCAGTCGAGTGACGCAATACTGGAGATCGGGAGCTGCAAGATGCGCATATTGTTTCTCATCAAAGACATCCTTTTCCCGCTTGATGCGGGAGGCAAGATACGAACTTTCAACGTCTTGAAGCAGTTGAACAAAACACACGAAGTAGACGTGATTTCGGTTATTTGCCCCGGCGAAGAGCGATTCATACCGGAAATGGAACACCTCTGCCGGAAATTCATCTTCCTGGAGGGAAGACGGCTTCCCAAGAGAGGGGCACGTTTTGTTCTTCGCCTCATCCGTAACGCCTTCTCGCGGATGCCCTACACGATGATGAATGATTGCCATGCAGGTCTGAAACGGAAGATAATGGAGATCGCGGGGAGCTATGACCTGCTCATATGCGACTTTCTGTTCTCTGCTCCCAACTGCCTGGATGTCAAGATTCCCAAGTTGCTTTTTCAGCATAACGTGGAGTCCATGATCCCTAAGCGCCACGCCCAAAACGCACGCGGGTTGGAACGCCTGGCATGGGGCGTTCAGTATCGGAAGACACGGCGAATGGAAGAGTGTATTGTTAACCAGTTCGATTACGTCATGTGTGTGTCCGAGACGGACGCCCGCTTTCACAGAGAGGTCTTTGGCGTTCGCAATGTTGGCTGGATGGACCTCGGCGTTGACGCCGAATATTACCACTACGCTGGCAGCCCCAAGGAAGCCAGGTCGCTCGTTTTTACGGGTGGCATGGACTGGCGGCCGAACGCGGACGCCGTGCGGTATTTTCATGAGGCCGTGTTTCCAAAGCTTCCTGGCTACAGGTTTTACGCCGTCGGTAAGAACCCGAGTAAGCCACTTATGTCCCTATCGTCTGAGCACTTCATCATCTCGGGTCGCGTCCCCGATGTGCGACCGTACCTCCACAGGGCGGAGACCTATGTTGTCCCTCTAAGAGTTGGCGGGGGGACCAGGATCAAGATCTTCGAGGCCATGGCGGCCGGCCTGCCGGTTGTCTCAACCTCGCTTGGAGCCGAGGGCCTCCCGGTACGGGATGGTGATAACATCCTGATCAGAGATTCGCCCAATGACTTCGCCAAAGCGATCCGGCAGCTCAGCGAAGACCCGGCCATGCGCGCGGAGATCGCGCAGCGTGCCTATGATCTCGTGACAACGCGGTTTTCCTGGGAAAAGGTATGCGCGGAGTTCGTGGCGGCCTGCGAAAGGACGGGGGGCGCAAAATGAAAATCAGTATATTTGGGCTTGGCTATGTGGGTTGCGTAAGCTGCGCGGTCCTGTGCAAGGACCACGACGTCGTTGGGGTTGATGTGGCCCCCGCGAAGGTCGACCTTATTCGGAGAGGACAGTCGCCGATCGTTGAGAAGGAAACCGACGATCTCATTCGAACCGGAGTTGAGGCCGGAAGGCTTTCGGCGACCCTGGATTACGATGCCGCCGTAGCGTGTACCGACATCTCTATTGTCTGCGTTGGTACGCCCACCCTCGACAATGGGGCGCATGATCTGGCCCACGTCGAGGGTGTTGTCGAACAGATCGCCGCGGGAGTTCGCCACAAGTCGCGCGAGCACCTTATTGTGCTGCGATCCACCGTCCCGCCTGGAACGACCGAGCGGCTTATGCGGGAGAAGCTGGGCGGCCTGCCTGTAAGGGTGTGCTTCAATCCCGAGTTCCTGCGAGAAGGCTGTGCTGTGGCGGACTATCACGACCCGCCATTCATTGTCTTGGCGGGAAGCGATGATCGGGCCGTGGCCCTGGCCAAGTCGCTCTACGACGGCATCGATGCCGAGTTCGTGGTCACGTCCTTCAGGGAAGCCGAGACGATCAAGGTCTTGTGCAACGTTTTTCACGCGATGAAGATCGTTTTTGCCAACGAGGTGGCGCGATTGGGCGAAGCGATCGGTGTGGACGGCGGGAACATCATGAGGCTGCTGTGTAAAGACACGAAGTTGAACATATCGTCGACGTACCTGAAGCCCGGTTTCGCCTACGGCGGAAGTTGCCTGCCGAAGGACCTTCGTAGCCTGGAATACCTTGCCCGGCAGGCCAACGTCCGGGTGCCGCTGATTTCCAGCATCGAGGCTTCCAATAATGAGCATATCGCCCAGATGATCCGGAAGATTTCGGGGCACCGGGTCAGGTCACTCGGCTTTGTCGGCATTTCCTTCAAGAAGGGAACCGACGACCTCCGGGAGAGCCCCTTTGTGCGGCTGGTGGAACATTTTATGGGAAAGGGCTATCGCGTAAAGATTTACGACAAAGACGTTGTTCCGTCTGGTCTGATTGGCGCGAACAAGAGGTTTATCGACAACACGGCCGGCCACATCCTGAACGCGCTCGTGCAAGACGCCTCCGAGCTGCGCGACTGTGAGCTCATCGTAGTGTGTAAGGACGGGATGCCGCAAGCACGAGAAGTGTATGAAGGAAAGATCGTGATCGATGTGCGCGGCCACGGGCAGGGAGGCTCGGGCGACTGCGCCGTGGAAAAAGAGTGACGATGCCACTCTGATCACTGCAGGTGTTCGGTCTAGGCCTTGTTCGCCAGTCGACCAGTCCGCGATGCGTGCGGGTGCCGTGCGGTCTTGCGTGGGGCTATCGAACCTGGTAGGCATAGTTCTCTGATTAGGTAACGAGCCAAGATTATGTGGATAAAGCCGCTCAACGTGCCGCTTGACGAAAACGCCGTTGGCAGAGTCTTGCGCCTGAATCATTTTCGCGTGGCGGTGGATAACGTGGTCTTCAGGACGGCGAACTACCATGAAGCCAACTCGCATCGCCTGGTTATGAGCACCATACCCGGCAGGACGGCCAAGAGCCTGATCTTTCCATCGGGACGGTTTGGGGCTTCCGCGTCTAGCCGCCAGATCGCCGTAAACACCGCCACCCTTGCCGGGCGCTGGCTTGCGCACTTTCATAGGTGGCCATCGGATGGGTCGGTGGAGGTCTACGATGCGGCGGCGCGAATGGAGAAGGCCGCGTCCGGGATCGAGGTTCTTTTAAGGCGGGGGCTTCCGGCTAAGACGGCTGGGCGGTTGTCAGCCGTTCTGGACAAGGCGATAATGCATGAGCCGCCCAGCGTCGTCGTGACCATTCACGGCGATTTCAAACCCGCGAACCTCATGTTCTCCGGAAACGAAGTTGTCGGCATTGACATGGAGCTCTATCATAGAGGTCATCCCCTGATTGACCTTGGGCAGTTCATCGTCCACCTGTTCCTTTCACGTAGCGGCGCATGGTTCGGGACGGGTTCGCCTCAGTGGTGGTACTGCCTGAGCAAGTCCTTCCTCAAGGGCTACCGCCGCGACGCAGACTGGGACATGGCCGGCCTGCAGCCTCGAGTTCTCGACGCCATGCTGAGTACTATGACGTATATGACTGAGCGGCACAATGCAGCCTTCTGGGCCCTACGCGGGGTGGGCTTGATGACTCGAACCTTCGAGTACCTTCTGGAGAACCCCCTGGAGAAAGCGCGGACGTAACGATGTGGACCGAAACCATTCAGAGATGGCAGTCCAAGGACGGTGCCGAATCCTACGAGGCCGAGCGATTCCACGGGATCGTCGGCAGGGTGTTTCATCGGGCACAGTGCAGGACGCTGCGGCGCATCGCTCGCCTGATATCGGCCGGTACGCGGGTCCTGGATGTCCCTTGTGGCACCGGCCGCATGCATCCCGTTCTCAGAGACCGCGGCTTGCGTATTGTGGGCCGCGATGTTTCGGAGGCCATGCTGCGCAAGGCCGCGCAGCGGTCGCCGGGCAACGGAGACACCTGCCTCGTTATCGGCGACGCCACGCAATTACCGTTCGAGGATTGTAGCCTGGACGGCATCTTCTCGATCCGGTTCTTCATGCACTTGACGTCACAGGAGCGAGAGACCATCCTGCGGGAGTTCGCCCGCATATCGCGTCACCTGATAGTCGTCGAGTACGGCTGCGATAGCGCCTGGCACAAGTGGCGTCGGGCTGTCCGGAAGGTTGTCATGAGGCTGCTTGGGCGACGCCGCATCTATCCCGTGAGCGCGCCGGCTGAACAGATCCATAGGGAGGCCCGCGCCGCCGGCCTGAGAATCTGCGGTTGGCGGTGGACCCTGAGGGGGCTCAGCGAGTCCGTGTTCGTGGTGATGGAGAAGAAAGACTCTCGGGAAGCGACGGTCGACGCATGAGCAAGGTACGCACCTACGCACGGAACCTGATCGCCAGTTGGGCCGGCCACGGCGCCAGCCTGGCCGTCGCTTTCTTCCTCTCGCCGTTCATTGTCCACAGCCTGGGCAACGCGCAATACGGCGTGTGGACGCTCCTGGTGTCGCTGACGGGGTACCTGGGCCTCGTCGACATAGGCGTGCGAGCCAGTACCGGGCGGTTCCTCAACTACTATCTGGGCCGCGGCGAACAGGAGAAGGTCGACCGGTTGATCAGCACCTCGCTGGCGTTCTTCACGGCGGTGAGCGTGGTCGTGATGGCCGTAGCCGTAGGACTGGGCCTCGCCTTCGGCCATATCTTCACGAAGTTCCCCCCGGAACTGGTCGCCGAGGCCGCGTGGGTCCTGCCGCTGATAGGCCTGAACGTCTGGTTCGGTTTCTACGCCGCTACGTTCTCACAGTTGCTGGCGTCGCGCGAGCGGTTCGACCTGATGAACGCGGTTGCGTTGGCGGTGCTGGGCCTGCGGACGGGTGGCACCGTGTGGGTCCTCTGGACGGGCCATGGCATCACGGCCCTGGCGCTAGTGCTGGTGGCTTCGGGTGCGATGGCGTGCGTATTGCTGGGCCTTCTGGCCTGGCGCAAAGGGTCGCCTGCGGCCGTTCAGAAGTCGAACGTATCTCTCGGCATGCTGAAGGAGATCCTCAGTTTCTCCGTGTGGGCATTCGTGGGGAACGTCTCGGTGCAACTCGTGTACTACACGAGTTCGGCGATCATCGGCCTCCTCATCGGCGCAGCCGAGATCACCTACTACTCGATTGCGGCCATGCTCATTGACTACGCGAGCGCCGCCGTATCGCACGTGACGAACGTCATGTCCCCCGACATCGTGAAGGCGGCCGGCCAGGGAGACTTGGCCCAACTCCGATGGCTGTCGGGCAAGGCTACCCGCATCACGATGCTGGTCATGGTGCCCATCCTCGTGGGTTACATGACGTTGGGGCGGGAATTCATCGGCCTCTGGATGGGGCCAGGGTACGAGGAGAGCGCCTGGGTCCTGCTGCTGCTGGCCATACCGGCCTTCTGCGATGTGGCGAACCGGCCTTTGGTGATCCTCATGAGCGGCTTGGGTCACATTCGGCTCTTGGCCGTCATGTCGGCAACCCAAGCCGTCTTTAGCCTTGGCCTTGCAGTCAGCTTGGTGCTTGCCGGCCTTGGCATCCGGGGCGTGGCCTGGGGCGCCGTAATGCCCGGCGTTGCCGTCCAAGTGTGGCTCTTCGTTGCGGTCACCAGGCGGATGGGCGGCGGCGCTTGGCCTTTCTTCCGGGCCACAGCACTGCGCTGGATGGTGGCGGGGGCGCTCTTCGCCGGCCTGTGCATGGGAACGAGGGCACTGTTACCCCAAGGGGGATGGCCGTGGTTTTGGGCCAAGGTCGCCATTCTCGCAGCGCTTTACGCCCCGATAGGGCTGCTTGTGACGCTCAATCGCGACGATGGCGTTTCCCGACTCAGGCGCCTGGCCCGGGTGGTGTACGGCCGAATCTTGCCCGCGGAAAGGATGGCACCGTGACCTCACCCCGCGGGAACGAGGTTGAGGCAATGACAAGGGACCCGTCAGGTATGGCCTATGTTTATGCAGGTGGAGTTCGGGGGGACATTCTTCGCATGGTTCCCCCCGACGGGCGTGTCATCGGCTCCATCGGCTGCGGCAAAGGGGCGACGGAGGCCGTATTGGTCGGGCAAGGCCGGGAGGTGCATGGCGTGGACATAGCACCGGAAGCCATCTCGGTGGCATGCGAAAGGTTGACTTCAGCTCGTCTCATAGCGCCCGACGACCGGCGGCCGTTCGCGCTGGGTTCCCTCGATGGCCTCATCCTGGCCGATGTCCTGGAACACCTACCGCAGGCATGGGAGGCGCTGACCCAGTTCGCGAAGGCGGTCCGACCCGGCGGGTGGGTGGTTATCAGCGTTCCCAACATGCGACATCTCGACGCCGCCTGGCAGTTCATCGCCCGTGGCGACTGGCCCGAGGAGCCCGCCGGCATTTTTGACGCCATCCACGTGCAGGTCATGACGCACCGCCGCCTGGAACGCTGGTGCTGCCAAGCGGGCCTGGAGATCGTCCAGTACTTCGATAAACCCTGTGGGCCGCCGGCCTGGCGCCGGAACCGCTGGCTGCGGGCCTTCGACCGACTGACCCTGAGATTTTTCCATTCCTGGCTTCAGTGGCAAATCCAGGTCCTGTGTCGAAGGACCGGCCCCCAACGAGCAGGTTTACCATGAGCATGGCACTCGTCAGCGTGAGGATCCCCGTCTACAAGGGTGAGCGATTTCTCCGGGAAGTCTTCGACGGCACACGGGCACTGACAATATCGAAGTCGCTGGGGAGTCATTGAGCATGGGCAATCCGTTGGTGACCATTGTGATTCCCGTGTATAACGGCGCGCGGTTCCTTCGCGAAGCCGTGGAAAGCGCCCTGGGGCAAACCTACCGGCCCGTGGAGATTGTGGCGGTTGACGACGGATCCACGGATGACTCGGCCGCCATCCTGGCCGGGTATGGCGGCCGGATCACCGTTGTTCATCAGGCGAACGCGGGCGTCGCCGCCGCCCGCAATCGTGGTATTGCCGCGGGCCGGGGCCCTTGGGTGGCCTTTCTTGACCAGGACGATCTCTGGGACCCTCGCAAGCTGGAGACTCAACTGCTTGGCACGAGGGAGGGCGATGACGTGATCCACTGCAACGCCCGCGTGATCGACGAGGCGGGGAACGTGGTGGCAGACTCCCGGTCCAAGCCGCAGCGCAAGGCCCCCCCGGGGCTGGCCAATATTATCGCCTATCGCCCGATGTGCATGTGCACGGTCTTAGTACGCCGCGACGCCCTGTTGTCGGTGGAAGGATTCGATTCGGCGAACCGGTTTGGCACCGACGATTGGCAACTCTGGCTGGCCTTGGCCGCGACAGGTCGTCGATTTCGATACGTGGATCAAGTGCTGGCCTCGTATCGAGTTCATGGCAGCAATGTGTCTTCTGACTGGAGGCGGATGATGGCGGGGAACGACTACGCCTTGGGGATAATCCGTTCCCAGTATCCTAGGGCGTTCGACGCAGAAGCAGAGCGTGCCTGTCGTCGGCGCAGGCAGTTGAGCTACTTGAACGTGGCCTGGGAGCACTACGAGGCGAAAGATTACGCGCAGGCAGCCCACTACTACTGGATTGCGGCAAGGGAGAACCCTTATGCCCTGCGACCCTGGTTTTACGCCGCCGTGTGCCGCCTGCCTCTGCGTCAGCTTCTGCTACCGCGGCTACGGGCGTTGGCCTCGGTGATTCGTCGGGGGTTGCCCCAGCCTTACAAGTGGTGACTGCTCCCTGATGGATCTTGAGGGCCGGAGGATCTGACCTCGTGCAGGAGAGTGTCGGGGCAAGCAACCCGGTGTCGGCGGGGTGTGAACGTGGACTCAGGGAAGCGCCAAGGCGGCGCTCCGACGATAAGAGGTGACATAAGCGTGCCGATTAAGACCATTTTGTTTCTGGGAGCGTTCCTGCTCTTGGCCGCAGGGGCCCTCTTCGAGCCCCTCCTGGGCGTGATCGGCTACATGTTCAACTACATTATTGGGGCCACGAGCCAGTGGTGGGCCGAACCAATCAGGTATTGGGGTATTCGCTACTCGTTTATCCTTGCACTGGCCACCGCCATTGGCATGCTCCTCAACTCCCGCAAACTTCGGTATGGGCGGACGTTCTTGCTGGGGCAAGAGAAGCTCCTCCTGGTGTTCCTTGCCGTGATGTGGTTCTCGACGCTCCTGGGTGAACCCACGGTGGGCACAGCCTATGTCGGCCACGACCACCCATCGCTCAAGATGACCAAGGTCATTCTGTTCACGCTGATGCTAACCCACCTGGTTACGACGGCGCGGACGGTGAACCTGGTGTTCTGGGTTCTGACGGTAGGCGGGCTTGTGCTTGGTCTTCAGGCCTACGGGGCGCCGGCCTCTTCGTTCGAGGAAGGGCGGCTGGAAAGCATCGGCAGCCCCGACTTCGCCGAGGCCAACTTCTGCGCTGCCTACCTGGCCGCAACGCTGCCGATCATCGGCGTCCAGTTCCTCCGGACCGGCTGGCTGGGCAAGGCCGTGTGCCTCGTCTCCGGCGTTTTCGTCGCCAACGGTATCGTACTGATGCGTAGCCGCGGGGCCGTCGTTGGCCTTGCCGCCGGCGTCTTGGCGGCCCTTGTTATGGCACCCAAGCGGTTCCGGCTGGCCATCCTGGCGGGCATTATCGTGGCGGCGGCCGGCGGATACTACCTGACCAACCCCAAGTTTCTCGAGCGGGCCGGCACCATCTCGGCAACAGAGGAAGAGCGAGATGCCTCCGCCGCCAGTCGCCTCGATATCTGGAGTGCCTCGCTCGCCATGTGGGAAGGCAACCCCCTCGGCATCGGCGCAGGCAACTTCTACCAGACGATCGGCCGCTATCTTCCCCAATTGGAGGGCCGCGACACACATAACACGTACCTCAAGTGCCTCTGCGAACTCGGCATCCAAGGCATTATCATCTTCGCCGTCGTGATCGTGAATGCCGTGCTGGTGCTCCGACGAGTAACCAAGCAGGCCCAGAAACTCTCCCGGAAGGGCGAACACAACGCTCTTCTGCTCCAAAGCTATGGTCTTATTGTGGCCATTGTGGTACTACTGGCTGCCGCGTTGACGATCACCTTCCTCTACATTGAGGCCCTCTGGTGGCTCTTGGCAATGCCGGTGTGCCTGGAGCGGGCCCTCGAAAACGCCATCGCCGAGGGCAAAGCGACGGTTCCCACGCTTGTCGGTGCCGGAGCCAGTGGGGGGGCGTCCACCACGTGACGACCGCTATTCCTAGCAATGGCATCTTTAGCGCGGCCGGCATGTGCACGTGGCCACGTTTGACCGTACGCATTCTGGGCGGTGCCTCGCTCGCCTGTCACTACGCCCTGGGGACCGACCCTGACGAAACTCCGGCTTGAACCGGCGGCCCGGCGCCAAAACACGCGACACAGGACTTCTGATATGGCAGCAGACACATATCCCGCCGGTTCGGCCATCCAACGGGTGGCCATCATTGTCGCCAGTATGCCTCCCGGCGGCAAGGAGCGCGTCGTCTTTCATCTTGCCACGGGCTTGGCAGCCCGCGGCATCAAGCCCTTGGTCGTCTGCCTGGAGGAGCGGGGCGAGTTCGGGGAGCGGCTGGCCGACCAAGGCGTGGCCGTCGAGGCCCTCGGCTCTCGCTGGGGTTGGGACTTCGTGGCCATCGGGCGCTTGGCCCGGCTGCTACGCGGCTTTCGGCCCGACATTATCAACGTTCACGACCGTGCGAGCCTGCCGTACGCCTTCGCCGCCAATCGTCTGAGCATCCGGGCGCCTTTGGTCGTCTCCTGCCACGGGTTGCTGTTCCAAGACCTCTCCCACCCGCGGCACGTAGAACGCTTGGCCATGCGTGACGTCCGCCGGGTCACCGCGGTCTCGGCCGAGGCGGCCCGCGAGTACGCCCGCCTGCTGGCGTGGTCTGACCCGGTCGACATCGTCTTGAACGGCGTTCCGATGATGCCCCGCGAGCCGGACCTTGGCCGGGCCGTCCGCGAGGAACTCGGCCTGCCGCCGCAGATGTTCGTGTTTCTGGCCGTTGGTAACGTTGTTCCCGAAAAAGGCTACGAGGACCTGCTGGATGCCGCGGCCCGCCTCCGCGGCGCTTCGGCCGGACAGTTCATCATCCTGGTAGCAGGGTCGCAGGCCAACAAGGAGTACTGGCAGAGACTGGCTGCGCAGTGTGAGCATCCGGGCTTAGGCAAACACGTCCGGTTCCTCGGCCAGCGCCGCGACACGCCGGCCCTCTACGCCACCGCCGATGCCTTCGTCCTGCCAAGCCGCAAGGAGGGCCTGCCAATGGTCCTGCTGGAGGCCATGGCCGCCGGCCTGCCCTGCGTTGCTACGGCGGTGGGCGGTGTTCCGGACGCCGTGGAGCACGGACACGACGCGATGCTGGTGCCCCCTGCATGCCCGGAGGACCTGGCCAAGGCGATGCTGGACCTCATGGGCAACCCGCAGGCCCGGCAGAAACTTGGCGCCTTGGCACGGCACCGCGTGGAAACCACCTACAGCGTGGCCCACATGGTAGCCGGATACCTGAACGTCTATGGCTGCGTGGCAGGCGAGTCCGCCGGCGGCCGAGATGCAGGCGCAATGATCACCCACATCGGCCCCCGTGTCCTCATGCTCGGCCCCCTGCCGCCGTCGGTGGGTGGCATGGAAACGGTGCTGGAGAACTTGCAGGGAAGCAGCCTGGCACGGCAGTGCCAGCTGACCGTCCTCAACAACGGCAAGACAACACCGGAGGGTCGGCCGTTCGTTGCGGGCGCGGCGGCGCAGGCGGGCCTCGCCGGCCACATCGCGGCGAACATCCTCCGCCATCGGCCGCAACTTGTGCACATCCACACCTGTAGCGGGTTCACGTTCTGGCGAGACACCGTACACTTGGCGGTTGCTCGGCTGCTCTGGCGACGGGTTATTTGGCACATTCACGGCGGAAAGTTCGAGGAGTTTCTCGCGTCGCTCGGCTCGGTCCGGCGCCGGTTGGCCCGGGCGGCGCTACAATCAGCGGCAGCGGTCGTCGTCCTTGGAGAAGATTGGGTCGCACGACTGGAACCGTTTGCCCCGGGGGCAACCTGGCGCATTGTGGCCAATGGTGTGCCCCTGCCGCGCGACGACAATCGTTCTAGCGAGGGCACATTCGCTGCGTTGTCGCTGGCCAACCTAGAGCCTGGGAAGGGCCCGCGCGACCTTGTCTCGGCAGTCGCGTTGGCTCAGCGCAACGGCTTCGCGGGCGAGGTGCTCCTCGCGGGACGCGAGACGGAGCCCGGTCAGAAGGATGACCTGTTGAAGCACATCGCGGCCTGCGGCTGCGACGGCCTGGTCCGGTTCCTTGGCGTCGTCACTGGTCCGGACAAGGAAGCCGCATTCAGGCGAGCCAACTGCTTCGTCCTGCCGAGTTACGCTGAAGGCCTGCCCATGGCAATGCTCGAGGCAATGGCACATGGCCTACCTGTCATCGTGACCCGCGTCGGGGCCATTCCGGAAGTCGTAACGGATGGCGTAGAAGGGTTTCTCATCGAGCCGGGCGATGTTGCCGCTCTGGCTGACCGCCTGCTCCGTCTGGCATCCGACGCCGACCTCCGCAGCCGCATGGGCCTGGCTGCTCGCCGCCGCGTCGAGGCCGGCTACAGCCTCGACCGCATGGTTGAGGGCATACTGGCTGTCTACCGCGAGATCCTGGGGCAGGAATCTCGGTGAAGGCGAGCCGGCAAGATCGCCGAAAGAAGGGTAGTCCGCCCAAGCATTGGAGGTGGCCTTATGTACCCATCTGTCGCCCGAGCGTTCTTCGCCGCGCAGGAGCGGCTGCTGGGCCGCCGCACCTTCGCGGTGCTGCGCGAACTGCGTGAGAGCCAGTTCTGGCCGCGCGATCGCATCGACGCCTTGCGCTTGGCGCGGTTCAAGGCCCTCGCGGCCTCCGTCTATGCGCACACACCATACTGGCGGCGGGTGATGGACGAGCACGGCATTGCGCCCGACGCCATCCGGTCGCTGGACGACGTGCGGCGGTTCCCTTTCATCAACCGCCAGACGCTCCAGACGCACCGCGAGGAGATGGTCTGGCGGGGCGAGGGGCGGCGGGTCCTGATCGCGCGCACGAGCGGCTCAACCAATGAGGCCCTCCAGTTTTACACCTCCAGCAACCGCGAGTCGCACATCACCGCGGCCCGGATGCGCGGGCACGAGTGGGTGGGCGTCCGCCCAGGCGACAAGGAGGTCTACTTCTGGGCCGCCCCCGTCGAGATCAACGCCCAGGGCCGCCTGCGGCAAGTCCGGGATTTTCTGACCAACAACTACTTCTCCAATGCGCTCCTGCTCAACGAGCAGGTGGCGCCACAGTACCTGGCCAACTGGACCCGCTGGGGCGTCAACTGCCTCTTCGGCTACGTCAGCAGCATGGCCCTGCTGGCCCAACTGGTGCGCAAACAGAGCCTCGACGTCCGCCCCTTGCGCGAGCGAGGCCTGCGGGCCATCGTCACCACCAGCGAGATTCTCAGCGACGCCGACCGACAACTCATCACCGAGACGTTCGGCGTGCCAACCTGCGACTCGTATGGCCTGCGCGAGGGCGGTCTCGTCGGCCATGACTGCGAGCGCGGTACCCTCCACACTATCGACGAGCAACTCATCCTCGAGGTCATCGACCCCCAGACCCTCCAGCCAGCGCCCGACGGCACGGGGGAACTGGTCGTCACTATGCTTATGAGCCAGGTTCAGCCGGTCATCCGCTACCGCACCGGCGACATCGTGACCATGAGCGACGCCCTCTGCCCTTGCGGCCGGACGCTGCGCAGCATCAAGGTCTCCGGTGGGCGAATGATGGATTTCATTGTCACCCGCAATGGCAACTGGGTCAGTTGCGTGGCCATTTTGTACATGGCCCGGACAATCTCGGGCGTCGTGCACATACAAGCCCGCCAGGAACGGATCGGCCACGTACACCTATTGTTGGCGGTAGACGAGAGCTTTCCGCCCGACGGGAAGGAGCAGGTCCTGCGGCAAATGCGTGCGCGGCTCGCAAGCGATGATGAGATAACGCTTGAGATAGTCGACAGCATCGAGCCGGCACCCTCGGGCAAATACCGGCCGGTCATCAGCAAGGTGGCCGAGGAGTTGCGCCGCGCCGGCCGCCTGACACCGTAGACCACGGGCCGGCGCACGCCGCCATCAAGGAACAGAATTCCGTGACGTCTGCCCCGACACCTAGACCCATCGATGCCGCCGCGTCGGGGGGCTGCGCCGTCTCCGTTGACCGCGACCCGCCGCGGTGGGCCGAGTATCTTTCACCCCGCGCCGATGCCACGCTTTTTCACGACCCTGTCTGGGGCACCGTCTTAGCGACAGCCTACGGCCAGCGGCCGTTCTACCTGACAGCCCGGCGCGGCGGCCGGACGGTGGGCGTCCTGCACCTGGTGCGGCAGAAGGGCCTCACGGGCGGAGCGCATCTGGTCAGCCTGCCGTATTTCGACGCCGCCGGCATTCTGGCGGACGACCGAGACGCGACCGTCGCCCTCCTGGCGCAGGCCCGATCGCTCATGGCCGAACTCGGCGCCCGCTGGGTGGAGCTGCGTCAGGCAGAACCGCTGCCCGGCGACCTTCCTTCGCGCACGGACAAGGTAACGTTACGTCTGCCGCTGCCCAACGACCCCGAGATACTGTGGAAGGCGCTTGACGCCAAGGTCCGGAACCAGGTGCGTAAAGGCCAGAAGGAGAACCTGACGGTCCATCAGGGAGGAGCGGACCTGCTCCCGGACTTCTACGCCGTCTACGCCAGGACCATGCGCGACTTGGGCAGCCCCCCTCACCACGAGCGGTTCTTCCGCCTGATCGCGGAGCAGTTCGGGGAAGCGGTTCGAGTATTCGTGGTTCGTGCAGGCGACCGTCCGCTTGCTGCTTCAGTGACCCTGGCCGATTCCCGCGGGGTCCGCGTGCCCTGGGCGGGCAACGACTGGCGGGTTCGCCAATCGTGCGCAAACATGTTGCTTTACTGGTCCATGCTCGAAGAGGCTTGCCGCCGTCAGGCGCCGTGCTTCGATTTCGGCCGCAGCACAAGAGATTCCGGTACCTATCGCTTCAAGGCCCAGTGGGGCGCCAAGGAGGTGCCCCTCTACTGGTACTACCTCCTGCGGCCGGGGGATAATGTCCCCGATCTGCGACCCGATAGCCCGAAATATCGCCTTGCTACGGCCCTGTGGCGGCGGCTTCCACTACGCCTCGCCCGCCTGATTGGTCCGCGAATCATCGCCAGGCTTTCGTAGCCGAAGTTACGCAGTTCGCGGCCGAGAATGGCCTTGGCGGCCGCGCCAAGGGCGATCAGGACGAAAAGTCTTCACTACATTTGGCGACCTCGTCAACACGTCTTAGGGCGCGCTCAAAAATAACATGAACAATTCATCGTCTTGGAGACAACGTGTAGTTCCATTCTCCGTGGAAGGGCAACGGAGTCAATCGAAGTCTGGCCAGTTCCTCGTCGGCGACCTTGATGGCGGTGTCGTATCGTTCCTTGTCCAGGGCTGCCTTGACGACAAGCCCTGTCCGGGTCGTGGTGCTGGCGATGAGGTTCACGATGGCCTGGTGGCTCACCAGCGGACGGCCTCGCCAGTTCTGCGTGATGAAGCTGAACAGGCGGTGTTCGATCTTGTTCCACTTGCTGGTGCCCGGCGGGAAGTGGCACACCTGGAGCCTCAGGCCCAATTCGTCCGCCAAGGCTTGAAGCGAGACTTTCCACAGCCTGCATCGCGAACCGTTGCTGCCGCCGCCGTCGGCCGTAATCAGCAGGTGGCGGGCGTGGGGAAACCGGCGGCACCCCATCTCTCTCCACCACCGCCGAATACTGTTGGCGGCGAACAGGGCGGTGTCGTGGTCGATCCCCACGCTCACCCAACCCTGGTTGTTCAGGATGTCGTAGACGCCGTAGGGAATAGCCTTGCCCAGGGTCTTGTCCAGGAAGTCATGCACGCGGACCTCGGCGGGTTGCCCCAGGGGTCGCCACTCCTGGCCGGCGTTGCGGAAATAAAAGATGCGGCTGTGCTCCAGGAAG
>PMZT01000242.1 GCA_003170085.1 Planctomycetia bacterium | reverse complement strand
CATGCCCACGCAACGGACGGCGTGGGCATGCCACCCTGCCATAAAACACTGGCACACCCCGTACGGCGTCAGTTACGTGTGCAGAGACTTCACGGCGCGATTCGGCCGCACGGCGAGATTCTAGTTGCAAGTCGGCCGCACGCAGCCCATCATACGCCGCCATGGCGTCCGAATCGGTATCCACAACGAATCCTGGACCAGAGGCCCGCGCCACGCCAGGCCGCACGTTCTTCGTGCTCGTAGCGGCGGTGGCCGTGCTGTACGCCCTCAGCCTGAACAACCAGTGGGCGATCAAACCCGACAGCGGGCTCTACCTTGCGCTGGGCCGCTCGCTGGCCGAGGGCCACGGCATGGAGTTCAATGGGCGCCAGTACTGGGCCGTGCCGGTCGGCCTGCCGGCACTTATCGCAGTTAGCCGCATCGCCGCCGGACCGGAGAACTACTGGCTGATCAACCTCATGCTGCGGCTGTTCGGATTCGGCACGGCCCTGCTCGCCGCGGCAATCGTGTGGCAATTGGCGTGCGACCGGCCGGCCGACGAACGCCGATGGCTGGCCACAGGCACGCTGCTCATGGTCGGCGCCTCGGCCACCTTGTTCGCCAACGCGACGACGATCCTTACGGACGTCCCCTTCGCCTTCCTCATCGCCCTGGGTCTTTACGCGATCCTCCGCGCCCGTGACGGCGGCTGGATGTGGTACCTGGTGGGCGCGATCGCGGTGGCGGCGGCATCGTGGACCCGCCTGCTGGGCCCTATCCTCCTGGCCGGAATGCTCCTGGGCGCCGCCCTTGATTTTCGGCCGGGGTGGGGGCGACGCTGGCTGGGCCTGCTGGCCACAGGCGTGTTCGTGGGGATAAGCCTGCTGGCGTGGATGTTCTTCTTGCGGTCGCGAGCCGACGCCAGCATTCCTGACTACATTTCGGCTGCACAGGGAGGCCGCTTGGACCTTTCCTCCGCCGAAAGATGGGTGGACATCGCCGCCGGAATCCTTCACTTCCCGGTCGCGCTGGCCGACGTCCTGACCGAGCAGAAACTTACGGTGGCGAACTTGGGGCTCGTGGCCCTCCTCCTGATGGGGCTGTGGCCGGCCCTGCGGCGCCGGCAGTTCGCCGTCGTATTGCCGCTGATTTTTTACGTAGGGTTCCTCATCGTCTGCGGCCGTTTCGCCGTGGCGCGGCGGTACCTGTTGCCGGTGCTGCCGATCATAGCCTACGTCTTGCTTCTCGGTGCTACGGAAGTGGCGGCGCTCGTTACGGCAAGAAAGGGCGCGTCCGCGGTGTCCAAGGGGGCCAAGGTCGCGATGGCGGCCGTCGTGGCCCTGGGGGTCGCGGTCAGCCTGCCCAAAGACATCGAGCGGATCTACTGGGCCCAGCAGCCGCGGTTCTGTATGGTGTACGACAACGGCCGCTGGACGGACCTGCTCGACATCGCGCGGCTCTTGCGCGAGCGAGGCCGGCTGGATACCGACGTTGTCGCAACCAGCCAGGCAGCCCTCGTGCACTACCTGACGGGCCTGCGCGTGGCGTCTCACGAGCTCTGGTCCCCGAACGCCGAAGAGAAGCCCATACCGCAACCGCCGAAGGATTTCGCGGCGGCGGCTGTCTCAAACGGCTACCGGTTCGTGCTCGTGCCGACCAATGCCAAAGACTGGAGCTCGGACGCCCTGCGGGAGATGGAGGAGACGCGGAGGTTCCGGCCTCCCGACACGATCGGGCACCTTGCCCTGTTCGAGCGGCTGCCCTGACCTCGCGCCGGCCGCCGCGGTTCAGCGGTTACACTTGCGGCCTTTACAACTGGATGCCCCCGCCCACCGGCTGCCAGACAAGGTCTTTCAGGTCGTCACCCGACATTCGTTCAACGTGACCGTCCGCGAAGGCGAAGACATATTCATCGTCATCGTTGCCCAGTTGGCGAAGGCGTTCCTGGCCGCCGACGAGCGGGCCTTCGGGGCCGGTCTCGAAGAAAAGAACGGTGCGCGCGGGATCGGCAATCTCCTTGAGCCGCAGGCCGGCTACGGCCGCATTCATCGCAAAGCGACGGCCCTGGGGCGGCACGGCCCGGGCGACCGGCAACGGCTCGAAGTACTTCTCGAGCGCGCTGGGGAACTCCGCGGCCGGCGGCAGTCGCCCGTCGTGCTCCCCGGCATACGCCTGGGCGGCAGCGACCAGGTTCGTAAGGCAGATCATCGACTGGGCCGTCCGCTCGTTTGGACTCGCACGGTACGAGTCAAAAATCGTGCCGGGGTTCATATCGCCCAACTTCATAAAGAACAGGCCCATCATGAGGACGCACAGCAGGACGAACGCGCCGATGAGCGACGTCGCGATGCCGCCGATCGCCAAGCCGCTCCCCCGCAGACGCCCGCCACTCCTCCGAACCCGGACAAGCCCCCAGAGGCTCAGGATGAGGCCCGGAATCGCTGTCACGCCGAGCGTGCAGAGCGACAGGATTCCGCACACCAGGCCGGCGATCGAAAGCTTGCTGACGGCCGTGCGGGCAGCACCCTCCGGTGCCGTAACAAAAGCCAGCGGCGCAGGCGGAAGGTCGCTACCGGCCGGCGCCGCGGGAATCGGAGGAAGGTCGGACGGCCCGACAGGCCCTTGCGGGGACAGGTTCGGCGGGATCTCGGTCATGGCAAAATCCTCTCGCGGCAAAGGCGCGCCCCACGCGGCAGTGGCGCGACCGATCGTGCGCCCTTCCACCCTAGCGTCCGCCAACGGCACATGCAAGCCCGCCCACGCGCAGGTCGCCCACGCGAGAGGGCGCCCTACTTCAGCAGCGACTTGATCCGCTCGCTGACCTTCTCGATGATCCACTGCGGCGTCGAGGCACCCGCGACGATGCCCACGCGGCGCCGGCCCGCGAGATGCTCCGGCAGCACTTCGTCGGCCTGCTCCACATGGTGCGTCGTCACGCCGCGCGCGGCACACAGTTCGGCCAGGCGGTTCGTGTTGGCACTGTTGCGGCCGCCGATGACGAACATGACGTCGACCCGCCCGGCCAGTTCCGCCGCCGCACGCTGGCGGTCGACCGTGGCGGCGCAGATGGTGTTGATGACGCGGACCTCCTGGAGGTCGCGCATCACAAGCTCGGCGGCCATCCGACGGAATTCCTGCGGCGAGAACGTCGTCTGCGACACGAGGGCCACACGCCCCGAAAGCTCCAGCCGCCGCACCGCCTCCAGGTCGCTCACGACCACGGCCGCCGGAGCGTGCCCCTGGATGGCCCGGACCTCGGGATGCGCCTGGTCGCCCGCCACCACCACGCGATATCCTGCCCGCTGGAGTTCCGCCGCCAGCGTTTGTGCCCGATGGACGAGCGGGCACGTGGCGTCGATGATTCGCAGCCCCCGTTGCCGGGCCTCGGCCACCACGTCGGGCTGAAGGCCGTGGCTGCGGATGAGGAGCGTGCCGCCGTCGGCGGCGTCGTCAAGCGAGCCGATGACGTGGAACCCCTTCTTCGCCAGCCGCGCCATTTCCTGCGGGTTGTGGATGAGCGGCCCCAGGCAGTAAACGGGCTGCCCCTCGGCGAGGGCCTTCTCGGCGATCTCCAGCGCCCGCCGGACGCCGAAACACACGCCACTGCCCGCGGCGATCTCGATGGTCGGGGGGCTCGGGGTTGCTCTCTCTTCATCCATAGCCACTGTTGCACCTCGGGGCGATAAACCTATTCGCCGGCCGCAATGGGCGAGCCGCCGGATCCCCTTTGACAACCGCGCAGCCCTCGCAACTCGCGTTGGAGGTCCTGCATCTGCCGGCGCAAACTCTCCATGATCACCTCCGGGTCGCCGACGGCGGCCTCGGCGGGCATGATCGGTTCGCCGCAAGCCACGCGGATGGCGTGCGGCCGCGGCAGGCGGTGCGTGCGCGGCCAGGCCTCGAACGCCCCGTCGATCACCAGCGGCACGATCGGCACGCCGGCGCGGGCGGCGATCGTTACAGGCCCGCCCTGCAGCGGACGGATCGACCCGTCCTGGGTGCGTGTCGCCTCGGGAAACATCAGCACGATCTGGCCGTCCTTCAGCCGCCGCATCGCCTCGCGGACGGCGCCAAGGTCGGCCTTGCCGCGCTTGACCGGAAACGCGTTCAGGCTGCGGATCAGCCAGGCGAACGGCGGGAACCGGAAGAGCGTTTCGCGGGCCATCGGGTGAAACGGCCGCGGCATGCCCACCGCCGCCAGAATCGGATCGAGAAAACTCTGGTGATTCGAGATGACCAGCACGCCGCCCGTCCGGGGCAGCCGCTCGCGATGGTATACGCGGATGCCGAAGATCACGACAAACAGGACCCGCGCCACCAGTTGCCAGAAGGCATACCACGCGCGGCGGAGCGGGATCACGTCGCCTCCTTGACACGGCGGCGGACTTCCTCGACCAGCACGTCGACCATCTCGTCGATGGTCATATCGCCGGTGTCGATGCGAACGGCGTCTTCGGCCTGCCGCAGCGGATCAGCGGCGCGCGTCGAGTCGCGGAGGTCCCGCTGCGTGACCTCCTCAAACACCTCGCGGAAGGACTTGTACTCACTGCGGGCCTGGAGTTCCTCCTGCCGCCGCCGCGCCCGCACTTCAGGTGTGGCGTCGAGGAAGAACTTGACGTCGGCGTTCGGAAAAACGACCGTGCCCTGGTCGCGGCCCTCGGTCACAATGTTCCCGGCGCGGGCCGCGAACTCGCGCTGCTTGGCCACGAGAATCTTGCGGACCTCGGCGGTGCGGGCGAGGTAATGCGAGTTGACGCTGACACGGTTCTCGCGGACGGCCTGCGTCACGTCCTTGCCGTCGAGCCGCACGCGCTGGGCGCCCGGCGTGCCGTCGAGGTCGATCTGCGTGGCCGCCGCCATGGCGGCAAGCGCCGCGGGGTCCTCCAGGGGCACGCCGGTCTCAAGGGCCTTGAGCGTGAGCGCCCGGTACATGGCGCCCGTATCCAGGTGCGTGGCGCCCAGGCGCCGGGCCAGGCCCGCCGCCGCCGTGCTCTTGCCGCTGCCCACGGTCCCGTCAATCGTGATGATCATACGGAAAGGATTATACCGCCGGCCGGCGGGCATGAAAAGAATGGAAAAGGCGCCGCCGCCGCGCTACACTACTATCAATGACACCGCGAGGGTTGTGGCGAATCCTGAGATTGCCGCTGGTCATCACGGCCGTCGTCGACGTGCTCGCCGGCTACCTGATGGCCTTGTTGCCCAACAGCTTCGGGCAATTCGACTGGCGGCTGGCGGGCCTGCTGGCGGGCACCTCGGCCGGCCTCTACCTCTTCGGCATGGTCGAGAACGATCTTGTAGACCTCGACCGTGACCGCCACACAAAGGTTCCGCGGCCGCTGGTAACGGGCGACGTCGGCATCGCCGGGGCCATAACGCTGCTGGTCCTGACGTTCCTCCTGACCGCGGGCTGTGCCTCTCAACTGCGCGGCGCGGTCCTGATGCTGGCGATCCTCACGTTCGCCATGATCAACCTGTACAACCTTGCCGCCAAGAGCGGCCCGGCCTACATCACCATGATCGTCATGGGGCTCTGCCGCCTGCTGAACTTCGGCATGGGCGTGACGGCGTTCTACGGGTTCCCGCGGGGCATCCACGACAGCCTGGCGCTGCTCTTGCCGAGCGGCCCGCTCTGGGCCCACCAGGCCGTGGCCCTGTTCTGCGTCACGGCCATGGTCTCGGGGTACAGCATTGCTGCGCGGCGGGGCGTCGTCATGACCACGCGCGTCTGGCAGGGCGCGTTTATCGTAACGGCCGTGGCCGGTTTCGGCCTGATCGCCATGACCACCATGGGGCCGACGCGGGACTACGTGCAAGGATGGATCACGCCGGTGGCGCGGGTCTTCGCGGCCCTGCTGCTGGCGAACTTGTGGCCGGGCGGGCTTTGGTCGGCCGCCGGCCTGGAGCGCAAGCCCGCCGAGTACAGCCGGTTCATCGAGCGCACCCTCTACTGGTTCATCATCATGGACGTGGCGTTCCTGCTGGACGGCATGCTGAGAGCGATGGTCAAACCGTAGGCCCTGCGCCGCGTAGTCCGTTACTGCCGCGGGCGGGCGAACCCCCACAGACGCTGAAGCGGCAACCGCAGGACGGCCTCCCACTGCTTGCCGTCGGCGGTGGGCTCGTACTTGACGATCTTGGCGCTCGCGAGCAAGGCCGCCACGTCGCGACGGAAAACTTCGTCCTTGGCCATCCGCTCGCGGACGGTGCCGCCGTCGTCGAGCTTCACGGCCTCCACCTGCCGCTCGAGATTCACCACGGCCATGGCCTTGGCCGATCGCGCCGTCAGCAGCCGCGCCTCGGCGTCGTCTTCCACGTCGATGGGCCGCTTCGCAACGCCGCGGCCTTCGAGCACACGCGCCGCCCAGTCGGGCAGCGGCACCCCGGCCGCCTCGCTCAGCGCTTCCTCGGGCCGGACCTGCTGCGGCGCGGGCATGCCACGGCCCGTCGCGGTCAGGCGATCGGTCTTCAACTGGGCCGAAAGCTGCTCGATCTGCTCGTCGGTCCAGCGGGTTTCCGACGGTGTGAGCGCGCGGATCTCGCGGAGAACCCTGATGAGGTCGCGCACGTCCACGCTCACGCTGACCTCGGCCACGCAGTCCGGCATCAGCCGCGGCGCACCGGCCACCGGTAGGCCGCGGATCAACGCCTCGAGCTGGGCCTCGCCGGAGATCGACCCGCGGACCATGTCGCCGACGGTGTACGCCTGCCCCACCCGCAGGGCGCGCACCAACTCGTTGAGGGCCGCATACACGCTGATGCGGGCCCGCCGCACGGCCTCGACGCGCCCCTCGGCCGTCACGCGTTCCCACCCCGTGGGATAAATTTCGATGAACTCGTCCAGCCGCGCGCCCTCGACCTTCTGAACCACCTCGGGCGGCAGGTCCTGCGCCGGACGCCCGCGACCCTCAACCCGTAGCTGCCCATCGACCGCCTGGGCACGCAGGTCGGCCAGCGCGGGCGCGGCCGTGCCTGCGGCGCGGCAGAGTTCCGTGAGCTTCTGGACGACGCCATCGAACGGAATCTCGATGTCAACCTCTGCTGCGCCGTCGGAGTAAACGCGCGGATCGCCGATCGTCCGCGCCGAGCGAAGGAACAGGCGCAGGGCAATCTCGCCGTCGGTGCCACGGCCGATCACGTCGCCGACCGTTTTCTGCGGCAACGCGTGCGCCCCAAGGATGAGTTCGGCCAGCCGCTGATAGCCGTCGACCTGCGCCGCGCGGATCGCCAGCAACCGGGCCTGCGCCGGCGTATAGGTTGGCGCCGGCGCCGCGGCCGCCGCCATCGCCAGCGACAGCGTCGCAATCGCAAAACCGATTGTCCTGCATAGGGTTGTCATCATCACTTGCCGCCTTCGATCAGCCGCTTGAGCGCCTTCAGTTCGTCGGCCCCGCGATGAACGCGCAACACCAGGCCGACCTTGATCGACTGCCCCGGCGCGAGCATCGGCATCTTGCGGTTCTCGCGGAGCTTCGCGCGCGGCGGGAACGGGCAGTTCGCCGGCTCGATGCCGAGAACGTACTCGCCCTGCCCCATCATTTTCCATTCCATCGCGTAAGGCAAGGCTTTTTTCGGCCACTCGATCGAGAGGGCCGTCCCGCCGTCGAGGTCCGGGTTCGCGAGCGCCGCGCGGCAGAGGCCGTCGCGCCCCGCCTTCGGCTCCATCATATACGTCATCTCGAAGAAGTCGGGCGTCGGCGGCAGCATCTCGGTGTGGAGGCCGGCCGACCGCTGCGCGTGCTCGGTCACGCCCTTGATCGAGGCGATGTTGACGAGCAGGCGGCTCTTCTCCGACAGCAGCGGCCACCCCAGGTTGATGTGGTACAGCAGCATGGCCGTGCTCGCGCGGTGGCTGACGTTCGAGATGCGGTCGGCGATGCGGATTTCGCGCGACCCCATCGCTGTCGTGATCGTGCGCTCCAGCACGAGCGTGGGCTTGAAGACCTCGGCCTCGGCCATGCGCCCGCGAATGCGGATGACGTACTCGCCGCGCTCCCAGCCGCGCTCGACGGCCACGTCCTCGGCGGCCAGGCTCGATGCGCGGCCGTGCAGGCCCCACGCCTCGCCGGACTCGTCGGCGTCGGGCGCCCCGAAGTGCCGCAGGCCGCACGTCGTTACGAGGCCGCCGTGGAACGTCTTGAGCCATCCGAAGCCCGCCGGCTCGAAACGCTCCGGCCGCGCGTTGCCCACGGCCGACTGCCAGGCGAGCGCCCGGCCGGCGAACCGCGCCTCGCCGATGTCGAGCCCGCGGTCCGGCAACACCGTAAACGTCAGGCCCGAGCCGGTCCAGACATCAATGCCGCGCATGCCGCGCGCCGGGCCGTCGTCGAATACGAACGGCCGCGCGCCGGCCACCTGATCCATGCGGCCGACGCGGGGCGACAGGGCCTCGGGTTTCATCGGCTTACCGAAAAGGTCCGGCATCATGCACCTCGCTCGATCGTTGACGCATTATTTCGACATATCCATGACACCGACAAGGTCGCGCGGGCTGCCGCAGCCCAGCCGCCCCATGGCCTCGCGCAGGCCCTCGACCAGCCGGGGCGTGGTCCCGGGGTCCACGAAGTTGGCCGTGCCCACGGCCACCGCCGTGGCGCCGGCCCGCAGAAACTCCACGACATCCTCCACGAACTGCACGCCGCCCAGGCCCAGAATCGGGATATGGCGCGGCCCGGCCACCTGTTCCCACACGCGGCGGATCATGTAGAGGGCCACCGGCTTGATCGCCGGCCC
>PMZT01000238.1 GCA_003170085.1 Planctomycetia bacterium | reverse complement strand
GCCACGGGCAAGCTCCTGTGGCAGCAACCGGTGGTAACGCCGCAGGACGCCACCGCCCAGCCGCCCGATAAGCTCGACGACACCGGCTTCGCGGCGCCCACGGCGGCCACCGACGGCCGGTACGTGGCCGCGATCTTCGTCAACGGCGACCTCGCGGTCTTTACCGTCGACGGCCGCCCGGTCTGGGCGAAACACCTCGGCCCGTTCATGAACACTTATGGCTATTCCTCGTCGCTCAACATCTACCGCAACACCGTGATCGTGCTGCTGGACGAGGGCAAGCCGGCCAAGACCAAGTCGCGGATCACCGCCTTCGATCTGGCCACCGGCAAGACCGTGTGGCAAACCGCGCGGCCGGTGCCCGCCTCGTGGGCCACGCCCGCCCTCTTCTCGACCGACAAGGGCGACCAGGTCGTCGCCGCCGGCAACCCATGGGTCATCGCGTACGACCCCGCCGGCGGCAAGGAACTGTGGCGGGCCAATTGCCTCGACGGCGACGTCGCCCCGTCGCCCGTCTACGGCGGGGGGCTCGTTTTCGCGTGCCAGGACGGGGCGAAGCTCTCGGCCATCCGCACCGACGGCACCGGCGACGTGACCAAGACCGCCGTCCTCTGGGGCGCCGAGGACGGCCTGCCCGACATCGTCAGCCCGCTGACCGACGGCAAGCTCATCTGGATCGTTACCACAGCAGGCATGATCACATGTTACAACGTGAAGGACGGCACCAAGGCATACGAGAAGGAGCTGGAAGAAGAGGTCAACGCCTCGCCGAGCCTCGTGGGCGACAAGATTTTCGTGTTCGCCGCCAAGAAGGGCGCCGGTGACGAAAAGACCACCGTGCTGCACCTGGTGGGGGCGGGGCCGCAGTTCAAGGAGCTGGGCAAGGCCGAGTTGAACGAGACCGTCCACGCCTCGCCGGCCTTCCTGGACGGGCGGATTTACATTCGCGGCGTGAAAACGCTGTTTACAATCGGCAAGAAATGAGCATGGGGCGGCTGCGCTGGCGCGGCGCGTTCCCGCACACAAGGCACCTATGGCTGAACTTGACCTGACATTCGTCGACCGCGTTGTGGCGGAGATGGGCCGCAGGCCGGAGGCCACGATTCCGATCCTCCAGGCCCTCCAGGACCACTACCGGTATCTCCCGGCCGAGGCCCTGCGGCGCGTCTGCGACATCACTGAGATCACCCCCGCTCGCATCGCGGGCGTCTCGACGTTCTACAACCAGTTCCGCCACCGCCCGATGGGCCGGCACCTCATCAGCATCTGCCACGGCACCGCCTGCCACGTGAAAGGCTCGAGGCCGGTGCACGATGCGCTCCTCAGGCACCTGAAGATCACGGAGCACGAGGACACCGACGCCGACGGCGTCTTCACGGTCCAGAAGGTCGCGTGCCTGGGCTGCTGCACGCTCGCGCCGGTCCTCCAGATCGACGGCATAACGTATGGCCACCTGACCATCGATCGCCTGCCGCGCGTGCTCGAAGATTTCCTCCAGCTCTCGGCCACCGGCGCGGCCGCCGCGCAGCGTGAGCGTCCGACCGGCTCGCGCGAGGGGTGGGGCGAGATCCGGATCGGCATGGGGTCGTGCTGCGTGGCCCGCGGCTCGGGCGGCGTGCAGGAGGCGCTGGAGCGGGCGGTGGAGCGGCTGGGCGTGAGGGCGATCGTCAAGCGGGTCGGATGCGTGGGCATGTGCCACCAGACGCCGCTGGTCGAGGTGCTCGCGCCGGGCCGGTCGGCGGCAATGTACGCCCAGGTGCAGGCCGAGGACGCCGAGGCGATCGTCCGCCGGCACTTCCCCGCCGCGGGGCTGGGCCGGCGGCTGCGCGGCGCCATCGAGCGATCGCTCGACGTCATCCTGACCGACGAGGCGTGGGAGCCCGTCACACGCTACACGATCGAGGTACGCGATCCGCCCGTGGCCGCGTTCCTCGGACGCCAGCAGCACCTTGCGACCGAGTATTGCGGCCACATCGACCCGATCGACCTTGACGAGTACCTGGCCCACGGCGGGTTCCAAATGCTCGAAGAGTGCCTGCGGAAGCGCTCGCCCGCCGAGATCATCGAGACCGTGCGCGCCAGCGGCCTGCGCGGTCGCGGCGGCGCCGGGTACCTCACCGGCCGCAAGTGGGAGCAGGTGCGGGCGGCGGCGGGCTCGCCCAAGTACATCATCTGTAACGGCGACGAGGGCGACCCCGGCGCGTTCATGGACCGCATGATCCTCGAGTCGTACCCGTACCGGGTCATCGAAGGCATGGCCATCGCGGCCCACGCCGTGGGGGCCGAGGAGGGCGTGTTCTACATCCGTGCCGAGTATCCGCTGGCCGTCCGCCGCGTGGGCGAGGCGCTGCGATTGTGCAAAGAGCGCGGCGTGATCGGCGATAACCTCTTCGGCACCGGCCGGCGGCTGAACCTGCGTATCATGCAGGGCGCCGGGGCGTTCGTCTGCGGTGAAGAGACCGCGCTGCTGGCCTCGATCGAAGGCCGCCGCGGCATGCCGCGCCTTCGCCCGCCCTACCCCGCCGTCGAGGGCCTGTGGGCGAAGCCCACGCTCGTCAACAACGTTGAGACGTACGCCCTGGTGCCGTGGATCCTGCGTAGCGGCGCCGCGGCGTTTGCCGCGATGGGTACCGGCACGAGCAAGGGCACGAAGGTCTTTGCGCTGGCCGGCAAAATCGCGCGCGGCGGCCTGATCGAGGTGCCGATGGGCGTGACGCTGCGCGAGATCGTCGAGGAGATCGGCGGCGGCATCGCGGGCGGCAAACGCTTCAAGGCCGTGCAGGTGGGCGGCCCGTCGGGCGGGTGCGTGCCGGCGGAACTGGCCGACACGCCGGTCGATTACGAGGCCCTGACGGCGGCCGGGGCGATCATGGGTTCCGGCGGCCTTGTCGTCCTCGACGAGTCGGACTGCATGGTCGACGTGGCCCGCTACTTCCTGGAGTTCACGCAGGATCAGTCGTGCGGCAAGTGTACGCCCTGCCGCATCGGCACGCGGCGGATGCTCGACATCCTGGAGCGCCTCGTCGCGGGCGACGGCCGCAAGGGCGACCTCGAGGAACTCGAGCATCTCGCCCGCTTCATCCAAAAGGCCAGCCTGTGCGGCCTGGGCAAGACCGCGCCGAACCCGGTGCTGTCGACGCTCCGCTACTTCCGCTCGGAGTACGAGGCCCACCTGGAGAAGCGCTGCCCGGCCGGCCGCTGCAAGCAACTCGTCAAGTACACGATCTCCGATGAGTGCATCGGCTGCACGCTGTGCGCGCAGCACTGCCCGTCGGACGCAATCCCGATGACGCCGTACGAGAAACACGTGATCGACCAGGACAAGTGCATCCGCTGCGATACGTGCAAGCAGGTTTGCCCGGTCCATGCAGTTTGCACGGCGTGATTCACCACGGAAAAAACAACAACAGATTCACCGCAGAGAACGCTGAGAACGCAGAGGAAAAACGCAGAGAAGGACGGATGTTGAAATAATGCCCAAACTCGTCATCGACAACCGCGAAGTCGAAGTGGCCGCCGGGGCGACGATCCTCGACGCGGCGCGAAAGCTCGGCATCGGCATCCCCACGCTCTGCCACCTCGATGGCTGCACGCCATCCACCTCGTGCATGGTCTGCGTGGTCAAGCTGAAGAACCTCGGCCGCGTGGTCCCGTCGTGCGGCACGCGGGCCGAGGACGGTATGCAGATCGAGAGCGAGACCGACGAGATCCGCGACGCGCGGCGGGCGGCGCTCGAGCTGCTCCTGAGCGACCATCCGGGCGATTGCCTCGGGCCGTGTCAGCTCGTGTGCCCGGCCCACATGGACATTCCGCGGATGCTCCGCCAGATCGCCGCCGGTCATCCGGCCGACGCCGCGGCCACCGCCCGCGACGCGCTCGTTCTGCCGGCCACGCTTGGCCGCATCTGCCCCGCCCCGTGCGAAAAAGGGTGCCGCCGCGCGCAGCACGACGTGGGCCTGGCCATCCGCCTGTGCCACCGGCACGTGGCCGACGCTGAACTCGCTTCCGGCGTGCGGCTGCCGACGTGTAAGCCCGCGACCGGCAAGCGCGTCGCCCTCATCGGTGCCGGGCCGGCCGGCCTGGCGGCGGCGTGGCACCTGCTCGGCGAGGGGCATGCGTGCACCGTTTTCGACGCTCACCCGGAACCGGGCGGCATGTTGCGTTACAGCATTCCGGCCGAGACGCTGCCGCGCGACGTGCTCGACGCCGAGATCGCCGCGATCGCGCGCCTGGGGGCCGAGTTCCGCATGGGGATGCGTATCGGGCGCGACATCCACCTGGCGGACCTTCAGAAGGAGTTCGACGCCGTCCTCGTGGCCTCCGGAGCGCCCAAGGACGGCCACGCCGCCACGATCAGCCCCGAGCCGTCGCCGCCGCCCATCGAGGTCGACCGCAGGACGTGGCAGACCTCGGTCCGGGGCCTCTTCGCCGGCGGCGAGGTCGTCCACAAGCACCGCATGGCCGTGCGGGCCGTGGCCGACGGCGCCGCGGCCGCGCGGTCGGTCTCGCTGTACCTGGCGGGCCTGCCCATCACGGAGCCGCAGCGACCGTTCTCGACACGATTATATATGACGACACACGAGGAGATGGCGCGGCTGGTGGCCGGGGCCAGCGCCGCCATGCGCATCGACCCCACGGGCGGCGAGGCCGCCGGCTTCACGCCTGACGAGGCCCGCCGCGAGGCCCCGCGGTGCCTCCACTGCGATTGCCGCAAGGCCGACGTCTGCCGCCTGCGCCAGGTCTCCGCGGCCCTCGGGGCCTCGCCCTCGCGGTACCACGGCACGCGCCGCCCGTTCGAGCAGGACCTGCGGCACGCCCGGATCGTGTATGAGCCGGGCAAGTGCATCGTGTGCGGCCTGTGCCTTCAGGTCGCCGAGCGCGCCGGCGAGCCGCTGGGCCTGGCGCTCCTGGGGCGCGGGTTCAACGTGCGCGTGGGCGCGCCGCTGGCCGACAGCATGGCCGACGGCCTCCGCATCTCGGCCGCCGAGTGCGTTCGCGCCTGCCCGACAGGCGCGCTGGCGTTCAAGGACGAGTAGAGAAGCCCACGATTGAACCGCAAGAACGCCCGCCTGCCCAAGTAGCCCGTTTGACTTTGCGCGGTGGGTCTCCCGACCGCACCTATTTCGCGTTATGGCCGGACACGACGGGCGGCCACATGGGGCCGCCCCTACGGCGCGCAAACGTAGGGGCAGCCCCATGTGGCTGCCCTGGAGCAGCCCAAAACGCTGCTATACGCAGTAACGCTAAATACGTACGCCGACCCGCCGCGCAAAGTTGTGGTGTAGACCATGCTTTCGCAACGGCGCGAAAGCATGGCACCCACGAGAAGAATGTTGACGCACCCCTATGCCTCGCGGCCGGCGAAGCCCATGTACTGGTCAAGCCAGTTGTCGGACTGGAGGACGCCCTTACGCTGTTCGAGGGCCTGGCGCTCGGCGCGCCGCTGCGCCATGTCGAACACGCGGCGCACGAGCCCCGAGGTGACCTCGCGGTCGGTCTTGCCGTAGCGGCGCCGCAGCGACCCCGCCAGGTGCGGTGAGTGCCGGTGTACCAGTTCGTCCTCGAGCGAGACGATGGCCTGGCAGGAGCCGGGGTCGCCCTGGCGTGCGCAGCGGCCGAAGAGCTGGCGGTCGACACGGCCGGACTCGTGGCGTTCGGTCGCAATGACGTGCAGGCCGCCGCGCTCGGCCACGCCGGCGCCCAGCTTGATATCGGTGCCGCGCCCCGCCATGTTCGTGGCCACGGTAATCCTGCCGGGCTGGCCCGCGGCGGCAACGACCTGGGCCTCTTCGCGGTGTCGGACGGCGTTGAGGACCTGGTTCTCGAGGCCGGCCTCGTTCAGGAGGCGGCTCAGGAGTTCGCTCGCCCCAACGCTGCGCGTCCCCGCGAGAACGGGGCGGCCCTGCCCGTGAATCCTGCCGATCTCCTCGACGATGCACTTCCACTTACCGGACTCGGTCGCGAAGCTGCGGTCGCGCCTATTCACACGAATGCATGGCCTGTTCGTGGGCAGCGTGACGACGGGCATGTGGTAAATCTGCCAGAACTCGCGCCAACCCTCGGCGGCGGTGCCCGTCATGCCCGAGAGCTTGCGGTACAGCCGGAAGAATCGCTGGAACGAGAGGCGGGCATACGTGTCCTTGGGCGCCTGAACGACGAGCCCTTCCTTGGCCGAGACGGCCTGGTGCAGCCCGTCGCGCCACTCGCGGTCGGGCATGAGGCGGCCGGTGAACTCGTCGACGATGACGACCTTCCCCTCATCGACGATGTATTGGCGGTCGCGGACGTAGAAGGCAACGGCCGTGAGCGCCTGGATCACGAGTTCCTCGCGGCGGCGCGCGCCGCGCCACACACCGCCCAGGTCGGCGGCAAGCTCCTCGATGCGGCTTTTGCCCGCGTCGGTCAGGTCGACCTCGCGGTAGCGGTGGTTGAGGGTGTAATCGCGCGTTTCCTCAAGTTCGGTGGCGATCGAGATGGCGGCTTGGAAGGCCTGGACTTGTTCCGGGTTCGGCCCCTCAGCCGAGATGATCAGCGGCGTGACGGCCTCGTCGATGAGAACCGAGTCGGCCTCGTCGACGATGGCGTACGCCAGGTCGCGCTGGACCAGGCGGTCGGTGCCGCTGCCGGCCCCGTCGACGATACGGGCCATGAGGGCCGACGGCAGGCCCCGGAGCCGCCCCAGCGAGAGGCGATCGCGCAGGAAGTCGGCGGTGACCTCCTTGTTGGTGCAGTAGGTGATGTCGGCCTGGTAGGCCTGGCGGCGATCGGGCGGCGGCATCTTCTGCTCGATCGACGCCGCCGTGAGGCCGCAGAAACGGTAGATCGGCGACATCCACTCGGCGTCGCGCGTGGCCAGGTAATCGTTGACGGTAATGACGTGGCAGCCGCGGCCGCGCCAGCCGGCAATGGTGGCCGGAAGGGTGGCCGTGAGGGTCTTACCTTCGCCGGTGGCCATCTCGGCCACGCAGCCGGCCTCGAGGGCAAAGGCCCCGGCGATCTGCACGAGGAACGGCCGCAACCCCATTTCGCGGGCCGCCACTTCGCGGATCACCGCAAAGGCGCGCTCGAGGTCGGCCGGCTCCTCGCGCCCGCAGCGGAAGCGGTCGCGCAGCGCCACCGCCGCTTCGCGCAGGTTGGCGGAAGAGAGATCGAGGAATTCCTTCTCGAGGGCCGCCACGCGCGCCGCGCGGCGGAGGAACCGTCCGAGGCGCGGCTTGAGGCGCGCCGCGATACCGATGGCGGCATCCCACGCCGCGTCGAGGCCGCGCGGCAACTCCTGGTCGCGCGGGCGCTCGGCTACCGTCCGCCAGATTGTGGTGGGCAGGCGACTCACGTCAGACCTTGAACCTCCGCTGGAACAACTGAAGGGCCCAGCGCCACGCCTGCTCGAGATAGGGTTTGCGGGCGGCTTCGAACCGGAGGACAACGCGGTGCCCGGCCAGCAGGGCTGCGGCGGTGGCGGCGTCGGGCGTTACCTGGATCTCGAAAAAGCGTTCGGCGGCCCTGGTGCCCTTGGTGTCATGCAGCGAAATGGCCATGGTGCCGCCCCCGGCGTACCCGAGCGCCGGCGACGGCAACGTTTCCTGGCCCGCGGGAAGGAACTGCTTGATCGTACCGGCGTAAGTCTCGGAGGCGCGGCCGTCGACGCGGATTTCGACCCGCGGATCAGCCTCGGCCCTGAGCCACGCCGCCGCTTCCTGGTTGGCCACCGCCCGCACGATGACGTTGCCGAGGGTGGCGATCTTGCCGACCTCGGTGCCGCGATGGAGGTAGGCGCCGCGCTTGCGGTTGATATCGGGGGCCAGCCAGACGCCCGCAAACGGCGCGTGCACCTGGAGATCGGCCAGTTGCTTCTTCGTGCGATCGAGTTTCTCGTCCACGGCGCGGATCTGCTCGTCGACGATCTGGACCGCGGCGACTTCCTTCGTTGCGGCCAGGCTGCGCCGGGCCAGGAGCTCGCGGCGCTGGCACTCCCACTGCCGCGCCTCGGACTCCAGGTCGGGGTTGACCTGGCGGACCAGCGGCGGGCCGCCGGGCGTGGCCTGCTCGCCCGAGAGGAGATGGTCGGCAAGGAAGCCGTCGGTCTCGGCATACACGTTGGCGATCTGGATGGCGTCGACGACGCCCTGGACGTAAAACGGGTCGGGCGCCGGGATCAGGCCGAGCGCGGCGATAATGACGCCCGGCACGAGGACCGACGTGAGGACCGCGCGCCCCCGGACGCGCGAGAGCTCGGTGTTGGACGCAAGGTAATGAACGAACTTGCCAAGGGGCACGACGACCCACGCGACCACCGCCGTGACGGCGAGCAAGGCGCCCAGGATCGGCAGCTTGCTCGTGATAAACAGAAGGATGGCCACGCAAATGAAGACGCGGTAGACCGTCGAGCAAATGGCATAAAGGAACAGCCACACGCACTCGCCGGGCGTGTGCGACGGGTTGCGGGGATTCCGCACGCCCCAGACGTAGCACTTGACCAGGTAATAGAGGTAGTCCTTGGACCGCTGCGCCATGTTCGGAATCTCGATGAGATCCGACATGATGTAGTAGCCGTCGTACCTCAGAAGCGGGTTGGCGTTGAAAAGGATCGTCGAGACGCTGCCGACGAACATCACATTGTAGGCGATGACGTGGGCCGTGGTGCCGCTGCCGGTATAGGCCCAGACGACGGCGGCGATACCGG
>PMZT01000221.1 GCA_003170085.1 Planctomycetia bacterium | reverse complement strand
ATGAACCAAGTGGCGTTGTAGTACTAGAGCACCACCAATAATAGGCGCCACGTCACGTGACGCGGAGGGGGCTACTTACCTCAGCCATACTCCGTGCCGCGCGCAGCAAACTTGATCGTTCCGGCGGGCAGCTTGAACAGCCCCTCCGTCGCACTCGCCAGATCGGCCCACACGGCCTTGCCGCGATAGGCTACCTTGCCGCTGCTATCGAACAGGAACACCGTGGGCACGCTCGTGACCTGCCAGTTCTTCTGCGTCACGGTCGTCGTGTCGTAGACCACCGGCAGGAGCACCTTGCGCATCTCGTACGACCGGACGACATCCTCTTTCGCGTCGCCGATGTTCACCAGCACGCTCGGCACGCCAAGCTGGCCCATCGTGAACGCGATCTGCGGCAACTCGCTCACCGCCTGCGCCGCGTACGGGCACGTGGTATCGACAAACACCACGAGCAGCCCCCGCAGGCCGATGTAGTCCTTCAGCGGCTTCGTCTCGCCCGCGAGATTCGGCAACTTCGTCTCGGCCAGCAGTTTCTGGATATCCACGGCCGTCTGACCGAACAGCGCCGCCTTCGGGCCGGGATCGGCGGGCTCGCGCTCGATCTTCGCCACCCAGTCGCCCAGTTGATCGGCCTCCGGAAACAGCCCGCGATACCGCACGTGGCCCCACTTATCGACGAGCACGAACGTGGGGATCACGGTCGCATCAAACGCGTTGGCCGCGCGCCTATCAGCGTCGGACACCACGGGAAATCCGGGCTTCTTCTCGGCAAAATACTTCTCGGCGGCCGCCGGGTCCTTCGAGCTATCGACCCGCACGTACGACACGTGCGGAATCTCGTTCTCGCGATGCATCCGCGACATCTTCAGAAGGCCCGCCTCGCTCATCGCGCAGCCGACCATGCCGAACTCGAGGAACGCGATCTTGCCCGTGAGACCCTGTGCCTTGAGGAACGCATCGGTCGAGATCTCGGGGAGCTTTGCCGCAGGCGCAGCAGGCGTATTGGTTGAAGGCGGAGTACCGGCTGATGTCGCACCCGGCGTATCGCCGCACCCCAGCGCAGCGGTTTGCGTCGTAGCGGTTTGCGTAGTGGTGGACACAGGTGCAGCGGCCGGCGACGCGGCCCCCGGCGGTTCGCCCGCGCATCCCGCCAGCGGCAGCGCCGCCATTGCAACGGCAACGACCACCGCCAGCAACCCCGTGCCCGCCAGAGCCCCTATACTTCGAGTACGCATAACCACCCGCCTCCACACCCTTCCGGCCCGGCAAACCTGCGTAAGCATACGCTAAAGAATACGTCATTTCGGCCCGCCGGTCAACAGACGAAGTAGCGAAAGCGAAACTGCGGGTGGCACGGCTTCAGTCTACCGCCATGGCGGGCGATGTTGCGTGGCCGTGCTTCGCGCACTGGGGCCACAACCGGGTGCCATGCTTTCGCAATTGAAGATCCGCAGCGGACTAAAGCATGCTCATGAGCTGCGGGGGTCATGCGGCCGTCGGCGCCCATTTCGCCGAGCTGGAGCTTGTTGGGTTCTCCGCCCCTACTTGAAAGCCAATAGAGGCGTGATTGCGACGCGCCTGTGCCTTGCGGGCATCTCGCGCAATTCCTGGATACCCACCTCGTTGCCCCACTGTTTCCAGTCCGGGCGAGCATGTCTCGCAAAAAGTTCCAGGGGAGTGGGGACGCTACCCAGGTATTTCATAACCGCTTATGGGACCGCGAGTTACGCGCCGCCGTGTCGGCCCACTGGAATTGATTTTCCCCCACTTATGCAGGCGAGAAGGGCGCGCCTATCTTCACCTACCCGCACGTACCCGCACGCCGAGACGGATGCTTTTTGGAAGTGGTTTGCCGGTGACTGGCCGAAAGGCCCAAGTTCGTGGATGTGCATGTGCACGCAGGACGGTCGCCGCGGCGACCACGCGGTCACTGCGAGCCCAACACGTAGGGTGGATGCTTTGCACCCACGCGGTCGTAGATTCACGCGTGGGTCCATAGGATCCACCCTACATCTATTTCAGGTGCGCCGAACCGCTCGTCGTGGCTGCGGCGCGGTAAATCCACGCCGTGTTATGACTCGGTCGCGACGCGCAATCATGCCCGCCGAAGTAGAACACCTTGTCCCCGTCCTCGGCGAACGGCGAGACCTCGATCGGCCGCGAGCCGACGTGCAGCGCCACCGGCCCGCCGGCCCCCCTATTGGCAAGCGACAGATCCCTGGTATGACAACGCTGGATTGCCATTTGCGCGGCGGGCCGCGCAAAACCTGGAAAGTGGCGCTTTCATACTAGGCCATCTTCGCCAGCACGGTGCGGATGTAGGCAAAGGATGCCGTCACGCCCGGCAGCGGATTTTTGGCGTCGATCTCGTGTTCCAGGGCCACATGATACGCGAACTTCATATCGACCAGGGCCTTGAGGACGGCGGGAATGTCGATGACGCCCTTGCCCAGCTCGATCGCCTTGCCGCTGGCCTTGGCCTCCGTCACATCCTTCATATGAAAATCGTGCAGGCGCGGGGCGCACTGCTTCAGCACCGCCACGGCGTCTTCGCCCAAGCGGACGGTGTGGCCGACGTCCATGCAGATGCCCATGTGCGCATCGCGGTCCTTGACCATGCGCAGGACGTCGAGCGGCGACGGGTAACGCTTGTCGCCCGGGCCGTGGTTGTGGATGGCGATGCGGATGTCGTACTGCTTGGCCAGCTTCTCGACCGCGTCCATCGCCTCGGGCTCCGGACTGCACACGATCGTGGGCATGCCGGCGTCCCTGGCGTAGTCGAAAATGGCCTTGATCTCGTCCGCGTCGTTCTTCATATAGATGACACCGCCGCCCATCAGGACGAGGCCCGCCGCCTCGATCTTCTTGTGGGCCTCCTGGCGCTCGGCCGTCGTGCTCTTCAGGGCGAGGTGCACGTCCTTCAGCGTGATGTACTTCACGCCCGCCTCCTTCGTCATCTCGATGGCCTTCTCGAGCGGAAAGCTGCGGAACGAGTACGACGCCACGCCCACCTTCAGCCCGTGATACGGGTCGGCGGCGTCCGGGGCGGTGGCGCCCCGCGCCGGCCGGGAAAGCGCGGCGGCGGCCAGGGCGGCCGACCCCGCAAGGCCCATCTGCACGAACTGACGCCGACTGATGCCTGCGGCACTTTTCATGGTTCTCTCTCCGGTCAAGACCAGCAGCCCTTGTTCGACTGGGAAGAAGCCTCCGTTACAAGTCGCCTTATTTTACCGTGACGTCGCCAGCGCCGACCAGACCTTTCACGCCCTCGGTGGCGGTCAGGAACCGTTTTCCGAACGGCCCCATGCCGGTCACGGTGTTCTTCTCAAGCTTCACGTTGGTGTCGTTGTCGAGCCAGATCACGGCCTCCGTGTCGATGTGGAACCGCTCGCCGTTCGCGCGCTTCACCGGGTGCGTGTTCACAAAACGGTTGCCGATGACGGTCACATTCTCGGCCGAGGTGATCTCGATGCACGGGCCGGGGCAACCCTCGATCGTGTTGTTCTCGATGCGGATGTCGCGATGGCCGCCGGCCGCCGGGGTCTTGCCGTCGCTGGAGTCGGCGGCAACGGTGATCGCGCCGGCCTGGAGCGATCCCCAGTTGGCCGGGCCGAGGCCGGTCGCGCGCACCGTGTTGCCGCGGATGGTCACGTCGCGACTGAAACACGCCTCGTTCCAGTAGAACTCGGGGCAAAGCACGATGCCGGCGATCGTGCTGCCGTCGACGATGTTGTCCTCGATCACGCCCTTCGATGCCTTGATCAGGATGCCCCGCGCACGGTTGTTGCGGACCAGGCATTTGCGGACGACGAAGCCGGCGCCGTTGCGGTCGGGGAAGCTCACGCGGTCGCCCAGCGCGGGGCCGAGGTCGGCATCGACCGTGATCGCGTAGGCCTCGTTGATCCGCGGCTGCCGCTTCTTGTCGCGGGAATGCTCGAGCCATGCCGCCGCCAGCGCCTCCCTGGCGGCCGCGTCGGTGATCGGCACGACCTTCCGGACCACCGCCTCGCCGCGCACCACCACCTTGTCGCTGACCACGCGGATGCGGTCGCCCACGGCCACCTTCTCGGCGATCACGAGTTCTTTGCCGGCGGCCTTGAAGACCGGGGCGTAGGCCCCGTTGATGGCAATGGCGTCGTCGCCGGTACACTCGATGCGGCAGTTCTCGAGCGTCGGCCCGATGTGCGTGCGCTTGCTGTGGAAGCCGTCGGCCGTCATGCTGCGCAGGCGCGGCCGCGTGGCCCCCGGCGGCGTGGGACCGGGCGTGATGCCGAGGTTGATGTAACGGTTGGCGCCCTCGCCGTCATACTCGATGACGCCAAAACAGAAGCCCGTGTAGATCGTCACATCGCGAAAGGTGCAGTGCGAGCAGCGCGTCACGCCGATGCCGTGCGATCCGCCGCCGCAGAGGGCGATGAGGTCGCCCACCTCGATATTGTTGCGATTGGCCTTGTTGCCCCACGGCACCCGCACCTTGCCGGGCTCCACAACGATGATCTCACGGTCCTTCTCGGCCGAGATGGTCCAGTGATCGGGCTTGATCTTGAGGGTCTTGGGATCGTAAAGGTCCATGCGGCTGTAGTTCTTGCCGGGATTTTGCGGGTAGCCCTTGTCAAGCGTGACCTCGAAGTAGCTGCCGTCGGGCGCCCACGCGGTGACCACGCCTTGCGTGAACGAGAGCGGATCGTAGTCAATCGTAAGGCCGGTGAGCGTGAGGTTCGTGCAATCGACGACATCGACGGCCTGGGCGCCGGTGGTGCAGATCATCAGGACGCCCGTGGCGTTGATCGTAAGGTTCTTCGCGCCCCTGATGTTCAGGTGCGACCCCCTGCCCTTGCCCGGCGGTGCAACGCGGTACGTGCCGGGCGGAATCGTGACCTCCGCGGCGCCCTTCTGGATCGCGTCATCGACCAGCGCCTGGATATCGACGCCCGCCGCAGGCGCAGCGCCGCCGGCGACGGCCGCAATCACGCCGAGCGCGATCGCCGCAACTGCCGCGACGGACGAAACGATGCCTGCCCGGTTCATTAGCGATCCTTGGCCTCTCACCGATTGCCTTCTATGGAACGCGGGATTGTACCGGAAGATGCGGCCAAAAGCACTCCTTCGACCCGGCCGGCCGAACCCGGAACGGCAATACAGTTGTGGACAGCCGCCGCGAATCTTTGCAGAATAGTGGCACAGCCGCCCCCGGCTGTGCATTGCCACCCACCCGAGGGCGGGTGGGCCACATTGCCACTCGGAGGAGATCGCCCATGCGCCGAATCATTCACCCCCGTATTGTGCTTGCCACAGCGATTCTGGCGATTGCGATCGCGTGTCCGGCGGCGCGGGCCGCGGCAACGATCGAGATCGGCAGCGCGGCGCCCGACTTCAGCCTGCCGGGCGTCGACGGCAAGACCTGCACGCTGGAGAGCTTCAAGGACGCCGACGTGCTGGTCGTCATCTTCACGTGCAACCACTGCCCCACCGCGCAGGCCTACGAAGACCGCATCAAGCGGTTGGCGGCCGATTACAAGGACAAGAAGGTCGCCGTGGTGGCGATCTCGCCCAACGACCCGCTGGCCGTGCGGCTGGACGAACTCAGCTACAGCGACCTGAGCGATTCCCTTGAGGACATGAAGCTCCGCGCCAAGGATAAGGCGTTCAACTTCCCCTACCTCTACGACGGCGCGGACCAGAAGGTCTCGCGTGCCTACGGCCCGGCGGCCACGCCGCACGTGTTCGTATTCGACAAGACCCGGAAGCTGCGCTACGCCGGCCGCATCGACAACTCCGAAAAAGATGCGGCCAAGGTAACCTCCAGCGAAACCCGCGACGCCATCGAGGCCCTGCTGGCCGGTAAGCCGGTGCAGGTCGAGACGACCCGCGCCCCCGGCTGCTCGACGAAATGGTCGGACAAGCGCGAGTCGGCGAAGAAGTGGCTGGAGGCGGCGGAGAAGGAAGAGGTGGGCCTCTCGCTCATCGACGAGGCGGGCGCCCGCGCGATGGCGAAGAACGACTCCAAGAAGCTCCGCCTCTTTTTCCTTTGGGACACCGGCGGCGGTCTCTGCGTCGACGGCCTTGCCGAGGTCGTCACCATGAACCTCATGTACCGGCACCGCGGCCTGGAGCCGATCACGATCTCGGCCGATTCGCCCGCGGAGAAAGAGAAGGTCCTGGAGGCCCTCAAGAAGAAGCACGCGTCGGCCGCAAACTACCTGTTCGACGCCGCCGACAAGGGCAAGCTGCTGGACGCCGTGGGCGCAAAGCCCGCCGACGTGCTGCCGCAGGCCATCCTCGTGGCCCCCGGCGGCGAGGTGCTCTACCGGAAGTCCGGCCCGTGCGATCCGCTGGAGATCAGGAAGGCAATCGTCGGCTACCTGGGACGGACCTACAAGTAGCGCCGGCGAAAATCCCGCAAGTTTTTGGGAACCGCCGGGCGGGTTGTGTATCTAATAGTGCACCGTAACGTTGCGCGGCAGGTTATCCGGACTGGAGGAACTGCGAATGAAACACATCGCCTCTGCCACGGCACTGCTCGTCCTGCTGGCCGCCGGCGCGGCCCAGGCGCGGAATATCGACCTGGTGACCCTGCCGCCGCGCGACACCGTGCAGCTCACGATCTACAACTCCGAGGACCTGACCCTCGTGCGTGAGACCCGCTCGATCACGTTCAAGAAGGGGACGAACCGGCTGGAGTTCTCGTGGGCCAACACGCTCATCGACCCCACAAGCTGCTACTTCCGTCCGCTGGCCCACGACAGCGAGATCGAGGTGCTCGATACGACCTTCCCGCAGGACCGCCCGGAGGTCCTGATCTGGAATGTGGACTCCAAATTCGAGGGCCAGGTACCGGTGGAGGTCTCGTACTTCACCTCGGGCATCTCGTGGAACGCCGACTACGTGATGGTAACGAACGCCGCCGAGACGACGATGGCGCTCGACGGCTTCGTGACCGTAATCAACAGCTCGGGCGAGGATTACGAAGGGGCGCAGGTCCGCCTCGTGGTTGGAACGGTCAACCTCGTCGAGAAGATCGCGCGGCTCGCGCAGCCGGCGGGTAATCGCAGGCTGGCGAGGAACCTGGGCGCCATCGACAAACTTTCGGATAGCCGGGCCACGAAGGAAGAAGCCCTGGAGCAGACGGTCCTCGCGGCCGACGCGGACGGGGACAAACCTTCCCAAGGGAGAGGGAAGTTCGGTGCCGCCGCCCCGCCCCGGATCGTCAAGGAAGGCCTGTCGGAGTACTTCATTTTCACCGTCGAGGGCCAACAGACCGTCAAGACCGGCTGGTCGCAGCGGATGATCTCGATGCGCGGCCGCGAGGTTCCGTTTGACATCCTCTATCGCTACCGCCCGCATCAGTACGGCCCCAAGCCGGCGCGGTTTTTCATCCTGGCCAACGACAAGCCGCACAAGATGGGCGATTCGCCGCTGCCCGACGGCATGATCCGCGTGTTCCGTGAGAACGGACGCGACGGCCTGACGTTCTACGTGGCCCAGTCGTCGAAGTACATCCCGATCAACGAGAAGATCGAACTGAACGTGGGCAAGGACGATCAAATCGTTTACGAGCGCGTGGTGCTTGACCTTGCGCGCCAGAACTTCATCTATGACGAGGATCACAAGCCCGAGCCGATCGTCGTGGGCTGGGACGAGACGCAGAAGTGGCAGGAGGAGATCCGCAATTACCGCCAGAAGCCGATCAAGATGGAGATCCGCCACGTCCTCCAGGGCGACGTGGAGTTCGGCATGGAAGTGCCCGGCCTGAAGCTCTACGACTTCCACACGGTGGAGTACACGCTGGACCTTCCGGCGAGCGCGAAGAAAAAGTTCACGTCCGACGGGCTGTTCCGCCTGGGCCGGAACCAGAAGCAGAACGAGGTCCGCCTCAAGCCGTGACCTGGCCCTCGCTGGGCGGTTCCGGCATAAAGAGCATGACGAAGATCGCGGGGATGAACAGCATCCCGTCATAGAGCAGCGCCTCGCGAAAATCGCCCACCACCGAGAACAGCCCGAAGAAGACCGTGCCGAAGGCCGCCACCACCCGCCCGATGTTGAAGCAGAAGCCGGCGCCGGTGGTCCTCAGCAGCGTCGGGAAGAGCGGCGGAAGGTACATCGTGAACAGGCCGAACACTCCCGAGAAAAACCCGATCGCGCACACCCACGGCAAGAGCGAAAGATAGTCGCGCGGCACGGCGAAGGCGCCGATGAACGCCCCCAGGAACCCCGCGAACATGAGCGCGATCCCCCGCCGGTAGCCCAGCCGCCTGGCCAGCAGGCCGCCGAAGAAGTTCCCGCCCACCGACACCAGGATCACCAGGAAGAACACCAGGCTGACCTTGACCTCGCGCTCGGGCCGCGGCAGGCCGGCGAACTCCGGCAGGTTCCGCACGTGCTGCGAGTTCCAGAACATGAACGCCCACCACGCGCTCAGCGACAGGCTGCAGATGAGGATCGTCAGCAGCGTCGTCCGCCGCACGCCGCCCCGGAAAAGGTCGCGCACGCCCGGCTCGTGGTGCGCCGCCCGCGCTTTCGCCGCCCGCCATTCCTCGGGCTCGGGCACCGCGCGGCGGATCCAGAAGACGAGGAGCGCGGGCACGATCCCGACCAGGAAAACGTACCGTGGGTTGGTGTTCGACATGAGGACATACGTCAGGCACGCCAGCAGCACGCCCACGTTGACCCCCGTCTGAAGGACCGCGGCGATCCACGGGCGCCACCGCCGCGGCCACGTCTCGGCCAGGAGCGAGGACCCCACGGCCCACTCGCCGCCGATGCCCAGGGCCGCGAGAAACCGGAAAATGAGAAGCTGCCACCACGCCTGCGCAAAGCACGAGAGGCCCGTGAAGAGCGCGTACGTCAGGATCGTCAGGCTGAGCGTGCGGCTGCGGCCGAGCCGGTCGCCCAGCCGGCCGAAGACCCCGCCCCCCAGCGCCCAGCCCACCAGGAACGCCGCCTGAATCCACGAGCTCCGGCTCTTCACGAGGTCGTTCGACGGATCGGAAAGGTCGAGAAGCTGCGCGACGAAAACCGCCGCCACCAGCGTGTACAGGTGCATGTCGAGGCCGTCGAAGAGCCAGCCCAGCCACGCGGCAATACCCGTCTTCCACTGGGTGGCGGAGATGTCTCGCAGGCGCTCGGCTTCCCGCACAACGGGAGTACCGGCCGCGAGCGGCGCGGCGGCGGCTTCGGCCTTCTTTGCGGTTTCCGGAGTTTCCAGAGCTTCACCCGCCCGAGTTTCTGTGACCGTCAATCGACCGTCATAGTAACTTCTGGAGCGGCATTGTCCAAGGAAACCCTTGCCACGCCACGCGGCCTGCTGCATAATCACGGTGTACGAACCGCACCCGTTTCTAAGGAGCCGCACATGCGCCTTCCGCTCACCCGTCGGCAGGTACTCATTGGTGGACTCGGCACGGCCGGCGCCCTGGTGGCCGGCCGGTGGTCCGGCGCCTACGCCGCGGAGGCGGCAGCGCTTCCCGACAAGTCATCCGAGGCCCCTGCCTCGCCGGTGGCCATCCAGCGATGCGAATCGTACGAGCCGAAGGTCGTGCGCGAACAGCTCCAGGCGAGCCTGAACCTCATCGGCGGCCTGGGCAACCTCGTCCGCGACAAGACCGTCACGATCAAGCTGAACCTGACCGGCGGCAGCGGCCCCGCCTGCGGCCTGTCGGCGATCCGCACGTACCACACGCATCCGAACGTGGCGGCGGCGCTGTGTGCCATCCTCGCCGACGCGGGGGCGAAGCAGATCGTGCTGGTCGAGAGCTTCTACTTCCGCGATCTGCCCGAAAAGGCCCTGACGGCCGCCGGATGGGACGTCGAGGCCATCAAGGCCGCCGGCGACCACCGCGTGGCGTTCGAGAACACCCGCAATCGCGGTACGTGGCCGGCGTACGCACGGCTGAAGGTGCCGTGGGGCGGGTTCATCTATTCCGCCTTCGATGTCAACGCCCGCTACGAGAAGACGGATGTATTCATCTCGCTTGCCAAGCTCAAGGACCACGGCTGCGCGGGCATGACCGCCGCCATGAAGAACCTCTTCGGCATGCCGCCGCAGTCGCTCTACGGCGACGGTGCCCCCAACGAGGACGGCCTCCAGGCCCGCATGGCGATCTTCCACGAGGGCAAGGAACCCGTCAGCGCGCTCCAGAACATCGGCTGCAAGATGCCCGAGGGCCAGCCCGTCTGGAAGTTCCGCGTGCCGCGCATCGTGGCCGACTGCGTGGGCGCGCGGCCGGTGGACCTGTCGGTCGTCGAGGCGGTCGAAACGGTCACCGGCGGCGAGGGGCCGTGGCTGAAGACGCTCAAGCCCGTCACCCCGAAGTTGCTCTTTGCCGGCCGCAACCCCGTCTGTACCGACGCCGTCTGCACCGCCGTCATGGGCTACGATCCGCAGGCCAAGCCCATGCAGCGGCCCTTCCAGGGCGAGAACACGATGCAGCTCGGGGCGTCGGCCGGCATAGGCACCAACGACCTCAAGCGCATCGAGGTCCGCGGGTTGACGGTGGACCAGGCCCGGTTCCCGTTCGATTCTCCGCCGGCCCAGGCCGTCGCGGACGCGTGCCGCTACTACATGCCGCACCTGGCGTAAAACTCGCGAACGACAAAGACTTTATGTTTGCAATAGGCGGGTTGGGCGTATATACTCATCCGTCAAGTGGAGTACGTGCTGCCGATGGAAGTGCCAGAGGTTCGATCAGTCGCGGAGTTGCGGTTTCGCCTTCCGCCCCGGTCCCAGCTCTCGTTATCCGCTTCCGCTGCACCTGTCCCGGCCCCGTCCGTACCCGAAAGGCCGTGACGGGAAGCCAAACGCTTCACTGATAAGGGCGCCCCGGTAGAGATGACTGCGGGGCGCAAAGGGAGAGCCGCAGCCCGCATGGGCGGGTGCCTTTCCCGATCGGACGCATGCGACGCGGTTGCCCCGTCGGGGCGCCGTCGCGAGCGCCGGCCCCCGGTTGCCCGGAGCCCAGGCTCCGCGGGAACCCTTAGATGAGAGGTACTGTAGCTTGACATCTCACACTGTTATTGCGAAGTTCACCGACTGTCCGTTCCTCGACACCATCCAGCAGGACCTTGTCGCCGCCGGTTTCGCGACGCCCACGCCGATCCAGGCCCAGTGCATCATGCCGGCCCTGGCCGGCCGCGACCTGATCGGCCTGGCCCAGACGGGCACCGGAAAGACGGCCGCGTTCGCGCTGCCGCTGATCCAGAGGCTCGCGAAGCGGGCCGAACTGGGGGCACTGGTCCTCGCGCCCACGCGCGAACTGGTGCACCAGATCGTCGGCGTGTTTCACCAGCTCGGCCACTCCAGCGGCATCCGCGTGGTCAGTCTGGTGGGCGGCGTCAAGATCGATATCGACTGGAAGGCCCTGCGGTCCTGGCCCAACATCATCGTGGCGACGCCGGGCCGCCTGCTGGACCACCTGGAACAGAAGACGGTCTCGCTGAAGGAGGTCGAGATCCTCATCGTGGACGAGGCCGACCGCATGCACGACATGGGGTTCATCCCCCAGATCCGCCGCATTATCGCGGCCCTGCCGCCGCGCCGCCAGACGATGATGTTCACGGCGACGATGCCGGCCGACGTCGAGCAGATCGCCCGCCGCAGCATGTTGGACCCGATCAAAATCCAGGTGGGCGCGGCTTCGATGCCGGTGGAGCGGGCCGAGCAGCAACTGTTCGCTGTCCACGAAACCCAGAAGATGCCGCTCCTCCTGAAACTCCTCAACGAGGAAAGCGGCCGCATCCTTGTGTTCGTGCGGACGAAGCGCGGCGTGGACCGGCTGGCCCGGCGCATCGGCGACCGCCGGCACACTGTCGCCCGTATCCACGGCGATCGCGAGCAGCGCCAGCGCGACGAGGCCATGGGCGGCTTCCGCGAAGGGCGCTACCGCGTGCTCATCGCCACCGACATTGCGGCGCGCGGCCTGGACGTGGCCGACATCGAGCACGTCATCAATTACGATTTCCCGCGGTCGCCGGAGGACTACGTCCACCGTATCGGCCGCACGGCCCGCCTGGCGGCCCGCGGCAAGGCCACGAGTTTCGTCACACCCAACGACCGGGTGCTGCTCAAGGACCTCGAGAGGCTCCTGGGCAACAAGATTCCGCTGGCCCCCGCGCCCGACGACATTCCGGAGCCCGACTTCGAGGCCGATCGCCGGCCCCACGCCGGAGGTCACGGTCGCGGCGCACGCCCGTCGCTTGAAGCCCACGCAAGGTCCGGCCATGGACACGGACAGCCGGCGCGGAGCCACACGCCACATGACCGTGGGTCCAGGCCGCCCCATGCCGCTCGCGCGGCGTCCGGCCACGGAGAGGCCCCGCGCACGCACGGGCGGGACCCTGAGCGGAGGCCGTCGCACCCGACTCATGCGTCCAGCAACAAGCCCCCGGCATCGCCGGGGGATAACCACGCACACGGCCACGGCCCCAAGTCGTCACAACCGGCCCCCGCGGCGCCCAGCCAGGAAGAGGTCCTCCGGGCCTACGCGCGCGAGCGCGAATCGCTGCCGCCGGAACCCGCCATCGTTGAGTGGGACGAGCCGGCAGGCCACACGCCGGAGATCGATGCTCAGCCGGACCGGATGGAGCAACCTGCGCAACATCATCCACACGGTTCCCACGGGCAGCCTGGTCAGCACGCGCAGCACGCCGCGCATGGACAGCACGCCGCGCATGGACAGCACGCCCAGCATGGTCAACCCGGCCAGCCGGGTCAACCGGGCGGGCGGAGCCAGCGGCGGCGTCGCGGCAACCGCAGCCAGAAGCCCCGCGGCCACGGTAACGCGGGCGGAGCCGGCGGGGCGCCGTCCGGGCACACCGCACCCCACGGGCAGTAATCAACCGACAGCCTCTCGCGACTCCAGCGAGTTATCTCGCCGCAGGAAGCCACCCATGTGGTTCCCTGCGGCGTTCTTGTTGGTACAACGCAACTCACCACTTTGCCCGCCACGGCGGGTCTTCGACGCGGCGGGTCTCCGTACCCGCACTCACGATTTCGATGTTGACGCACCGCTGGAATCGTAACCGCTCAGTTACGGGTGCTGCCCGCCGCGGCGNNGGCGGGCGATGTTGGGTGGCCGTGCGCCCCACCGACGCAAGCACGGCCACCCAAAGGCGCCCGCCGCGGCGGGTGCCACCCGCGCTAGAATTTATGCACCCGTAACTGAGCGGTTACCTGGAATCCGGAAATTTTCTGAAAATCGCTCTTGACAGGCCGGCGATTCATTAGTATGCTAACTAAAGGTAAGGAGGGTTACGCGTGCCCACCAAGCGAGTGCCCAGAGCGTCAGCGACGACCGAGGTCACCTATCGCTCGATCATCCGCCTTTTCGGGTTGATCCGGCACATCATGGAGCCCTTTTTCAGCCAGTTCGGCATCACCGGGTCGCAATGGGGTGTTCTCCAGGTTCTCCTGCGCGCGGAGGAGGAGGGGCTTACGCGCCTCAGGCTGACCGACCTGGGGGATCGCCTCCTCGTGCAGCCGCCGAGCATCACAGGCGTCATCGATCGCATGGAACGCCTCGGGCTTGTCGCCCGCAGTGCCTCCGACACCGATCTCCGGTCCAAGGTCGTCAGCCTCACCCCCGCCGGCCGGGAGCTTGCCCTGCGCGTCCGCAAGGGGCACGCTGCAAGGACCCAGGCCATCCTCGCCGGCCTGAGCCCAAAAGAGCAGGAACATTTGCACCAATTGCTGGATCAATTGGGGTCGCACTTGGAAGCCACATTAGAACCCAAGGACGGGCCGGTCGCCCCACGAGTGGGCACCGCGCCGTCCTCAGCCCGTAGCGAGGTCTGACATGAAAACGATAGTCACGCTGATCGTCATCGCGGTCTTCCTGTTGGTGGCCGCCGGAATCGTCGGCGGCTGGTACTGGTACTCCAGCCGCGGAGACGCCGTCGCCTATCGCACGGTCCCCGTGACGCGGGGCGACCTCCTGGCCACCATCGGCGCCACCGGCACGGTGGAGCCTGAAGAGTTGGTCGACGTCGGCGCCCAGGTGGCCGGGCAGATCAACTCCTTCGGCAAGGACGACAACGCCGCGCGGATCGACTACACCTCGGCCGTCGAGGAAGGGACGGTGCTGGCGCAGATCGACGATTCGCTTTACGCGGCGGACGCGGCGCAGGCCGCCGCGGGGCTGGAACTGGCGAAGGCGAACGTGACGCGATCCGAGGCGGACCGCGATCAGATGAAGGCCAAGCTCGATCAGGCCAAACGCGACTGGGACCGGGCGCAGAAGCTCGGGCCGTCCGAGGCCCTGGCACAAAGCAGCTATGACGCCTACAAGTCGGGCTTCGACGTGGCCAAGGCCAACGTGGCGCTCGGCGAGGCCGTCATCGTGCAGGCCAAGGCCGCCGTGGGCCAGGCCGTGGCGCAACTCCAGCGGGCCCAGCGCAACCTGAGCTACTGCACGATCAAGTCGCCCATCAAGGGCGTCATCATCGATCGGCGCGTCAACATCGGCCAGACGGTCGTCTCCAGCCTCAACGCGCCCAGCCTGTTCCTCATCGCCAAGGACCTCACGCGCATGCAGGTCTGGGTCTCGGTCAACGAGGCCGACATCGGCAACATCCATCCGGGCCAGGCCGTCACGTTCACCGTCGACGCCCATCCCGGCGAGGTCTTCATCGGCCAGGTGGGCAAGATCCGCTTTAACGCCACCATGACGCAGAACGTCGTCACGTACACCGTGGTCGTAACGACCGACAATTCCAAGGGCAAATTGCTGCCATACCTGACGGCGAACGTCCAATTTGAGCTGGACCAGCGGTCTAATGTACTGTTGGCGCCCAATGCGGCGTTGCGTTGGAAGCCGCAGGCGTCACAGATAGACCCGGTGGTGAGTAAGACGGCGATCGCCGCTGAGTCTACGAACACTCAAGACCGTGGCCGCCTTTGGGTGGAAACCGATGGCGGCTTTGTCCGGCCGCTGGAGGTGGTGGTTGGCGTTAGCGACGGGACGATGACCGAGATCAGTGGCAGCGGTGTGAAGGAAGGAATGCAGGTCATTGTCGGAGAGGAAGGCCAGGGAGACACGGAG
>PMZT01000104.1 GCA_003170085.1 Planctomycetia bacterium | reverse complement strand
GCGCTCTAGCCACGGGCGCGAGCCCGTGGTCCGCGCGGCCCCACGTCCCAGGTTCCTCTTCTTCTCGAGCCCCGGCGGGGAGACTGAACCAACGGACAGTCGCCCCGCTGGGGCTTCAAAACAAAGAACAAAACCTGAATGGCGCACCGCATCCCTTTCCACGGGCTCGCGCCCGNNGTGCAGGCGCCCCTCCGGGGCTGCACCGAAAACCACAGCTACTGATTCGCCGGGCTCGCTTCGCCTCGGAGCTCGCGTAGTTCCCGAAGGGCCTGATTCCGTTCCTCCAGGAACTGCTCGGCGCGTCTCTCAACCGGCCACTTCGCAAACGCGGCGAACATCAGAAGCACGAAATTGAACACCGGGAATAACATGGCCAAGCCGACGAGCCCCGGGTATCCCGCCTTCTCGGATATCCTGTAGGCCGCAATTCCCAAGGCAACCAGACACAGGATCGAGCCGACGGTCAGGAGAATGTGGGTGACCAGGTGTTTCTCCCCCTGTCGATGTTGTGCTGTTTCCCTCTTTTTCCCTTTGCGCTCTTTGCGTTNNCCGTGGCTAGAGTGCAGGCGCCCCTCCGCGGCTGAACCGACGACTCTAATGCGACAGGAAATAGATAATGATGTTAATGCCCATCTTGATGGCTTCCATGTTCTTCTCGGGGCTCCAGAAGCGGCACTGCCAGCCGCAGTGGATGTCGCCCGGGTCGACGATCGTCATGATGCGGCCGGTGCCGCGCTCGAACAGGCCCATGGCCGGCGCCCCGGTGCCCTGCATCGACGGCGAGCCGTTGGGCATGTCGAAGTAACAGTGGAAGGCCTCGTGGTCCAGCGGAACCTTTCGCATCGGATTGTCGGGGAAGAGCTTGCCCACGAGCTTGATGTAGTCGCGGTAAAAGCGGTCCTCGCGGGTGTTGTACACGCAATCATCGGCCTGGATAAAGCCGCCGCGCTCCAGGAACTCGCGCAGGTTCCATTCCTCCTCGCGCGGCAGATCGAAGTAGCCCTCGGAAGTCATGAACACGAACGGGTGGCGGCAGAGGTCGTCGAAGTCGCCCAGGCGAACGACCTTCGGCTCCAGGCTGACGTTGATGTTCGTGAGTTCCTGGAGCTTCTTGCGCAGGTTCACATCGCCCACCGGACCCACGTTCCAGCGGTCGGGCGTGTCGTCTTTCACGGTGAACTGGAGCCGCGGAAAGATGAACTGGCCCGTCTTGACGGCGGTGTCGGCCCGCAGAGGCCGCGGTTCGCCCAGGAAACCGAACAGGCCGCCCACGAGCGCCCCGCCCACGGCCGCGGCGCTCGCCCCGAGGAACCGCCGGCGCGACAAGTCGGCGATCTTCGCCCACGCACCCGCCAGCATCTCGGCATCGCGGCCGAGCCTGAGATCGTTCTTGCGGTGGATCACGTCGCCGCGTTTCATCAAGAACCTCCTATCACAGCCTCTTAATACGACAGCGCAAGTTTGCTCATTGCGCGGCGGGTACGGAGACCCGCCGCGCAAAACCTGGGAACTTGCGTTGTCGTATTACGCAAGGCCCCTGCGGCGGCGCACAAACCACTCGGCCGCCATCAAACCGATCAGCAAGACCAGCACCCACGGCAGGTCCCAGATTTCGCGATCAACCGGTTTGATACCCGCCTCGCTGGTTTCTTTCACGTTCCGCGCAATCGCCTCGACCAGCCCCGGCGCCTCGGTCACCGTAAAGTACCGGCCGCCGGTCATCTTGGCCATGCCCCGCAGCAGGTCTTCCTTGAGGCCCGCATTACTGTACTCGATGTACGGCTCGGAGACCTCGAACCCCGCCTTTGCGGGCGGCAGGTCCCAGCCCTGCACTTTCACGCTCACGGTGTAGGTGCCCTCTTCGGGCGCCAGGTAGCGGCACTGATAGACGCCGTCCTGCGAGAGAATCCAGTCCATCGGCACGTCTTCGGAGTTGCCGGCGGGGTTCGTGAGGGTCGCCACAACGGCGGCATCGCTCACCGGCCGCAGGTCCTTCTCGCACACAGTGGCCTTGACGATGACCGGCTTGCCGCGGGCATAGACGTCGGCGTCGGTCTCGACCGTCAGGCGCTGCTTGGCGCCGACGGCGAGCCAGCGGATCAGTTGCTTCCAGAACTTCTCGTGGAACTCGTCGCTGGCCGGCCGCGAGACCTGCCAGTACCACGAGCCGCCCGACGTGAACCCCGCCACGCGACCCTGTCCGTAGTTCTGCACGGCAAGGACCGGCAGGCCGCCCTTCTCTTGCGCGAGGAGCACCGAGGCCCCCGCCTTCACTTTGCGGAGGGGCGTGATGCCGATCAGCGGCGGGGCTTTCTCCCACATGCGTTGGTTCTCGTTGGGGTCGGGCACGAGGCGCATGACGGGGTGCGAGAGGCCTTCCTCCGTCACCTTCGCGCCAAACTGCTCGTCGGAGTACGGCAGGTCCTGCGGCGAGACCTCCAGCGGCAGCATCTTGCCGACGGGCGTTCCGGCGTACTTGCCGAGGCCGAACGAGTTCACGCCGCCCAGCATCAGGAGGCCGCCGCCGCGCACCCGCACGAACTCTTCCAGCAGCGCCAACTGCTCGGGCGTGAAGTAGCCGGCCTCGATGTCGCCCAGAATAATCGCCTCGAACGCAAACAGCCGCTGCTTCGCCTGCGGGTCCGACGCGTCGGGGAAGCCCTTTTCGAGCCACTTTTCGGCCTCGTTCGCCCCCTGGACGTAGTAGCGGTCCTTGGCCAGGCGCAGCAGGCCGATAAGGCGGAAGTCGGTATCGCGGTACAGCGCGCGCCGCAGGAACCGGTACTCCAGGCGCGGGCTGCCCTCGATGTACAGGACCGGCAGCCGGTCGTCCTGCAACTCGATCACGAACTCCTTGAAGTTGTTGTTCGTGTTGGTCTCGCCGGGGGCGGGCGCGATCGAGACCTTGTACGTGGCGGCGCCCTCGAAGTCGGGCGTAAACGCCACGCGCACGCGCTCGACGTCGTCCTCGCCGGCGCCGGGCGTCACGCGCTCGGTCTTCAGGGTCAGGTCGCCCCGCGTCACCACCAGGTCGAACGGATCGCGGAAATCGGTGTGGCGGACCGTGACCCAGATCTCGACCTCGGTGTTGCGGCGGACGGTCCGGGGGGCAAACACGCGGACCACTTCGTAATCCTTCGGCGGGCTGGCGTTGCCCAAGCCAATGACGTGCAAGGGCACACGCCGGGCCTTGAGCAGGCGTGCGGCATCCTCACCCGTGCCGCCCTCGTTGCGGCAACCGTCGGTCACCATAACGACGGCGGCCAGCGGCAGGCCGCGCAGGTCGGCTTCCATGTCGCGGACGGCCCGGAAGAGGTTCGTGGACGGGCCCGCGGGCTTGAGGTCGGCCACGTCGCCGGTGCGGCGGACGTCGCTGTCGAAGGCGTAGACGATGACCTTCGACTGGCCTTCAATCCCCTTCAGCAGGCCGCCCCCCGCATGGCCGCCCGCGAGAAGTTCCTTGGCGACATCGAGGCGGGCCTGCTTCGCCTGCCCCGTGCCCATGTCGGTAATCGACATGGACCTCGACGTATCGACCATCACCGCCGTGAACGCCCCCAGGGGCGGGTTCACGAGCCGCAGCGCCGGCATCGCCAGCAGGAAGACGAGGATGGCCACCACCGCCAGCCGAAGGCCCAGCAGCACCCAGCGCGACCGCCCCGAGCCGCGGCGGAGGAGGTCGCGATACATCAGCCACACCATGGCCGCGAGCGCCACAAAGGCCAGAATGAGCACCTCAATGGGCAGGCGGGTCAGAAAGAGGAACCGGCCCTCCGCAAAGGCGCCGGCCGGGACCTTGAATAATGCCTGAAACAAATCCATTACAGTCTATGCCTTTGCCGCCGTCGCGGCCGCTAATCCTTGGCGCTTTGGCCCAGGACTTCGTAGTACTTGTTCACCAGGGGGCGATACTGCGGCGGACACTCCTCGCGCTGGAAGTCCTTGAGCCGCTCGGCTTGCAGCTTCGCCTCGAGTTCGGCCGCCAGCTTGGTGCCCAGGACCTTCACGATGCCGCGCAGTTGCTCGCGCTTGGCCTCGTCGGACGCCAGGACGGCCGGCAGCACGTTCGGATCATCGAGGGCCTTCTTCAGTTGCCCGGCCTCATCGGGGGCCAGGCGACGGTTTTCCAGGTGACGCGAGAGATTCGCCAGGTCGGCGGCTGCGCGCTGACCCAGTTCGGCCCGCTCGGCGCTGGTCGGCGGCGGGGCCTTCGGATCGGCGGCGCCGGCTTCGGGCTTGCCTGAGAGCTTCGCCAAGTCGCCGGCCACGCGGTCGGCCTCGTGCTTGGCCCGGACAAGCTCGGACTTGTAGTCCGACGCCAAGGTACCGGCGGCCGCGCGCAGCCGATCGACGACCGCCTGGGCGCCGGCTTCGGCCTTCGCGCCTTCTTCGGCGGCCGCGGGGGCGCGGAGACCGTCGAGTTCCACGGCCGCATTCGTCATTTTCTGCACGACCTGGGTGCGTTCGACGCTTCGGTTGGCCTCGTCGATGGCCTTGGCGGTCTCGGCCCGTGCGCCACGGGCGGCCAGTTCGCGTAGCGTGCCGATCTCCTGCTTCAGCCGCTCCATGCCCACGCGGTTCTCGCCCTGCCGGCGGGCCAGACCCTTCAGGTCGCGCTGCTGCCCGGCGTCGACCTTGCCCGAGGCGTCGACCTTGTCGGCGATGGCCCGCGCCCGGGCACGGACCTCCACCTGCTCCCTCAGTATCTTCTCGGCATGGGCTTGGGCCAGGTCGACGCCCTGCTCCAGGCTCTGCCCCTTCATGCCCTGGACGGCGTCGGCGGCCTCCTTGATGTTCTCCTGGGCGCGTTTCATCGCGATAACAGCTTCCTTCATGTCATCTTGGCGGACCTGGGTCGACGCGTTGAACATGTGGCGCGCGGCCTCGTCGATCTTGTCACCCGCCTTGGTGAACCCGGCGTCGAGCTTGGCAAGGGCCTTGGCGTCCATGGCCAGGGCCTTGGCCTTCTCGGCGGTATGCTTCTGGTCGTCGGCCAGGGCGGCGGGAGAGTCGGGCTTGGCGCCGGCGGCCTTCTCGCCGGCCTTATGCTCGCCGGGCTTCTCGTCGGCTTTCTCGCCAGCCTTGTGTTCCTCGGGTTTCTGGGCGGCGGCATCGGGCTTGGCGGCCAGGGCCTCGGCACGGGTCGTGAGTTCCTGCTGCTCCTTCTTGAGTTCCTCGGCCTTCTTCTGGAGTTTCTCGGCCTCTTCGGCCTTCTTGAGTTCGCGGCGATACGCCTGGCCGGCCGACTCGGGCGCAGCCGCCCCGGCCGGCAGTTCCATGCTCGCGGCCTTGTACTTCTCGATGAGCGTAACCTGTGAGAGGCTGTCATCGGGCTTCGGCGCCGCGGCACCTCCGTTCATCTGGGCCAGAACCATCGGCGATTCCGTCAGCCCAAGGGCTGTCAGGATGGCAATGGCCGCACGGAGGTGCTCCAGCGCTTTGGCCGTGTCGTGGGCCGCCAGGGCGTCGTGCGCCTTCTTGGCCAGCGGCGGAACCTTCTTGGCCAACTCGAGCTTCTCGGGCGGGACCTTCGCGAGCTTGACGTACGGGAAGACTTCCTTCGTTTCAGGATTGACCATGAGGCCGGCCAGTTCCTCGGCCTGCTTGTTGAAGTCCTCCGCGGGCAACTCCTCCTTCTGCACGTGCAGGTGCCACGTGGCCGCGAGAACGACCAGCAGTTCTTCCGGGACGGCGCCGTGATCTTCGGGCGGCTCGATGTTCCACGTGGCCCACTGCTCGAAGAACCCCACATATATCGTGTAGATGTCGGTGACAGCCTTCTGGCCCTTCTGGTCGCGGGCCTCCAGGTAATAGGTGATGAGCGTGCCGGGGACCACGCGCGGCTTAAGGTCCTCCAGCGCAAACAGATACGCGCCGGTCGCCACCTGCCCCACGCCGCCATCGGGCGACGACTGCGGCTTGAACGCGAGCGGAATGCGGACCTCGGGCGACCCGTTCTCGGCGATCAACTGGTAGACCAGGTCCACGCCCTCGATGCCGAAGTCGTCGGCCGCCTCGCCCACCATCGTGATCTGCCCCAGCGGGTGCGTGGCGATGTCGATCCCGGGCGACTTGATCTCGACCTTGGGCGGCTGGTCCTTGAGCGCCCGCACGTACGACGGCACGGTCGTCGCCAGTTCCTGCCCGTCGACGTCCTTGACGGCAAACGTGTACGCGGCGTCTTCCCGGACCTCGAACGAAGCGGCCGCCGACGTCTTCGCGGCCTCGACCTGGAGGTCCTGGGCCGTCTTGTCCCACTTCAGGCTGCCCGCGACCAGGGGGTTGTTCGCCTGCACGCGGACCGTGACGGTCGCCCCGATGGGCGCAGCCACGTCGCCGGTCGTGCTGGTCTCGACGCGGTCGGGCAACTTCAGGTACGCGGGGAACTTCGTGGTGACCTGGATGCCCTCCAGCGCCAGGGCGTTGTAGACCGTAAGGCGGTGCGGCTCGGAAGTGTACTCCCCCGTGGCGGCGCAGAACTGGAGGTCCTCGTTGATGTCCTTCAGGGCCCCGCCGAAGCCGTTGAGCTTCTCGATCTCGGTCATCGGGAGATCGCGCCAGACGGCGTTTTCGCCCTCGGCGACCGGGCGGAAGTGGAGGAGCACCGCCTCGGTCGGCCGCCGCGAGAGGACCGCCTCCAGGGCAAACTCGCCGCCGCGCGGCACGCGGGAATCCTTCTTCGACAGGGCGAAATCAATCGGGCCCTTGATCATGTCTTCAAAGGGCAGGGCGGTCGATCCGCCCGACGCCAGGTCCTCGGCCGTCGCCCGCCACGGCTGAAGCACGCGGAGGACCCGGTGGCCGACCGACCCCGGAAACACGAAGCACGTGGCCACGTAGAGCGCGAGCAGGACCAGCGCCGCCACGCCGTACTTCCGCAGGCGGCCGAGGTTCACGAACGTGCGGAGGTGCGTCCGGGCGGTCCGCTCCGTCGCCTCGCCGACCGAGGCCTGGATCATCTCGGCCTGGCGCGGCGACAGGCCGGTGGCCCGGCCGAACTCGGCCGCCGTCAGGAGCGCGCCCTGGAACTCCTCGCGATGCTCCTCGACGTACAGGGCCAGCTGCTCGTCGGGGATCTTGCGGAAGAGCGGCAGGAGGATGTGCTTCACGATGAGGCCGAGGAGCGCCAGGCCCATCAGGACAAAGAAGGCCGTGCGGATGCCCGGGCGCGGCTGGTAGAGCCAGTCCGCGAGGAGGAAGAGCGTGAAGAGGGCCAGGGATTCCAGGAGCACCTTCGCGAGGCCCGAGAGCATGGCCTTGCGTTTCCAGGCCCAGCGGACCTTGTTCAGTTGGGCCGCCAGCCGTGCGTAATCGGTCATGGCATGCTCCTCATTCTGGTATCTCAAATCTCAAATCTGAAATTTCAGATCTGAGATTCTCGTCGCCGTGCCGGCGACGGCTAAACGTTAATGCCGCTGCGTCCGGTTCGCCACGAACAATTCAGCAATCGACAAAAGCACCAGCCCGGCCGCCAGGTACCACCAGATCCCGCGGTCGGACTTCTCGCGGTCGTCGCTGGAGGTCGATTCGCCGCCCGAGAGCGCCTGGACCACCACGTCCTGCGGGCTCGTCACGGCGGCGGCCAACTGGTCGGCCGTCACGGTCGTCGGGTCGGCCTCGGCCGGGTCCAGGTTGACGGCGAACTGGAACGGCTCGCCGCCGTCCTTCTCGGTCAGGGCGTAGAAGCCCGGCAGTGCCGCGACGGCGTCGTCGGCCTTGTGCGTCTTCCCGGCGGGGTCCTTGAGCGTGCCGCCCTCGGCCACGGGCAGCGTGTCGCCCACCTGGTAGAGCGTCCGCCGCTCCGACCGGACCGCCAGGTACCGCACAGTCTGATGCAGATAAGGCAAAAAGATCGCCCGTAGCGGCATCGTGTTCCACTTGAGGTCCATGGGGCTCGTGAGCATCATCGAGACGCCCGCGCCGATCTCGCGTTCCAGGATGGCGGGCTTGCCGTCCTCGTACCGCGCGAGGACCCGCGCGAGCTGCGAGTCGCCGACCTCCCAGAACTGGCGGAACCGCGGGCTCGCGAGGTCGCCGTAGTGCGGATGCTGGAACACCTCGAACACCGGGTGCTCGAAATCGATCTTCGCGAGCACCAGGCCCGGCGTTTCCCCGGCCCGGACCGGTGGCTTATAGAGGTCCCGCAGCTTGCAGGGGGCCAGGTCGGCGAACGTGCGGTTGAACCCCTCGGCTTCGACCGACCCGCCCGGCACGAAGAGGATGCCGCCGCCGCGCTTGAGGAGCGCCGCCATCGCCCTGACGGCGTCGGCCGACACGTCCTTTGCGTCGGCCATGATTGCGACCATGCATCCCTCCAGGTCGGCCGCCGTGGCGGTGGCCGCGGCGACGCGCTTGACGGAGAACGGCGAATCGGCCGTCGGCGCCAGGGCCTTCTCGATGAAGAACCCGGGATCGCTCGCCGGGGTCGACGCCCCGGCCGCGCCGGCGGCCACCGGCGCGCCGCCCGTCAGGACGGCCACCCGGATCCGCGGAATCACCCGGGCGTTGAAGTAGAAGACGTTCTCGTGCAGGGCCGCCTCGGCCTTGCCCGCCGCGATCGTGCCCGGATTGTCGCCGGGCTGCTTGAACGTGGTGCGGAACCGGACGGGCACGCTTTCGCCCGGCCGGATGCGGACCTTCTGCGTGTCGACCGCCTTGTCGCCGAGCGTCAGGACCACCGGCAGGTCGACCATTTCCTTTGCGGAATAGTTCGCGACGCGGACCGCCAGCGTGCGCGGCAACCCGTCGAGCGTGAGCGACGAGGGGACGTCGGCCTCGATGATCGCCGGCACGTCGGCCGCGCCGGCCGCGAAAAGGCGCTCCATCGCGGCGGGATAGAACTGCGGGTTCATGTCGTCGATGTNNCGATTTCCTTGTGGGCGGCCACGGCGGACTTGAGCGTCGAATCGGCCTTGCGGAGGGCCTCGGCGATGTTGGTGCCGCCGCTGGAGACCGCGAGGCCGCGGATCTTCGAGCGGACCTCCGAGAACTGGTCGGCAAGCGGCGCCTCCAGGCGCGGCGACTCGGCGAACGTGATGAGCGCAGCCGCATCGGCGCCCGGGGCGAGGCCGCCGAGGGCCGACTCGGCTTCCTTCTTCGCGGCTTCCAGGAGGCCCGGCCGCCCCATCGACGCCGATGTGTCGACGACGATCACGCGGGCGGTGGCGGCCTGGACGATGCCGCCGACGCCCTCGGCCTTCTTCTCCTCGAAGAACGGCCGCGCGAACGCCAGCGCCAGCAGCA
>PMZT01000049.1 GCA_003170085.1 Planctomycetia bacterium | reverse complement strand
TGTTGACAGCGTGTATGCCGTGTGGCCCGCCCCTCCGGTTCTTGTTGCATTCCCGCCCTCCCCGGCGTAAAAGGTTAGTGGTTGCACTTCAGGGAAAAGGGCTTGGCCGAACCGAAGACATCCTGGCATGCTCTCGACGTGCGCGCCACGGCCGAGGCGCTCGCGACCGATGCGGCGCGCGGGCTCTCGCCGGCCGAGGCCGAGTCGCGGCTCGTTAAGTTCGGCCGCAACGCCCTGCCCGAGGGCCGCCGCAAGACCCTCCTCGGCATGTTCCTGGGGCAGTTCAAGGACTTCCTGGTCCTGATCCTTGTCGCCGCGGCCGCCGTGTCGCTGGCCGTGGGCGAGATGACCGACGCCGGCGTGATCCTCGCCATTCTCATCCTGAACGCGTGCCTCGGCGTCGCCCAGGAGCGGCGGGCCGGGCGGGCGCTCGAAGCCCTGAAGAAACTCTCGGTGCCCGAGTGCGAGGTCCTCCGCGACGGCGCCACCGCCCGCGTGGCCTCCGACCTCCTGGTGCCCGGCGACCTCGTGGTCCTGCGCGAAGGCGCGGTCGTGCCGGCCGACCTGCGGATCGTCGAGGCCCACAACCTGCGGATCGACGAGGCCGGCCTCACGGGCGAATCCGAGCCTGTCGAGAAAGACGCCGCCCCGGTGGCCGCCGACCTCAGCCTGGCCGACCGCGCGAACATGGCCTACGCCGGCACGGTCGTCACCTACGGGCGAGGGCGCGGCCTCGTGGTCGCCACGGGCCTCGAGCGCGAGATCGGCCGGATCGCCCAGCTTCTGGCCGAGCAGGCGCCCGAGACGACGCCGCTCCAGCAGAAGCTCGCCGGCTTCGGCAAGCTGCTCGGCGTGGCCACGCTCGTCATCTGCGGCGTCGTGTTCCTCGTGGGCATCGCCCGCGGACCGTACGCTTGGGAAACCTATCTCCAGATGTTCATGACCGCCGTCAGCCTCGCCGTGGCCGCGGTGCCCGAGGGCCTGCCGGCCATCGTCACGGTGGTCCTCGCGCTGGGCGTCTATCGGATGAGCCGCCACCATGCGATCGTGCGCAAGCTGCCCGCGGTCGAGACGCTCGGCTGCGCCACGTACATCTGCACCGACAAGACCGGCACGCTCACCGAGAACCGCATGACGGTCGTCCGTGCGGTGACGTGCGATGATCTGGACGCTGCGGCGGCACCGTCCGCGGCCCCGTCGCGCCGGCGGCTCATCCAGGTGGCCGTCCTCTGCAACGATGCCCACCTTTCGGCGGCCGGCGGCGAGGTGCGGCGGTTCGGCGATCCGACGGAATTGGCGCTCGTCGATTTCGCCCGCACCGAGGGCGTGGACGTGCCGGACCTCCGCCGCCGCTGCCCGCGCCTCGCGGAGCTGCCGTTCGACTCGCAGCGCAAACGCATGTCCACGCTGCACGACCTCGATGGCGCGCAGCGAATCCTGGTCAAGGGCGCCCCCGATCTCCTGCTGGCCCTCTGCCACAGCGTCGAGCGTGACGGCCGCGTCGTGACGCTCGATGACGCCCTCCGGGCACGCCTGCACGCGGAGCTCGACGCCATGGCCGGGCAGGCACTGCGCGTCCTCGCCTTCGCGTGGAAGGAAGCGCCCGCCCGTAGCGCCATTGCCGCCGAGGACGAGTCCGACCTCGTGCTCGTCGGCCTCGTGGGGATGCGCGACTCACCGCGCCCCGAGGCCCGCGCCGCCCTTGAAGAGGCCCGTCGCGCCGGCATCCACACGATCATGATCACCGGCGACAACCTGCTCACGGCCCGCACGATCGCCGGCGAACTGGGCATGCTCGGCCCCGGCGACGAGGTCATCGCCGGCCGCGATCTCGAGGCCCTGACCGACGAGGAACTCTCGCGGCGGATCAGCCGCATTCGCGTTTTCGCCCGCGTGTGGCCGGAACAGAAGATGCGGATCGTCCGGGCGCTTCAGGCCCGCGGCGAGGTCGTCGCCATGACCGGCGACGGCGTCAACGACGCCCCGGCCCTCAAGAAGTCCGACATCGGCGTGGCCATGGGCGTGACCGGCACCGACGTGGCCAAGGAGGCGGCCGACGTCGTCCTGCTCGACGACAACTTCGCCACCATCGTCAAGGCGATCGAGGAAGGCCGCGTCATCTTCGACAACATCCGCAAGTTCATCGGATACCTGCTGGCGTGCAACGTCGGCGAGACGCTGGCCGTGTTCCTGCCGGTGCTGGCGGGGCTGGGCTCGCCGCTCGTGGCGGCGCAGATTCTGCTCGTCAACCTGGTGACCGACGGCCTGCCCGCGCTGGCGCTGGGCGTCGATGCCCCCGGCGGCGATGTCATGCGGCGGAAGCCCCGCCCCTCCAGCGAGGGCATCCTCACGCGCTACTCGCTGTTCGTGATCGGCTTCAACGCAGTGTTCGTGGCCGCCGCCGTAATTGTTTCGTTCATCGTGGGGCGCGAACTGGGCGGCCTTGAGACCGGCCGCACGATGGCCTTCGTCACGCTCTGCTTCGACGAACTCCTGCGGGCGTTCAGCTTCCGGTCGCGCAAGCGGAACCTCTGGCAGATCGACCCGCGGACGAACCTGTACCTCGTGGGGGCCTGCGCGATCTCGGCGGCCATTGTCCTGGCCACGGTCCTCCTGCCGCCGCTCCGGACGCTCTTCAGCAACGCCTCGCTCGACGCGACCCAGTGGGCCTGGGCACTCGCGCTCAGCCTGCTCCCGGTAACGATGTACGAGCTTTGGAAGGTGATCTATCGCAGGAGGCATCAATGATCGTGCAAGTGATGCTGCGGCTGAGCCTTGTCGCCGCGGTGTGCCTGGCGTGGAGTCTGCCCGAGGTCCACGGCGCGGCGGCGCCCCCTGCCCCGCGGCCGGCGCGCGGGCCGCTCGACCCGGTCGGCAAGATTCACATTCCGATCGGCATCCCGAACACGCTCGACACGCTGAAGACGTTCGTCGAGGCCGAGGGCAACTTCTCGCCCGGCTTCGCCACGTACGGCATCTCCTTCTGGATCTACGACCCCGAGTCGAAGAAGCTGACCGCCCCGACGATGGACGGGATGAAGTGCGAGCACGGCCTGGCGCCCGGCGGGCTTCTGATTCCGTGGAGCCGATGGAACGCGGGAGACACTACCGTCCGGACCGAGGTTTGCCAGGTCCGCTGCGCGTCGCCGGCGGGTGACGTCATGGTCGTGGGCGCACGCGTTACGCTCACCGCCCCCGGCCCGCAGAAGCGCAAGGTGATCCTGTACGCGGCGCTGCGACCGCTCGGCCCGGCCGGCGGCCCGGTGAATGAAATCGCCGTGAGCGATGCGGGCGACGCCCTTCTTGTCAATGGGCACCCCGCGCTTGTAGCCCTCGAGAAACCGACGGGCGCGGGCGTTGTCGCGACTGACACCGTGGGCGACGCGGCGATGGCCGGCAAGGTTCCGCCCGATAAGAAAGCCTCTTCCGCCGGCGGCGACGCCTCTGGGGCGCTCGCCTTCGAGGTGGAGGTCGGCCCGGAGGCTCGGATCGTCAGTCTCGTCTGCCCGGTTCTGGCCGGCCGGCGTGCGGTCGGCCACCAGTGGGACGGCAAGAGCGACTGGGCGCAGGCCGACCTGGCGAAGCCGAACCCGGCCGAGGGCGGCGTCCTCCAGCCCGATCCGGGCCTCGACACGTTCCGCGGCCTGAAGGCCGACGCCCTTTTCGACGAGGCCGCGGCGTTCTGGAAGGCGTTCACGGGGCGAATCACCGTAGAGACGCCCGACACGCGGTGGGCCGAGGCCCTGGCCGCGATCGTGGGCCACGCCGCGATGGCGATGAACGACGGTGCCCCGGACGTGGCGGTCATCAATTACAATGTGTTTAACCGTGATGGTGTGTACACGGCCAACATCCTCCAGAAGTCCGGCCAGTTCGACCTTGCCGCCAAGGCGATCGAGTACTTCCTGGACCACCCGTTCAACGGCCGCGCGTACCCCGAGGCCGACAATCCCGGCCAGATCCTCTGGATCATCGGCGAGCACTGGCTCTACACCCGCGACAAGGTGTGGCTGCGGCGGGTGTATCCGAGCGTCCAGAAGCTCGCGGCAATGATCAAGTATTGCCGCACCGCGCCCGGCACGCACTGGGTGGGCATGGACAGCCTGAAGTTCGGCGACGCCCTGCCGAAGGAGCAGCGGCGCGAACTCAAGCCCGACCGCTGCGACGGATCGCACCCGGAGTACACCGAGGCGTTCGACATCGCGGGCCTGACGCGCGCCGCGGTGCTGGCGATGGCGATGCGCAACGAGGACGATGCGGGCAACTGGGCGGCCCTGGCCGATTCGCTCACGGGGTCATATGATGCTCAGTTCGGGGCCAGCCTGGCCAAGGGTTACGGAAGCTACGCGGTCCTCTGGCCGTGCCGGCTGTATCCGCCGGGCGAAGGCAAGGCGTACGAGCAGTTCAAGGACACGGGGCCGCGGAAGCCCGCGGGCTGGCGGTACTTCCCCCTGGCCACGGCGCACCAGGGCCTCGTCGCGGGCAACCGCGACGCCGGCTGGGCCACGCTTGCGGCACACCTGGATCACGAGCAGATGCGCGGCTGGTATGCGTTCGACGAGGGCGGCAAAAGCGGCGCGGGCGGATGGCCGCACGCCCGCACCACGTGGAGCCCCGACGTGGCCATGCCGCACGGCTGGGCGATCGCCGAGTTGTGGCTGCTCCTACGCGACAGCCTCCTGTTTGAGGACGGCGACCGCCTGGTGATCCTCGGGGGCGTGCCGGCGGAGTGGCTGACGGGCAAGGCACCGATCTCGGTCACGGCGATGCCCACGCACTTCGGCCCGTGCTCGTTCACGTACAAGCCCGGCGGCAAGGGCGCGCTCGTGACGATCACCGGCGCGGCGGCGCCCGCGGAAGGGTTCGTGCTGCGGTTGCCCGTATCGCTCAAGGCCCGTGTAACGAGCGGCGGAAAGGAACTCGCCGGCTCGCCGCGCGGCGACTTCGCGCTGCCGCAGGAGACGAAGCAGGCCGAGGTGGCGTTCGCGGATCGGTAATAGTACAACGCCATTGGGTCGCTTGGCTGTCAGCCCCGCAGGGGCGTCTTTTTTAGCCCAGGGTGAAGGGCGAAGCCCGAACCCTGGGTACGCATAAAGAAACGTATCAATCAAGCCCCA
>PMZT01000147.1 GCA_003170085.1 Planctomycetia bacterium | reverse complement strand
GGGCACCCCCGTGTGGGTGCCCCGGAGCGGCCACGAACGCTCTAACGAACGAAAGCGAGAACCGATGCGGCACCTGGTGAGCCTGGGCGCACTGGCGGCCCTGATCGTTGCCGGCTGCACGTCAAGCGAACCGGCCTCCGACAAGGCCGGCCGCGCCGAGATGGTCAAAATCCTCGACGCCGTCAAGGCGGCTGCGCAGGCGAAGCGCACGGACGATCTCGCGTGGTACGATTCCGAAAACCTGTATGAGTACATCGATGGCGATGCGGCGCGATTCACCGACACCGGCTTTGCTCTTCTCGTTCACTCCGAGTGGCAGGCCCCCGGGGCCAAGGGCAACGCCTACGTCGAGCTGGACCTGTACGACATGGCCACGCCGCTGGGCGCCATGGACATCCTGTGCGATTCGCGCATCCCGGAAACCGCGTACCTGCCCTATGGCAACGAGGCCCAGCAGGGCGACCAGGGGATCGAGCTGCGCGTGGGCCGGTACTACGTCAAGCTCGTTGCCCGCAAGGACATCGAGGGCCAGAAGGAGTTCGTCAAGGCGCTGGCGGCGGCCGTGGCGAAGGCGGCGCCGATCGGCCCGTCGGACCAGGAACTGGTGGCCCCGCTGCCATCGGCCAACCTGGTGCCTCACACGGCGTCGTATGTAGCCAAGGCGTTTCTGGGCCGCGAGTTCCTCGGCCGCGTGCGCGAGGCCACGTACGAGGTGCACGGCAAGCGCGTGCGGCTGTTCCTCATGGACGCCGGCCGCCCCGACGACGCCCGGAAGGTGCTGGCGGAGTGGAAGGAATCGCTCCCGCCGCAACCCATCGGGGCGCAGGAGATGCCCAACCAGATCTCGTACACCGAGGAGTACGTGGGACCGGTCACGGCCACGTGCGAGGGCAAATGGGTGACGGGGGCCATCGGCGACCCCAAGACGGGCCAGGCGCTGCTGGAATCGCTGAAGAAGCGGCTGGAACAGTAGCACGCAATCTCAGCATGCCTTTCTGAATTCGGGTGGCATGCCTGCGCCGGACACGGCGGGCGGCCACATGGGGCCGCCCCTACGGCGCGTTTTTCGTAGGGGCACCCCCATGTGGGTGCCCTGGTTTTGCGTGGGCATGTGTACGCCTGATCGGAGCAAGCACGGCCACGCAAAAGCGCCCGCCGCGGCGGGTGCCACCCAAGACAGTGAAATATCTTCAGTCTCGGAGAAATCCATGAACGAGCGCAGGTTGTCTTGTCGCATTCTCGCGGCGGTATCCCTCATGCTTGCCGCGGGCCTCGTGGCGCGAAGCGCGGGCGCCGATGAGGTCCTTTTCGATTTCGGCCCCGGCTTCGATATGGCCCAGGTCGAGACGACCGACGCCAAGGCGGCCCTCGCCAAGGCGGGCGACCACGCCGCCCTCACCGTGACCACCGGCCACAAGGAGGACTGGCCCGGCGCCGCGCTCAAGGCACCGAAGGGCACGTGGGACCTCTCGAAGTTCGAGTACGTCCTGGCCGACGTCCGGAACACCGGCACCGCCCCCGTCAAGCTGCACCTGCGGGTGGACAATACCGGCGCCAACGGCAACAACCACTGCGTCACCGGCATCCTCGACCTCAAGCCGGGCGAGACGGGGACGCTTCGGGTGGCGTTCGTCCGCATGCCCGCCGGGCCGGCCGGCGTCAAGCTCTTCGGCATGCGCGGCTACCCCGTGCCGCAGGACGATAAGTTCACGTTCGATCCGGCCAAGATCACGCAACTGCTGGTCTTCGTGGCCAAGCCCACGGCGGACCACGCGGTGGAGCTCTCGAATATCCGGGCCGGCGGCGCGTTCGTGGCGCCCAAGGAAGTCGCGGTCGACGCCGCGAAGTTCTTCCCGTTCATCGACGCGTTCGGCCAGTACATCCATCGCGACTGGCCGGGGAAGGTGCACGCCGCCAGCGACCTTGAGGACGCCCGGAAGGAAGAGGCGGCCGACCTCAGGGCCAAGCCCGGCCCGAAAAACTGGGACACGTACGGCGGATGGAAAGACGGCCCGACGCTCAAGGCCACCGGCTTCTTCCGCACCGAGAAATACGAAGGCAAGTGGTGGCTGGTGGACCCCGAGGGCCGCCTCTTCTTCTCGCACGGGACCGATTGCGTGGACACGCGCGTCGATACGCCGATCGAGGACCGCACGACGTGGTTCCGCGATTTCCCCGGCGACCTGCCGGAGTTCAAGGCGCTGCTGGGCACGAGCCACGCCATCAAGGGCTATTACACGGACCGGACGATGCGGACGTTCGACTTCGGCCGCGCCAACGCCGTGCGCAAGTACGGCAAGGATTGGAAGCAGGCCGAGGCCGAGATCGCCCACCGGCGCCTGCGGTCGTGGGGGATGAACACGATCGCCAACTGGTCCGACGCCAACATCTGCCTCCTGCACAAGACGCCCTATACGGCAACGATCCACTTTTCGTCGAAGGCGATCAAGGGCAGCCAGGGCTACTGGGGCCAGTTCAAGGATCCGTTCGAGCCGGAGTTCGCGGCGAACCTCGGGGCGTCGATGGCCCGCGAGAAGGGCGGGAGCGCCGGCGACCCGTGGTGCCTGGGCTACTTCGTGGATAACGAGATGTCATGGGGCGACGGCACAGCGCTGGCGACGGCGGCCCTGGCCTCGCCACCGGAGCAGGCCGCCAAGAAGGCGTTCATGGAGGACCTCAAGGCGAAGTATGGTGATATTGAGAAGCTCAACGCCGCCTGGGGCACGGCCCACGCCTCGTGGGACGCTCTTGGCCAGGCCACGGCGCCGCCCGACAAGAAGAAGGCCGACGACGACCTCGGGGCGTTCACCAGCCGGATCGCCGAGCAATACTTCAAGATCGTGCGCGACGTCGTCAAGGAGGTCGCGCCGAACCAGCTTTACCTGGGCTGCCGCTTCGCGTGGGTGAACGACCAGGCGGCGCGGGCCGGCGCGAAGTTCTGCGACGTGGTGAGCTACAACCGCTACGAGCGGTCGGTGGCGGCCTTGCGGCTGCCGGAGGGCGCGGAGGATAAGCCCCTGGTGATCGGCGAGTTCCATTTCGGGGCGCTCGACCGCGGGATGTTCCACACCGGCCTGGTGCATTGCTCGAGCCAGGCCGACCGCGCCGCCGCCTACAAGGCGTACGTCCGCGGCGCACTCGAAAGCCCCGTGCTCGTCGGCACGCACTGGTTCAAGTACCAGGACGAGCCGGTCCTGGGCCGGCCGCTTGACGAGGAGAACTACCAGATCGGCCTGGTCGACGTCTGCGACACGCCGTACCCGGAAACGATCGAGGCCGTGCGCGATGTGGGGTACAACCTGTACAAGATCAGGACGGGGGCGAAGTAATACTGCAAAGTCCAAAGTCCAAGGTCCAAAGTCCAAAGTCAAAGAGGGTGGATCAATCGCATGGGACGAAGAAGATAAGTCTTACAGTCCTCTGTGCCGTTGTCGCTCCCCAAAATCAGTTTTTCTTTGCGCTCTTTGCGTTCTTGTATCTTGAAAAACGTCATGGCGAATGTTCCCATAGGAGCCGGTCTGGTCGAGGCGGCGAGCGCAGCGAGCCGACGAGACCAGACCGGGCGGCGAGAGATCGAGTGCGTTCAGGTCCCCGAGACCGTCGCAAAGCGTGATCCTCGCCGCCCCTGTGGGATGAGCCCGAACAGCCGCCTGAGCCGACGGCGAACCACACGCCCGTCGAGCTCGCATCGGCAAGATAGGGAGATCGCCATGTCTGACACACTGTACGTCGGTATCGATGTTGCCAAGGACTCTTTTGACGTCGCCTCGGATCCCGCGGGTCTGGTCTTGTCCCTTCCCAACGACCCGCCGGGGCGGCAACGCCTCCTGGACGCCCTCCGGAACCATCCGGTCGCGCTGATCGTCCTGGAAGCCACCGGCGGCTACGAGCGGTCGCTCGTGGCCGACCTTCTCGACGCCGGCCACAAGGTCGTCGTCGCCAATCCGCGTCAGGTCCGCGACTTCGCCCGCGGCATCGGTCGGCTGGCCAAGACCGACCGCCTCGACGCCCAGGTCCTGGCCCGATTCGCCAGTATGGTCAAGCCCGAGCCGCGACAGAAAGCCTCTGAAGAGGCCGTGAATCTGGCCGAACTCGTCACGCGACGCCGCCAGCTCTCCGACCTGATGACCCAGGAGTCCAACCGCGTCCCTCATGCCCGTCACCCCCACGTGCGGAGGAGCCTGAAAAAGAGCCTTCGGGCGTTGGAGGCACAGATCGACGACCTCGACAAGCTCATCCGCCAGAACATCGACTCCGACGACGGCCTGCGCCGCAAGGACGAAATCGTCCAGAGCTTCAAGGGCGCCGGGCCCGGCACCAGCGCCATGCTCTTGGCGCAACTGCCGGAACTGGGCCGACTCAACCGGCAGCAGATTACGGCCTTGGCCGGCCTGGCCCCGTGGGACGTCAAGTCCGGCCCATGGGCCGGACAGTCCCGAATCTGGGGCGGTCGCATGCCGGTCCGCAACATGCTTTACATGACGGCCTTGTCGGCAATCCGCTACAACCCGATCATTCGGAAGTTTTACCAACGCCTGGAGTCCAAAGGCAAAAAGTTCAAGGTCGCCATCACCGCCTGCATGCGCAAGATCCTCGTCATCCTGAACACCCTTGTAAGGAATGACTGCTTATGGTCGCCACCACTGCCCGAAAAAGCTTGAAAACAAACACAGCCGCTTTGCGGTTAAATGAAGGCGTAGGAGCAGCCCGAGAGCGCCTCAGTCGTCGTACCCGTCCTGGTGCGACTTATGCCACTTCCAGGCCGTCTCGATGATCGTTTCGATGGCCGGGTACTTCGGGCGCCAGCCCAGCTCGCGGACGATCTTCTCGCTCGACGCCACCAGCACCGCCGGGTCGCCCGCGCGGCGCGGCCCCTCGGTCACGGGAATCTGCCGGCCGGTGATCCGCTTGGCGGCGTCAATCACCTGGCGCACCGAGTAGCCGCTGCCGTTGCCAAGGTTGTAGATGCGTCCCTTGCCCGGCTCGATGGAATGCATCGCCAGGATGTGCGCCTCGGCCAGGTCGTTGACGTGCACGTAGTCGCGGATGCACGTGCCGTCGGGCGTGGGATAATCGACGCCGAAGACCTTGACCTCGTGCAATTGCCCGAGCGCGGTCTTCAGGATCACGGGAATGAGGTGCGGCTCGGGGTCGTGGTCCTCGCCGAGGGTGCCGTCGGGCGCCGCCCCGGCCGCGTTGAAGTACCGGAGCGCCACGTACCCGATGCCGTACGCCGAGGCGAAGTACGCCATCGCATGCTCGAAGTCCAGCTTCGTCTGCCCGTAGGCGTTGATCGGCTGCGTGGGATGATCCTCGGAAATCGGCGTCTTGATCGGATTGCCATAGGTAGCGGCTGTCGATGAGAAGACCAGGCGCTTGCAGCCCGCGCGGCGCATCGCCGAGAGGAGGCGCAGGCCGCCCACGATGTTGTTGAAGTAGTACTTCTCGGGATCGGTCATGCTCTCGCCCACGTAGCAGTTGGCGGCGAAGTGCATGACGCAGTCGTACCTTTCGGTCAGGCCGCGCACCAGGCGATCGTCGTCCATCAGGTCGCCCTTGTAAAGCGCCCCGCTGGGGAGGGCCGCCTCGTGGCCCTCGGAAAGGTTGTCGAACACGCGGACGTGATGCCCCGACGCCAGCAGCAGCCGCACCACGTGGCTGCCGATGTACCCTGCCCCGCCCGTCACGAACACGTTCATGGAATCAACTCCTCCGTGCGATAGCACTCCAGTGTCCGGCGCAGGCCTTCGCTGCGCGGGACCTTCGGTTCCCACTGAAGCAGCCGCCGCGCCAGCGTTACGTCGGGGCGGCGACGGGCCGGATCGTCCTGGGGCCGCGGCACGAACTCGATGCGGCCGGCCCCCCCCACAAGCGCCACGATTTCGCGGGCCAGGTCGAGGACCGTCATCTCGGCCGGATTGCCCAGGTTGACGGGCCCCGCGTAGTCGGCCTCGGCCAGACATACGAGCGCGTCAACCATGTCTGACACGTAACAGAAGCTGCGCGTCTGCCGGCCGTCGCCGTGCACCGGCAACGGCTGCCCGGCCAGGGCTCGCGCCAGAAACGTGGGGATGACGCGGCCGTCGTCGGGCCGCATCCGCGGGCCGTAGGTGTTGAAGATACGGGCGATGCGCACCGCGGCGCCGCGCTCGCGCGCGTAGCCGACCGCCAGCGCCTCGGCGAAGCGCTTGCCCTCATCGTACGGCGACCGCGGGCCGATGGGATTGACGTGCCCGACATCGGTCTCGACCTGCGGGTGCGACAGCGGATCGCCGTAGACCTCGCTTGTGGAGGCCAGGAGGAAGACCGCGCGGCACTCCACGGCCAGGTCGAGCACGCGGCGCGTGCCCTCGGCGGCGGCGCGCAGCGTGGCGATCGGCCGCTCCACATGATGCACGCACGTGACGGGCGACGCGAGGTGATAGACGCGGTCGAACGGCCCCGCGACCGCCAACGGCTCGACGACGTCGGCCTCGAGGAAGCGGAACCGCGCAGCAGCCTCCCACCGGGCCACGTTGCGGCGGCGGCCGCTGGAGAGGTTATCGAGGCACACGACCTCGTGGCCGTCGGCCATGAGGCGGTCCACCAGGTGCGACCCCAGGAACCCTGCCCCGCCTGTCACCAGTACGCGCATCGCGATTCCCCGCGCCGCCGCCATTCTCGCCGGGCGACGGCACCGTTTGCCCCGGCCGAAACGCATTATAGAGCGGGCGCCGCGGGCTTGCCACGGGAAACGGCTGCGAGGGGACTGATGGAAGAAAGGACGCCGGGCGGCTCCGTCACACAGTCGGGGGCGCCGCGGCCGCGGCGGACTCCGGCGGCTTGTACTCGGGTACGACGCTCTGGAGGACCGCTTGAATCTCGGGAAGCGAGCGGCCGTTGGTCGCGGCCGTCAGGCGTTCGAGCGCCGAATGGATGCTCTCAAGCGTGCAGTACCGGCTTTGCCACACGAAGATCTTGTGGTGGTGGGTGGGCAGGATGTCTTCGCCGTCGGTGCGGAGTTCCTCGAAGAGCTTCTCGCCCGGGCGGAGGCCCTGGAACTCGATCCGGACGTCCACGTCGGGCCGGAATCCCGAGAGCGTGATCATGTCGCGCGCCAGGTCGACGATCTTGACGGGCGCCCCCATGTCCAGCAGCATCGTCTGGCCGCTCTGGCCCATCGTGCCAGCCTGGATCACGAGTTGCGTGGCCTCAGGAATCGTCATGAAGTACCGCCGCATCTCGGGGTGGGTCACGGTAACCGGCCCGCCGCGCGCGATCTGCTCGCGGAAGATCGGCACGACGCTGCCGGCCGAGCCCAGGACGTTGCCGAAGCGGACGACGACGTACTTCGTGCCGGCGTACGCCGGATCGTTGGCCAGGGCCTGGCAGTACATCTCGGCGATGCGCTTGGTGCAACCCATGACGCTCGTCGGGTTGACGGCCTTATCGGTGGAGATCAGGACGAAGGCCGCGGCCTGGAACTGGGCCGCCAGGTCGGCCACGTTCTTGGAGCCGAAGACGTTGTTCTTGATCGCCTCGCCGGGGTTGAGTTCCATCATCGGCACGTGCTTGTGGGCCGCGGCGTGGAAGACGATGGCCGGCCGGTAGCGGCGGAAGACATCCTCCAGGCGCAACCGGTCGCCCACGTCGGCGATCACCGGCACCACGTTCAGTTGGCGGTAGCCGCTGCGCAGCTCGCGATCGATCTGGAACAGGTTGTTCTCGAACTGGTCCAGCAGAAGGAGCTGCTTGGGCTTGAAGGCCACGAGTTGGCGGCACAGTTCGGACCCGATCGAGCCGCCGGCCCCGGTCACGAGGACGACCTTGCCCTGGAGGAAGTGGCCGATGTCCTCGGTGTCGAGCGAGACTTGCTCGCGGCCCAAGAGGTCGTTGATGTCGACCTCGCGGAGGCGCGTGATGTCGAGGCGCCCGTCGATAAGATCGGCCATGCCGGGCACGATGCGGAAGGTGAGTTTCTGGCCCTTGCAGACCTCGATGATGCGCCGGAGTTCGTCGCGGGGGGGCTGGTCGAGGGCAATGATGACTTCCTCGGCCCGCAGGCGCTGGGCCACGTTCGCCAGCTCGCCGACGTCGCCCAGGACCGGGACGCCGTGGATGCGGATGCCCCGCTTTTTGCCGTCGTCGTCGACGAACCCGACCACGTGGTACTGCTCCACGGGCAGGCGGTAGAGCTCGCGCAGGACGCCTTCGCCGGCGTCACCGGCGCCCACGATGAGCACGCGCGACAGGCCGCCGGGGCTGACCGGGCGCGACCCCTCGCGGATGATGCGCACGAGGAACCGCAGGCCGCCGACGAGCGCAATCGTGGCCGCCCAGTCGATGATGAGCACCGTGTCGGGCACCGACGGGTGAAACGAGATCGCGCCGTACATGTGCAGCGCGCGGCTAAGGTAGACGGCACACAGGATGATGGCCGTCGAAATATGGCTGGCTTTGAATGTTTCAACGAGGTCCTGAATGCTAACGTACTGCCACCACCCGGCATAGAGCCGGAAGTAGCCGAACACCATCGTCTTCACCAGGAGCACAAAGACGAGCAGCGTGGCGAACGAGGCCCAGACCGACGCCGGAACGCCCACGTCGCCCGGCAGCACGGGCAGGTTGTCGGGCATGGGCATCGCCGCCGGCGGAATCCGGAACTCGTACCGCAGACCGTAGGCCACCCAGAACGAGAAAATAAACAAGAGCATGTGCACGGCGGCCACGTAGACGTGGCGCACCACGGGCCCCCAGGGGCTATGGGCGTGGACGAGTACTTTCGCGTCTGACATCATGGCACCGGTTCCCGGGTCGCCCCCCCGGGGCCCATGTTGTGAGAAAGCAGGTCTGCCTCGCGCGGCACCCGCGGCCGCGCAGTAAAGCCATCGTCTCCACTGCGGAGCTGTAACATCAAGTAAATCGGCGGTTTTCGGGCCTCTTCTTCACTCATCTCAGACGCCCGGTATGCGCTCAGTTACGGGAGCTGGGTGGCACCCGCCGCGGCGGGCGCCTTTGCGTGGCCGTGCTTCTTCCGATCGCACGCACGGCCACCCAACAGCGGGAGGCCATGCCACCCGCCGGGGCTCGTACGCGGCGCTCTCTGTGAGGCCCTAGAGCCGGAACTTCCCGTCGGCCTGAAGCACCCGGCCGTCGACCTCGATGCGGCCGCCCTGGCGCAGGTCGCAGATCATGTCCCAGTGCAGCGCCGACTGATTCCTGCCGCCGGTCTCTTCGTAGCTCCGGCCGAGGGCCAAGTGCACCGAGCCGCCGATCTTCTCATCGAACAGGATGTTCTTGATGAACCTCGCGATGCCGTAGTTCGTGCCGATGCCCAACTCGCCCAAGCGGCAGGCCCCGGGGTCCATCGCGATCATCTGCCGGAGGAAATCCTCATTCTTCGCGGCGGTGGCCTTGACGACCTTGCCCGCCTCGAATTCCAGCCGCACGTCGATCACCTCTTTGCCGTGGTGGCACACCGGGTACGTGTAGCGGATGTGCCCCTGAGCGCTCGTCTCAACGGGGCCGGTGAAGAGCTCGCCGTCGGGCATGTTGTGCGACCCGCCGCAGGCGATGAACTTCCGGCCCTTGACGCTCAGCGTCAGGTCGGTGTCGGGCGCGACAATACGGACAGTCTTCGCCCCCTTCAGCCGCACGAGCACCTTCCGCTGGAACGCCAGGGCCTTCTCCCACTCGGCCACCGGGTCTTTCTTGTCGACCGCCATGGCGCTGTAGGCAAACGCCTCGAACTCCTCCAGGCCCATACCCGCATCCTGGGCATAGGCCGGCGTCGGAAAGAGCGTGAGCACCCACTGGTTCTTGCCAAGGACGACCTCCTGCAGCGGCCGCCGCGCGGTCTCCGTCAGGCGCTGCTTGCGCGGATCGACGCCGGCCAGGGCCTGCGTGTTGGTCTCGGCCAGGACGCTGATATACTGATCGGCCTCGCGGGCGGTGGCGAGGGCCGATTTCGGGAAGAACTTGAGTTGCTCGTCGCCCGCCTCGGCGTAAAAGACCTCTGGCGCCGCATCGGGCGCCATGCGGTACATCGGATGGCCGCCGGCGCGAAGCACCTCGCGGGCGATCTCGAGCAGCAACGGCTCGGCCGCCACCGGGCCGGCCACCAGCACCTTCTGCCCGCGCTTGACCTTGCGAGAGTACCGGACGAGAACCTGGGCCAGCCGGCTCATACGCAAATCGCTCATGCTACAGCTCCTTGCTCTGATGGATTCCGTGATCAGCAGATTATTACTACAGCACCGCTTTGCGCGGCGGGTCTCCGCACCCGCCGCGCAAAACCTTGAATGTGGCGCCGCATGCTCACGCCTACCTCCGGCCGCTCGTCAGAAGGGCGAGCGCCTCGGCCCGCGTGGCCGGCTTCTGGCGGAACAGGCCGCGCACCACGCTCGTCACGGTCATCGTGCCGGGCTTGTGGACGCCGCGGATCGTCATGCACAGGTGCTCGGCCTCGACGACCACCATGACGCCGCGCGGCTGAAGGGTCTTCATGATATCGTTGGCGATGGCCACCGTCAGACGCTCCTGCACCTGGAGCTTCCGGGCCTCGAGTTCCACGATCCGCGCCAGCTTCGAGAGGCCCGTCACGCGCTTGGCCTGCGGCATGTACGCCACGTGCGCGCGGCCGATGAACGGCACGAGGTGATGCTCGCAGATGCTCACCAGGGGGATGTCGCGGAGCAGAATGAGCTCGTCGTAATCCTCGAGCGGAAGGATCGTCATGATCTCTTCGGGCTTCTTGTCCATGCCCGCGACGAGTTCCTTCCACAGCCGCGCCACGCGCTGGGGCGTATCCTTCAGGCCCGGCCGCTGGGGATCCTCGCCGATGCCCTCGAGGAGCATCTCGATCGCCCGTGCCACTTTGTCGGTGTCAACCATCGTAACCCTCTCAGTCTGGTCCGCGCCTGGAACAATGCGTTCACACGTTATAGGTTATCGGAGTCCGCTGCCCGTGTCCACGGGCGTTGCCGCACTCGCGGCAGCAAGGTCGATCACCGCAAAGGCGGAGTTCCGGTAGAGCACCGCCTCCGGGGGAAGGCCCGCGCCCGCGCTCCGGGCGGGAACCAGCGCGACGGTGGCGCCCGCGTCGCGCAGGCGGCCCGCCATGCCGGCGTCCACTCCCTGCCTGGCCATAGCGGCCTGAAGCGCCTCAATGCGTGCCAGGTCCGAGGGATCGCAGAACAGGCGGCTCCCCTGATTGGAGTTCTCCAAGAGCGCCCTCCGGTTCGACCAGCGGCGGGCGTAACTGGAACCCGAGATCGTCGGATCGATCGCGACCACGGCGTCGGGCGGCGTGTGCCGGTCGATGAACTCGGCGGCCTGGTACAGGGCGAACCGGTCCGCCGGTTTTACCATGACGATCCGGCCAACGTTCTCGGTGGCCGCTTCCCATATCGTGGCGCTGAGACCGATAGCGATGCCCGCCAGGGCGAGACGGCGGAGCATGCGGCTGCCGGCCGCCGCCATCCATCCCGCGCCAAGTACCGCGCCGGCCGTCTGGAGGAAGTGGGCGGTCCGCAAGGCCCAGATGTTCCATCCGGGGCTCTGGACCGCCAGCGTCAGGACCGCGACGGTCGGAATCGCCCACCCAAGAACGCTGCCCGCCGGTGCCGCCGCTGTACGCTTTCTGACGGCCAGCCACCCCGCCAGCCCCAGCGCCGCAACGGGCAGCACCTCCAGCAACCACTCGACCGCGAGGTCGGCCACGGGCAGGCTCGTGCCCACGAGCGCCGAAACAGGATAGATCGCCGGTGGCGGCAGGCCAAGGACCAGTTTCGGGCTGCCACCGGAACAATCGGCGGCCCGGATGTCAATCACCCAGACCATCAGCGATGCCGCCGCAACGGCGGCGCTCAGGCCGAGCGCCGCGGCCTGCCGCAGGGCGCGGCGCCGCCTCTTCCACGCCTGGACCGCCAGCCACACGAGCAGAATGGCGCCGAAGGCCACGCCGCCGTACGCGCTCAAGTAGAACATCCCGCCCCAGACGAGCCCCGTGGCAACCACGGCCCCCGGCCGCCGCCGCACGTCCAGCGGCATCCATTGCAGGAGGACCAGGGCGATGGCCGAAGGGGCGAGGTGAGGCATGGCCCACATCGCGCCCTCGTACAGGCCGTCGATCCGCAGGAACTGCGACGGCGCCCACGCCCCCACGTGACCCAAGCTGACCTCGTGCCCCGTGGCGTAGAGCGCCACGTTGACGACCACGTCGAAGCCGCCCGTGAGCACAAGGACCACGGCCCACGCGGCGGCGCCGGGCAATCCGAACATCCGGCCTGCCGTATCGGCCGCAAGGTAAACGAGCGAAAAGAAGACGCACATCGTCATAATCGCATACGGCCATGCGTCGGAAACGGCGTTGCCCGTGACCCTCCCTGCTGCCGCGACGGCCAGGTAGCCGCCCACCGGGTAATACATCGGGACCTTGTGGCCGGGGTAGAAGACCGAGTTCGTCAGCGGAAGGCCGTCGTGCTCGACGGCCCACACGGCGGCCTGGCGCTCGTTCCAGTCGGTCACGGCAATGGCATAGAGGTCGGAGGTCCCCGCAAACTCGACGTACGCCGTGCCGAGGCTGAGCGTCGCCAGAACCAGAACGGCCCACGCCCAGCGCGGGAGGTGCACGGTCGCGGCGCGCGGCGGGCGGGCACGNNGCCCGCCAGCCAGAAGACGCCGCCTGCCACGGTGGTGGCGATGAGCGATCCGACGCCGGAAAACCCCGCCACACGTCCACTCACATAGAGGACCACCGCCGACACGGCCAGCCCCGCCAGCCACGCCGCGGTCCACGTGCGAACCGACCGCCACGGGGCACGTTCCGCCAGCCGCACGAGGCCCAAGCCAGGCCACAGCACCATCCAAACGAGGGCGATTGCGGCGGCCAGGCCGCCGAGGAATGGGGTCATCCCGTGCCTTCTTGCCCGGAGGGCTCACGGTCTATAGCCACGTATCGCGCGATTCCCATCGGGTTCCCCTCTGCTCGCAAGTAGACGCGATCGCCAGGTGCGCTAGCGCATGCGGCGATTTGACATGGGCCGATTCTAGCCCGTGGGTGTACCCTGTCAACTAGACACTGAGTCTGTTGGGATACGGGTTTGTCAGGCCCGCCCCGCGAACCTGCCGGCACCGCTCCACTGCACCACGCATTGCCGGCAGACGCCACGCCATGGCATGATTGTACCCGACCAGGGCTATTCGTAGAACCCAAAGTCGTACGCGGCGTCGAAAAGGGCAACCACGTTCTCCGGCGGCACACCGGCCTGGATATTATGCACGTTATTGAATACATACCCGCCGCCGGGCTTCCAGATCCCGATATTGCGTCGGACGTGCTCGCGCACGGTGGCGGGCGTCGCCCCCGGCAGAATGTGCTGCGCATCGATCCCGCCGCCCCAGAACGTGAGCCGCCGGCCGAACTCCGCCTTCAGCCGCGCGGGGTCCATGCCCGTGGCGCTGATCTGCACCGGGTTCAGGATGTCGATGCCGTTCTCGAGCAGGTCGGGAATGTACCCGGCGCACGCGCCGCAGGTATGATACCAGATGCGGGCCTTCGTGCGCGAACGGATATACCGGACGAGCTCGGCGTGGCGCGGCTTGATGATTTGCCGGTAGAACTCCGGCCGAAAGAGCGGGCCGGTCTGCCCCGCCAGGTCGTCGCCGATCATGATAACGTCGACCACGTCGCCCGCCTCGTCGAGAAACGCGCGGAACCAGTCCATCCAGAACTTGAGCGTCCGGTCCAGGAGCGCCTCGCAGAACTCCGGCTGCGTAAGCGTGTCGATGAACCACTGCTCCAGGCCGCGCAGGTACCAGCATATCTCGTAAACCACGCCCGAGATGCCGCTGACGACCGCGTACGGCGTCTCCTTGCGGATCGCGAGCGCCCGGTCGCGCAGGCCGGCGAAACGGCCCGGATCGTCGCCGCGCGGGAACGGGTACGCCCGCACGTCCTCGATTGTGGCGCCGGCCAGCGGATGGTGCGAGATGTCCATGAAGAGCGGCGAATCGGCGGGCATCGACCACGTAACGCCGAACTCGTCGGTCAGGTCGTGCCACGTGCGGCCGTCGCGTTCGCGCATGACGATGCCGCCCTTCCAGTCGGCCGCCGCACCGGCCGCGACGTACCGCGTATCGACGTGGAACCGCTGGAGCACCGCCTCGCACGGCCGCGCGAGTTGCTGAACGGCGTCCATGATCACGAGGTCGTCGCGGAGGCCCAGGTGGTTGATGAGCGCCTGGTACGCGACCTTGTGGATGCCGGTCTGGTTGCCGCCGAGGTCGATCGGCACGCGGTCGGGCGTCTCGTGGTTGAGGGCCGCGAGAAGGCGCTCGCGCGAGGTCATCGTTTCACGGTGCATAGGTCGCTCCGGGCCACAGCCAGCCGCTTGGCACTGCTACGCCAGCCCGCATGGTAATCCCGCCAGAGGGGGGCGTGCAAGGAAATGTGCCGCGCATCGCGCCGCCGGCCTCGCGACTTTCGCAAGTGCATCGGAGCCCCACAACAGTTACAATCATCACATGCCCCGCCGCTGCACGGCGATGGGCGCGGGCGGCCGCGCGGGGCCATCACGGAATAAGCGAGGAAACCCATGCGTCGCATCATCAGCGTGTCGGTCGTGCTCTGCATCACTCTCGGCCTCGTGGCGGCTGGCTTGGCGATTGCAGCCGATGCCACGGCGCCGGCGAAGGCCGAGAAACCCGCGAAGGCCAAGGCCGCCCCGCGCCAGACCGCCCCGGCGACGGCCGAGTTCCCTCCGCCCGCCGGCGGTCTCATCATGGCCCCGCCCGCGTCGGAGGAAGGCTTCGTGCCGATCTTCAACGGCAAGGACCTCACGGGATGGGACGGCAATCCGAAGCTGTGGTCGGTCAAGGACGGCGTTCTCCGCGGCGAGACGACCGTGGAGAACCCCACCAAGGGCAACACGTTCTGCATCTGGCGCGGCGGGACGCCCGGCGACTTCGAGCTGCGCCTGACCTACCGCCTCCATGGCGGCAACTCGGGCGTGCAGTACCGCAGCAAGGACATGAGCAACTGGGTGGTCGGCGGATACCAGGCCGAGATCGCCAACGACGGCGGCCGCGACGGTTTCATCTACGAGGAAAAGGGCAAGCGCGGCCGCATGTGCCTCGTGGGCGAGAAGGTCGTGTGGGGCAAGGATGGCAAGAAGGTCGTCGGCTCGGTGGGCGACTACGAGAAGATCAAGTCGACCTTCAAGAAGGACGACTGGAACGACTACCGCATCATCGCGCAGGGCAATCATGTAGTCCATTACATCAACGGCGTCCAGATGATCGACTTCACCGATGACGATGAGGCGAATCGCGCGATGTCGGGCATCATCGCCATCCAGATTCACGCGGGCGGGCCGATGGTCATCGAGGTCAAGGACCTCCGCCTGAAGAAGCTCGATTCCGGCGCCGCAGCGCCCGCCGCCACGGCCCCGAAGGCCGAGGAAAAACCAGCGGCCAAGTAACGCTATACGTACCTGTTGCGAGGTGCACGATGAGCGTCGAACGCATTCCGGTCAAGATTTACAAGGATGACAAAGGGGCGTCGCGGGCGGTCGCGCTGCGGGTGGCCGATTGGATCCGCAAACGCCAGGCCGAGGGCCGCGGCACCGTGCTCGGACTCGCCACCGGTCACACGCCGGTCAACGTGTACCGCGAGCTCGCCCGGATGCACCGCGAAGAGGGCCTCGACTTCTCGCACGTCGTGACCTTCAACCTGGATGAGTACTGGCCGATCGATCCGAACGCCCTGCAATCGTATCACCGATGGATGCACGAGAACTTCTTCCGGTACGTGAACGTGCGGCCCGAGAACATCCACATCCCGTCGGGCACGGCCGCCGAGGACGAAATCGATGCCGAGTGCCGCAAGTACGAGGAAGCGATCGCCCAGGCCGGCGGCATCGACCTCCAGATCCTCGGCATCGGACGCGTCGGGCACGTCGGCTTCAACGAGCCGGGCTCGGGCCGGACCAGCCGCACGCGCCGCATCCACCTTGACAAGGTCACGCGCAAAGACGCCGCCGCCGATTTCTTCGGCGAGGAAAACGTGCCGGAACTCGCCGTAACGATGGGCGTGGCCTCGATCCTCGATGCCCGCGAAATCTGCCTGCTGGCGTTCGGCGAGCACAAGGCCCCCATCATCCGCCGCGCGGTCGAGGGCGAAGTCTCCTCCAGCGTAGCCGCCTCTTTCCTCCAGCAGCATGCGAACGCCACCTTCTACCTCGATGCCGCGGCCTCGGCCGACCTCACGCGCCTCTCGACACCGTGGCTTCTCGAACCGTGCGAGTGGGACGAGGTGCTCGAGCGCCAGGCCGTCATCTGGCTCGCCCGCAAGCTCGACAAGCCCATCCTCAAGCTCACCGACGAGGACTACGGCGAGAACGGCCTGGCCGACCTCACGCGGGCGCGCGGCGGGGCATATCACATCAACCTCAACGTGTTCCGCCGCCTCATGAACACGATCACCGGCTGGCCCGGCGGCAAGGAGGCCAAGCGGCGCGTCCTCGTCCTCAGCCCGCATCCCGACGACGACGCCATTTCCATGGGCGGCACGCTCGCGCGGCTGGTCGAGCAAGGGCACGACGTGCACACGGCGTACATGGTCAGCGGGTATCTGAGCGTCTTTGACCACGACGTATCGCGCCACGCCGATTTCGTCCGCGACTTCAACCGTATCTTCGGCATCACGCCCGAGCATGCCGAGACCATCGAGCAGCACATCGACCAATTCCTGCGGCAGAAGCACCCGGGCGATATCGACACGCGCGAGGTCCAGGCGATCAAGGCGCTCATCCGCCGCACCGAGGCCCTCGACGCCGCCAAGTTCTGCGGCGTGGCCGAGGACCACGTCCACTTCCTCGACATGCCGTTCTACAACACCGGCGTCGTGCAGAAGCTGCCCGTGGGACCCGACGACGTTGCGGCCGCGCGGCAGATTCTGGAGACCGTGCGGCCGGAGATCGTCTTCGCCGCCGGCGACCTCTCCGACCCCCACGGCACGCACCGCATGTGCCTCGAAGCCGCGCGCCGCGCCCTCGACGAGTACGCCGCGAGCCGGCCGGCGCCCGTCCTGTGGCTGTACCGCGGGGCGTGGCAGGAATGGCCGGCCGATCAGATCGACATGGCCGTGCCGCTCTCGCCCGACGAACTCAGACACAAGCGGTTCGCCATTTTCCGCCACCAGAGCCAGAAGGACCGCGCCATGTTCCCCGGCCCGTACGACAGCCGCGAGTTCTGGCAGCGGGCCGAGGAGCGGAACCAGGCCACCGCCGCCCTCTACGATGCGCTGGGCCTGCCGGAGTATCACGCGATTGAGGCGTTCGTGCGCTGGCCGCTCGTGCGCTCGGCCCATTCGCAGGCCCAACTCGAAAAGGCGTAGCCGCCGTGAAGACCGTCCATATGATCGGCCATGCCCACCTCGATCCGGTGTGGCTCTGGCGGCAGTCCGACGGAATCGACACGGCTCTGGCCACCGCCCGCGGCGCCTGCGACCGCCTCGACGAATATCCCCAGTTCATCTTCACGTGCAGCACGCGCTGGTTTCACGACCAGGCCCGCGCGCTTGACCCGGCGCTGTTCGAGCGCATCCGCGCGTTCGTCCGGGCCGGGCGCTGGCAGGCCGTCGGCGGCATGGTCATCCAGCCCGACTGCAACGTGCCGATGGCCGAGAGCTTCGCCAGGCAGCTTGCGGAGGGCCAGGCGTTCTATGCCCGCGAATTCGGCCGGCCCACCACCGTCGGCTACAACGTCGACTCGTTCGGCCACACGGCCTACCTGCCGCGATTTCTCCGCGAAGCCGGTATAGATTGCTACGTGTTTATGCGTCCGGCCCCGCCCGAGAAGGCCCTGCCGGCGAACCTTTTCCGCTGGCGCAGCCCCGACGGCCACGAGGTCACGACCTTCCGCCTCATCGGCCCCTACAACGCCAGCGACGCCGACCTCACGCGGCACATTGAGACGACCCTCGCCGCGATGCCCGCGGGCGTCGATCACACGATGTGTTTCTACGGCGTCGGCGACCACGGCGGCGGACCCACCAAAACCCAGATCGAGTGGATCCGCGACCATGCGGACGCTGTCGCCGGCGCGCAGTTCATCTTCTCGCACCCGCGGGCGTTTTTCGACGCCGTCGCCCCGCACAAGGGCGCCCTGCCCGTGGTCGAGGACGAGCTTCAGCACCACGCCATCGGCTGCTACGCCGTCGAGCGGCGGATCAAGGTGGCGATGCGGCGGGCCGAGGCCCGGCTCTGCCAGGCCGAGCGCGCCATGGAGGCCCTGCCCCACGCCACGCGGCCCGACGACCGCGAGGCCGTGCGGAAGGCGTGGCAGCCGGTGCTCTTCAACCAGTTCCACGACATGCTCGGCGGCACGTGCATTCCGGAGTCGAACGCCGCGGTGGCGGGCGAACTGGGCGGGGCCGAGTCCGACGCCGCCAACGCCATCGCCCGCATCTCCCGCCGCGCAACCCGTGGCGAGGCCCGACCGGGCGAGCACCGCATCGCCCTGTTCAACCCATCGCCGGAACCGTTCGACGGCCTCGTGGCCCACGAGCCGTATGGGGCGCCCAAGCCGTGCGCGATCCTCGATGAGAACGGCCGCGCGATCCCTTGCCAGGAAATCGAGCCGCGCGCGCAGTACGCGTGGACGCATCAACTCCTTTTCCGCACGACGATTCCCGCGGGCGGCCTGCGGCTCCTGAAGCTGGTGCCGGAAGACCGTGCGCCGCAGCCGGCCGCAACCAGCGAGGCAAAATCGCGAACCGCCGCCGGCGCCGCCAACCCATTCTCGGCCCTGCGATTCGCCGCCGCGCGCGACGGCCTGCGCCTGGGCGACTGGACGCTTGCCCTCGAGGTCCACGACGATCCGACCGACACGTGGTCGCACTCGTGCGTCGACCGGTTCGCCGAGGCGCTGCTCGGCCGATTCGAGTTCGCGGGCGAGTGGCAGGCGGTGGAGACCGGTCCAATCCGGTGGGTGCGGCGGGCGCTCGGGCACTTCGGCCATTCGCGGGCATGGCTCCGCGCGATCGCGGTGGCGGGCGAACCGACCCTGCGGATAGAATTGGCGGTCGTCTGGGCCGAGGTGCAGCGGCGCCTGCGGCTGCGCGTGGCGGCGCCGGCGAAACTCGAGCGGCGCATCGATCTCGTCAGCGGCGGGCCGCTCGTGCGGCCGCTCGACGGGGCGGAGTTCCCGCTCGGCGGCGGCATGGTCCTGGGCACTTCACGCGGCGCGCCCGCGCAGCACACACTGGCCGTGGTCGCCCCGGAGGTCTTCTCCGTCAGCGCCGACTCAGGCGGCGCGAGCCTCACGCTCCTGCGCTCGCCGTACGCGGCGCATCACGACCCGTACACGGTCCAGGCGCGGCCGGACTATTACGTGACCGACCAGGGCTGGCACGATTTCGATCTCGTGCTCTGGCCCGGCTGCGCGATGGACCCGGCGGGGCCCGCGCACCTCGCGCGCCAGATGTTCATGCCGCCGCTGGCGTGGGACCTGACGGGGTGAGCGAGGGGAGCCTTGGCATTCCTTGCCGTGGGTGGCACGGCCTCCCGATGTTGGGTGGCCGTGCATCCCTCGAAGCAAGCACGGCCACGCAAAAGCGCCCGCCGCGGCGGGTGCCACCCAACACACACAAATGAACGGATGTTCCGCTACTTGCCGTTTATGTTAAGATCATCGAAGTGCGTCACGGCGTCGGCCTTGGTCCAAAGGCCCACCTTGCCGGCGTCCTTGAACGTGTCATCCTTGGCCTCGATGAGCTTCTTGCCGTCAAATGAGCACTCGATGGCATTGCCCTTCATCGTCACGCGGATCGTGTGCCAGCCGGCCTCGGCCTTGATGTCGGCGGTGGCGATCTGCGTGCGCTTGCCATCGACGACCTGGTAGAGGCGGAAGTTGTCCTCAAGCGGGTTCCAGCGGCAGACGTAATAGTTCTTGGCGTCCTTGACCCGCCACACCGGCCCGCCGCCCTGGTCCTTCTTACCCGCGACGGCCTTGAGCTTGACCGAGAGGTCGAAGTCTTTGGCGCTCGTCTCGCTGGCCAGTGCGACGTTGAACGGCGTTTTCGCCTCGCCCGAGACCTGCGCGAGGACGTTCGGCTTCGACGGCGCCGACTCGTCGGCCACGACCTTCCACGTGCCGGTGCAATCGACCCATCCCTTGGCCATCTCGCCGGGTTTGTCGGCATCGAAGCTGAAAAGCAGCGCTGCCAGGATCAGTGGAGCCATGCGTGCCCTCCTTCGTTGTCCGAAGAGACCAGAAACCTTTACCACATACCTCGAAGTGTATTGCGGCCAGGCGGGAAGGACAAGAAAATTGCGCCCGCCGACGTACCTGGGTGTGGCCGAGGATCGTGCCACTGGTCGTTAGGCCCATTTCATGGGCCAAGCGGGAGTTTGCGGGGGCCGACCTGGGGGACAAGCGACGAGTCCGGAGGCTGGCCAACGTGGCCGCAGACATCGCCAGCAAGCCGGTCGGAACCTTGCCGCCGTCCTTTGATTCGTGGGCCGAACTGAAGGCCAACGCCGTGGACAACCACTGGCCCGACTGCCTGGCGGGCTGCGCGGGCGGCGGCACTCCGGCAAGTTCGCCGTGCGGCGGCTCAGAACCGCATCTCGATGCCGAAGATGAAGTTCCGCCCGGGCTCGTTGATGCCCGAGCCATGGATGCGGTAATCCTCATTTGTCACATTCTCGATCGCCCACGTCAGGTCCACGTTACGCGTTACGCGGTATCCGCCGCGCAGGGCCAGGACCTCGTAGCCGGGCGTGCCGCCGGGCGGGATACGCGACGTGTCGGAGATGTCGTCGGCCGAGAGCCGGTCCTGTCGCGCGGCGAAGATACCCGTGACTTCGGCCCAGAGCTTGCCGTTCGGATCGTCCCACCGCAGACCCACGCGGGTCGTCGTGGGCATCACGCGGCTGAGGGGTTCGCGGCGTTTCTGCGGCGCCGCAGTCGGGAAATCCACGACCTCGCCCTCCTGCCACGTGAGGGCACCGAAGAGCGTGAACTGCGGGTGGAACCGCCAACTCGGGGCGATCTCGATGCCCTGGACGAACCCCTGGCCCGCGTTCTCCTTGGCCGCCTCGTTCAGGCCGCCGATCTTGAGGCCGGTCGGATGGCGGACGATCAGGTCGTCGATCACCGTATAAAAATAGGATGCCTGCAATGTGAAGTCCTTGTAGTCGGCCTTCGCGCCGATCTCGTACGAGAGGAACCGTTCGGGCTCCAGGTTCGGCGCCGGCGTCTCGATCTCGTTGGTGCGGGCGATGTCGAAGCGCGTCAGGTCCGACAGGTTCGGCGCCCGGAACGCCTGGCTCACGCCGCCGTAGACGTTCCAGTGCTTCTTCTCATCGAGGAAGTAGACGGCCCGCGAGCTGCCGACGACGGAGTCCCAATCTCGGGCGATCTCGAACCGCCGCCCCGTGGCCGGATCGCTGACCTTGTCGGCCCGCGCCTGGTCGTGCTCGTAGCGGGCGCCAAGCGTCAGGTTAAAGCGGTCCGTGAACGGAATCGTGTCCTGAACGAACGCGCCGAACTGGCTGTAGTTGGCGTCGTCGGCCACGGGGCCCTGGATCGGGTTCGCGGTCGAGAATGAGTTCACGTTGTCTCGGTAGAAGTCGAACCCATAGACCCACCGTCCGACGGGGCTGGGACTCTCGAGCACCAGCGACGTCCCCAGCGTGCCGACGCTGAAACCCTGCTGGTCGAACCGGTGTTTCGTGCGCAACCGGTCGCGCGTCTCGTCCTGCTCCTGCCACGACAGCGTCAGATGCAGGGCGTCGATCCATCCCTTGAGGTTCTCGGCGTGGAACTGAACGTACGTCAGGTCGCGGGTCTGGGTCAGGTCCTGCCGCAGGTCGGTCCCCTTGGTCAGGCCGTCCCAGGTCGTCCCGAACACCGTCTGGTGGGTGCGCGGCACGTCATCCTGGCGCACGTGCTGGTGGCCGACAACGATCCGCGTGTTCGGATTGATGAAATACTCGGCCTTGAAGTTGCCGTCCCACTCGTCATAGCCGGTGTCGCGCTGCCGGCCAACGTCGCGGCCGCCCTGGAGATCGCCGAAGTCCTTGATCGACCCGCCGACGAAGAGGCCCAGCGTATGGTCCCACGTGGCATAGGCTTCCATGTGGCCGGTCTCGGAACGCTCGGCGCTCGAAAGCCGGTAGCTGAGCCGCCCGCCCGACTGGAAGCCGTCGCCGTAGCCCTCCGGCCCGCGGGAGATGGCGTTCACCATGCCGCCGACCGCCCCGGAGCCGTACATGATGCTGCCGGGGCCCTTGACGACCTCGTAGCGGCTGACCGAGAGCGGGTCCACCGTGTTCCAATACTGGTTCGGCCCGGAGCGGAACACGGAGTTGTTAAGCCGAATACCGTCCACCAGGTACAGGTTGTGATAGCCGGTGAAGCCCCGGATGTACGGCGACCCCTGCCCCAGCGACGTCTTCTGCGGCATGATGCCGGGGATGTCGCGCAGGGCGTCGGTAGACGTGCGGTAGGACTCGTCGCGGATCTGGTCCGCGGCGACCACGTTAACCGCGTACGGCGTACCGAAGCCCGGCTCGCGGATGCGGGAGGCGGTAACGACGATCTTCTCGACGTCCTCGTCAGAGGGGGATTCCGACGCCGGCGGCTTGGCGGCCGGGGCGGGCAGCGCCGCCGCGGCCCCCTTCCCCGCGGTGCCCGCGGCGGGGGCATCGTTTGTCGCGCCCTCAGCCGGAGAGGCGTCCTTCGTCGCCCCCACGCCCGCACTGCCCGTCCCTTCGGCCGGGGCCGTCTTGGGCGGAGACGACTCCGCAGCGCCGGACAAGGGGGGCACGTTCGCCAGCATCACAGCCAGGCCGGCCAGCACGGTTGTCGCAAAGATGTATCGCACGATGTCACTCCCTGTTGCGGGCCCGTGCCGCCGGCAGGGGCGTCCGGCGCGCGGAGGCCGCTCTCGTGCAACAGGGATTGCAAGAGCCGTGCCATTCGGGGTGACGCAGCGCCAGAACAGCGCCGAGGGGCCATTTTCAGGGGGATTCTCGCTACGGAATTGCAATGAGGCATGACGGGCGGCACGCCCCGCCCTGCCCTGCCTCTGTGCACGACCGCACACGGATTGTGCAGATCAGGCGTCGAGGCCCAACTCGCGGAGCTTGTGGCGGAGGGTGTTCCGGTGGAGGCCCAGGCGCTCGGCGGCCACCGACTGGTTGCCGCCGGTCTCCTCGAGCGCCCGGCGGATGAGTTCCTTCTCAAGCTGCGCCATCACCGTGCGATACGCGGGGCGCCCGCCGAGAGCGTCGATCAGGTGCGCCACCGCGGCCGCAACGTCCCGCGGGCGGTCCTCCTCCGGCGGCCCCGCGCCGCGGCGCACGGCCTCCGGCAGGTGCGCGGGCAGGATCGGCCCGCCTCCGGACGCCACCACGGCGTGCTCGATGGCATTCCGCAACTCGCGCACGTTACCCGGCCACGCGCAGGACTGGAGCACCGCGGCGGCCTCGCGGCTGAGAACGGGCACCGGGCAACCGGGCGGCGACCGCAGGGCCAGGAAGTGCCTGGCCAGCGGCAGGATATCCTCGGGGCGGGCGGCAAGCGGCGGCAACTCCATCTGGATCACCGCCAGGCGATAGTAGAGGTCGCGGCGGAATCGCCCGGCGGCCATCTCGGCGGCAAGGTCGCGATTCGTGGCCGCAAGGATCCGCACGTCCACGCGGACCGGATCGGCGGCGCCCAGCCGCTCGATCGTCTGCGTGTCGAGGAACCGCAGAAGCTTGACCTGGGCCGGCGGCGGCAGCTCGCCGATCTCGTCGAAGAAGAGCGTCCCGCCGTCGGCGGCCTCGAAGCGGCCGGGCCTGTCGGCAACGGCCCCCGTAAACGCGCCGCGAACATGGCCGAAGAGCTCGCTCTCCACCAAGTGCTCGGGCAGCGCCGCACAGTTGACCGCCACGAATGGGCCGGCGCGACCCCGGCTGAGTTGGTGGATGGCGCGGGCCACGAGTTCCTTGCCCGTGCCGGTCTGGCCGAGGATGAGGACCGAGGAGGCGCTGTCGGCCACGCGGCCGATCCGCTTATACACCTCCTGGATGGCCGCCGACTGGCCGACGAGCGTGGCCTCGGCCGGGCGCGCAGCAGCAGGCGCCGGCTCGTGTCCGCGCTCGGCCCGGCGTGATTCCAGCGCCAACGACACGAGCTTGGCGGCGCCGTCCAGGTCGATCGGCTTGACCATGTACTCGAACGCCCGGCCCCGCACCGCCCGCGTCACCGTCTCGAGCGACCCGTACGCGGTGATCACGATCGCCCGCACCCGCGGGTCGCTCTCGCACAGTTGCGAGAGCACATCCAGCCCGTCCTGATCCGGCAGACGGACATCGAGAAAAACGACGTCGGCGGGGTCCTTGCGGTAATCGGCCAGGCCGGCGGCACCCGTCGGCGACACATGGACGCGGAAGCCGCGCGGCTCGAAATAGCGGCGAAAGGCGAAGCAGATCGCCTCTTCGTCATCGACGACCAGAATCTTGGCTGGATCGGGCATAGACGGCCCTTATACAACCCAGAGCCGCGTGGCGTCAATCGGCGGCCGGAAGCTCGAACCAGAATGTCGTGCCCGTGCGGGACGATTCGTACCCCACCGTGCCGCGATGGCGCTCGATGTTGCGTCGACATACATACAGCCCCAGGCCGACGCCCCCCGGTTTGGTCGTGAAGAACGGCTCAAAGAGGTCCTCGCCGTCGGGCACGCACACGCCCGTGCCGGTGTCGGTCACGGAGAACCGGACGCGTCCGGCCTCGGCTGGGCCGGCGGCCAGCGTCAGGGCGCCGCCCGACGGCATGGCCTCGAGCGCGTTCTGGACAAGATTGAAAATCGCCTGCCGCAGTTGCGTGCCGTGGGCCCTGACGGCCGGCGCAGCGGCGTCCCACCGACGCTGCACCTCGACGCCCGCGTGGCGACATCGCCCCTCGGCCACCGCGAGCACGGACTCGCCGATCTCGTCGAGCCGGACCTTCGGCAGCATGGCCAGGTCATGCGGCTCCGGCGGGCCGGCGTTCTTGCCCGCCAGATCAAGTAACTCCGCAACGTAGAGGTCCATGCGGTCGGCTTCCTGAATAATGCGGTCGAGGCTGTCATCGGCGAGGCCGGCCTTGGCCAACTCGTCGGCCAACACGCGTGCGTTCATCTTAATGCCGCTCAGAGGATTTCGCAATTCGTGTGCCACAGAGGCCGAGACCTGCCCGAGCGTCGCCAGGCGGGCCGTGCGCGCCAGTTGCCGACGGGCCTGGAGGAGCCGGGCGAGCAGGCGGTCGAAGGAGTGCGCGAGGCGGCGAAGCTCTTTCGGCCCCCGGTCGAGTGCCGCGCCCATGTCGGCCGCAGGGGCGTCCTCCCCGGCATGCTCGGAGAGCCGGTCCATGTGGCCGGCCAGCCGGCGAATCGGGTTGGCAATGGTGTGCGAGAGCCAGAACGCCACGAGCGTGGCCACCAGGATCGCCGCCGCGGTGACCAGGATGATCGACTCCTCCGACGCCTTCTGGGCCGCGCGAATCTGCTCTTCGGGCACGAGCACGTAGAGCCGCATGCGCCCGCCGGCGGGCGACACGGAACGCTCGGCGGCGTCGGCCCCGCCGACCAGGTAGACCCGGTCGCCCAGGCTCACACGCCGGGGCATGACGCCCTGCGTCAACTGGGACCGGAGTTCCTGAACGTCGGGCTGCGGAAGGCTCGACGCCACGATCTCGAGCCGGTCCACGGGGCCCGCGGCCACCTCCGTGCCCAGAACCTGCCGCAGGCGTACCATCAGGCCATCGGAGAACGGCAGGCGCATCATGCCGAAAAGACCGGCGGCGTTCCGTGCCGACTCATCGACAAGCCGCTGCTCGATGGCGCGGCCGGACACATAAACGCCGGCCCAGCCTACGGCCACGCCCACCCCGATCGCAAGCAGGTTCATGGCAAGGAGCAGGCGGCTTCGGATGGACAGCGTCATGATGGTTCCCGCGGCCCCGTTCGCGGGTGCGCCGGCACGTCCACCTGAGGCAGGTGCTCGGCATCCACCTCCTGGTGCCCCGCACGGACGGCCATGTTCTGGGCCTCGCTGGGCGATTCCCGGCATTTCTGGGTCAGGCGATTGACGTCCATAGGATCCTCTGGACCCTGGACTTTGGACTAACCTTACGTCCTCAGTACCGCCGCAACCGCCTTCGCCAGCGCCGCCAGCACGCGGGCCTGCATCTCATCGGCCTGCTCGCGCGTCAGCGTCTCGGTCTTCGAGCGGAAGGTCATCCGCAGCGCCACGCTCTTCTTCCCCGCCGGAATGGGCTTTCCGCGGTAGACGCTCACCGGCTCCACGGTCTCGAGTTCGGCGATGCGGGTGGCGAGGACGGCTTCGCTGAGGCTCGCCCACGTCACGCCCTCGTCCACCACGACCGCCAGGTCGCGGACGATCGCCGGGAACTGCGGCAGCGGCTTCACCTTGGGCTGGAGGTCCGCCGTCTCGACCAGCCGGTCGTACAGGAGTTCGGCCACCAGCGGCGGATCGTCGAGGTCGAAGGCCGCGGCTGCCGGCTTCGTCATGCGGCCGATCATACCCAGCGGCTGGTCGTCGAGCAGGACCTCGGCCGAGGCGCCGGCGTCGAGGTCGGCGTACCGGTCCGTGGCGGCGAACCGGATGCGGGCGGTGATGCCGAGGACGCCGAACAGCGTCTCCAGCACGCCGCGCACCGTCTCGAAATCGTCGTGGCCGGCCAGGGCCAGCATCGCGTTTTCCCGCGGCAGTTCCGCGCCCCCGATGGGCACGAACCGCTTGGCGATCTCAAAAAGCTTCGCCCCCGCCTCGCCCGACCGCTGGTTTACGGCGAGCGATTCCAGCACGCCCGCCGTCAGCGACTCGCGAAGCGCCAGCGGCGTGCCGCGGCAGACGAGCGGCTCGGCCGTAATGTCGCTCGGGCGGAGGCGCATGGCGTGGTCGCGGCTCGTGAAGCTGAACGTTACGGCCTCGAAGTACCCGGCGGCCGTCAGCACCTGCCCGACGATCTCGCGTACCCGTTCGCGCTTCGTCGGCACGGCCAGCGACGACAGGCGGACCTCGGCCTTCTCGGGAATGCGGTCGTACCCGTGATGCCGCGCCACCTCTTCAATGAGGTCGATCTCACGCGCCAGGTCCGGCCGCCACGACGGGACGCGCACGCGAACCGATTCGGCCGTGTGCTCCAGCACCTCGCATTGCAGCCGCCGCAGGATGTCGACGCAGACGTCAACGGGAATGGCGATGCCCAAAATCCTCTTCGCACGGGCGACACGCATCATCAGCGTGCGCGGCTGGGGCAGGGGCTTGCCGGCCACGGCCACGCCGCGCGCGACCTGCCCGCCCGCCACCTGCACGATGAGTTGGCACGCCCGGCGGCTGGCCCAGTCGGTGCCGCACGGATCGACGCGCCGCTCGAACCGGTAACTGGATTCGCTCAGCATGGCCAGTGCCCGGGCCGTGGTGCGGATGTTAAGCGGGTCGAAGACGGCGGCCTCGAGGAGGACGTCGACCGTTGCGTCGGAGATCTCGGTGTCCACGCCGCCCATGACGCCGGCCAGCGCGACTGCCCGACGGGCGTCGGCGATGACCAGCCGCTCGCGCGCGAGCTGGTGCTCCGAGTGATCGATGGCCACGAACCGCTCGCCGGCGCCCGCGCGGCGGACGACGATGCGGTGCTCGCCCAGGCGGCTGAAGTCGAACGCGTGCAGCGGCTGGCCGCACTCCATCATCACATAGTTCGTCACGTCGACGATGTTGTTGACGGGCCGGATGCCCACGGCTTCCAACCGCTGGGCCATCCACGCCGGGCTGGGGCCTACCTTCACGCCGCGGATGACGCGGGCGGTGTAGAGCGGGCAGAGGTCCAGTTCGGCGACTTCCACGCGCGCGAGGTTCTCGACCGCCTCCGACGACTCGGGGTACGCCACGTCGGGCAGCTTCACGGTCGAGCCGAGGGCGGCCGCGAATTCCCGCGCCACGCCCAGGTGGCCAAGGCAGTCGGGCCGGTTGCTCGTGACCTCGACCAGGAGGCAGGCGTCGCCGCCGGGCAGGTCGGTGATGTTGTCCACGTTCAGGCCCACGCGCGTGAGGGCCTGGGCGGCGTCGGCCACCGACAGGTCCGTCGGCACGTATTCCTTGAGCCACTGATAGCTGATGTTCATCGCGGGATTCTCGATTTCGAGTTCGCCGGCCGTGCGGCAGCCGCGGTGCCTCTGTGCAAAGCGATGATTATAGAAAAGGGCCGGGGGGCGTTCAAGGAGGTACCTGGGGCGTTTTCGACCGCGTCGCTGAATCGGTAGTGGACATCCATCCCGCCGCACGCTACAGTCGCATACGAATTCCTCATGGCTGTCTCCTTTCGGGTTCTGGGTCTTACGAACACCCCAAGACTTACACGATTGGAGGCAGCCTTTCATGGGATTACGTGTTGGGATTACGCGTGGCCGCCACGGCGATCACCCTACGTGAACGATGACGCGTGGGTCCAGAGGATCCACCCTACATGATTATCGCCCCGCGCGGGGCTTGGTTTGGCTTGTGATCCAGGGAAACGTGAGCAAGGCACAGTGGATCGTTGTGGCCCTCGGCATTCTGGCGCTCGCGGCGGCGGCGTGCTGGCCGCCCTACCGGTACGTTTTTCCGAGCGGCTACGTCTATTGGGAAGGGCCGACGTACGCCCCCCTGTGGGCCCCGCCGCCGAAAATCCCGTGGGACCCGTTGCGGCCGCTGCACGCCGACCTCCCGGGGGATAACATCTTCCTCGCGCCCGTGCTATACTGGCGCCGCGTGGCAATCGAATGGGCCGTGATCGTTGCCGTGGCGATGGTCGCGCTGGCTGCCCTCGCCTGGCGACAGACTTTCAGGTTGGCCAACGACACGCACCCGCGCGGCTTGCCGTACAAGTAACGGAGCATCCGGTACAAGAGAGAACGCATGCGTATTCTCGGCGTCGACCCTGGGCTGGAACGGACCGGTTACGGCGTGATCGAGCTTGCCGCCGGCGTCGGGTCGCCGCGGCTGATCGAGGCGGGCGTCATCCGCACGAGCCCCGCCCAGCCGCTTGCCGCGCGCCTGATGGAATTGCAGTCGGGCCTGGCCGACGTGCTGGCCGAGCTCAAGCCCGCGGCGGTCGCGGTCGAGGAACTGTACTCGCATTACGCGCACCCGCGGACGGCCATCCTCATGGGCCACGCGCGGGGCGTCATTTTTCTGGCGGCGGCGCAGGCGGGCCTGGAGGTCGTCAGTTACTCGGCCACGAACATCAAGAAGGCGCTCCTGGGCAGCGGGCACGCGTCGAAGGAGCAGATGCAGCGGTCGATCCAGAGCCTCTTTCGCCTGGCGAAGCCGCCGCAGCCGCCCGACGTGGCCGACGCACTGGCCATTGCCCTTTGCCACGCGTATCGCTCGGCGAGAAAGATGGGCGAGTCCGTAGGGTTTCGCGCAGCGGGTCTCCGTAACCGCCGCGTATAGATACACAAGACCGCGCCGCAGGTGCGGAGACCCGCAGCGCACTACGTGTGAGAGAAATGATCGCACGAATCTCAGGACAACTGGAACTGGTGGGCGAGAACCGGGCGGTCGTTGCCGCCGGTCCGCTGGCGTACGAACTCTCGGTCGCCCCCGTAACGGCCGACCAGTTGCGGCCCCTGGCCGGGCGCCAGGTCACGCTGCACACGCTCGAGTATTTCGACGGCAACCCGGCGTACGGCCAGATGGTGCCGCGCCTCGTCGGGTTCCTGACGGAGACCGAGAAGCGGTTCTTCGTGCGCTACGTGAGCGTCCAGGGGATCGGCATCTCGAAGGGCCTGAAGAGCCTGGTGCAGCCGGTGGCGCAGGTGGCCCGGGCGATCGAGGCCCGCGACGCGCGGTACCTGTCGGAGCTGCCCGGCATCGGCCGTCGGACGGCCGAGAAGATCATCGCCGAGCTGTGCGGCAAGCTCGACGAGTTCGCCATCGGCGCCACGGGGCGCCCGGCCGCCGAGGAGCCGGAGTCGAAGCTCGAGGCGATCACGGTGCTCATGTCGCTGGGCCTTCAGCGGCCCGAGGCGGCGGCCCGTATCGATACGGCCTACGAGCGGCTGGGCGAGAAGGCGACCGTCGAGGCCCTCGTGCGCCAGGCGTTTCACCAGGGGCCGGCGGCGCCGACGACGTAGAAACTATCTCAGAACTGTGGCACGCCCGCCCTCGGGCGTGCGAATGAGCCGAAACGCACAGCCGAGGGGTCGCCGCGGCGACTGCCACAAACAACGGCCGTTCTGAGATAGTTTCTAGAGCAATTCACGCGTGCCCGCAGCCCTATGCGCGGCGGGTCGGGAGACC
>PMZT01000124.1:8045-24509 GCA_003170085.1 Planctomycetia bacterium | reverse complement strand
CTGGATGTCACGATCCAGGCCCAGATCCTCGACCTCCTGAGGACCCTACAGGCCGACCTTGGCATGAGCATCCTCCTGATCACGCACGATCTGGGCGTGGTGGCCGAGATCGCCTGCCACGGCTGCGTCATGTACGCCGGCCGCATCGTCGAGGAGGCCGACGTGCAGGAACTCTTCGATAATCCGTTGCATCCGTACACGGTGGGTCTGTTCCGCAGCCGTCCGAGCCTGGAACATCGCGGCCCGCTGGCCGCCATTCCCGGCACGGTGCCAAGCCCGCTGGCGATTCCGCCGGGGTGCCCGTTCCACCCGCGGTGCCCGATCTCGGACGGGAAAAAATGCGTGGCCGAGCGGCCGCCGCTTACGCCGGCGAAGGCCGCTCACTCGGCCGCCTGCTGGTACACCGATCGCGTGGCCGATATGCGGACGCGCGGGGAGGCGCTGTACAAATGATTGCAACTCTCGATAAGACGGCCACCGCCGCGCTCCTCCAGGTCACCGACCTCAAGACCTACTTCCCGGTGCGTCGCGGCCTTCTGGGGCGGACGGTCGGGTTTGTCCGGGCGGTCGATGGCGTTTCCTTCACGCTGCGCCGCGGCAAGACCCTGGGCCTTGTGGGCGAATCGGGTTGCGGCAAGACCACGGCCGGGCGGACGATCCTGCGGCTGATTCCGGCGACCGCGGGCTCGGTTGCATTCGAGGGCCGCGATGTGTTCGCGATGGAACCCGCGGAACTGCGCCACGTCCGCCGCAACATGCAGATCATCTTCCAGGACCCGTATGGCAGCCTCAACCCGCGGATGACGATCGGCGGCATCATCGGCGAGCCGCTGCGCGTCCACGGCCTGGCGCGCGGCCGCGCGCTCGAAGACCGCGTGGCGGAGCTGCTCGACCAGGTGGGCCTCAGCCCGTCGTACCGGAACCGCTACCCGCACGAGTTCTCGGGCGGGCAGCGGCAGCGCATCGGCATCGCGCGGGCGCTGGCGTTGAACCCGAAGTTCATCGTTTGCGATGAGCCGGTGAGCGCGCTCGATGTCTCGATCCAGGCGCAGATTCTGAACCTTCTGGAGTCGCTGCAACGCGCCCTGGGCCTGACGTACCTTTTCATCGCCCACGACCTGGCGGTGGTCAGCCACATCTCCGACGACGTGGCAGTCATGTACCTGGGGAAGATCGTTGAGCAGTCGCCCAGCGACCGCCTGTATGCCAAGCCGCTGCATCCGTACACGAAGTGCCTGATGTCGGCCATTCCGCGTGCGAATCCGGCGACGGCCCACGACCGCATCGTTCCGCGCGGCGAAGTGCCCAGCGCGATGAACCCGCCGCCGGGGTGCCCGTTCCACCCGCGGTGCCCGTGGGCGTTCGACCGCTGCCCCGTGGAAGTGCCGCAACTTCTGCCCGTGGCGGACGATCCGGAGCATCTGGTTTCGTGCCACTTGTATCATTAGCATGATAGCGCCAGTCGCAATCTGCGCGGCGGGTACGGAGACCCGCCGCGCAAAGGCGATTCGGCGATTGACCCTTGACACCGCCGCCGGGCCGATAAAATGAACTGTGCTTTGCCGGCTGGCCGATAAAAGCGGGGATGGGGCGTTCTTCGTGTCCCATGGGGCCGCCGAGCGCGGTCGACTGGTTTCAGGAGGATGCATGAGAATCCGTGTGGGCCTTGTGGCACTCGTTTGTCTGGGGCTTGTGGCCGGGTGGGCCGGCGCGGCCGAGCTGAAACCCCAGGTGGGGTCGCTCGCGCTCGTGCCCAAAGACGCGGTCGCCTTCATGCATTTTCCGAAACTCCGGGCGTTCGAGGCCGACCTCAAGAACTTCCAGAAAGAGACCGGCTGGCAATTCGGGCAGGGCGAGCATCCCATGCTGGACCTCATCGGCGCCCGCACGGGCCTGACGGCGGGCATCGACCTCGACGGCAGCGCCTCGATCGGTTTCCTCGACCCCAAGAAGTTCCATGAACGCTACACCTTGTACGTGCTGCCCGTGTCGGACTGGGACGCGCTCCTGAAGGCGACGCAGGGCGAGGAGATGTCGCCGGGCCTCTATGCGCTCACCGGCGCCACCGGGCCGCGCTACGTGCTCAAGCGCGGGCGGTATGCGATCGTCACGAGTTCCGTCCGGACGATGGACGCGTTGGCCGCCGGCGGCGGCGAGTCGATCCTGGGCGTTCTGCCGTCCGAGACGCTTCAGCACGTGGCCGCGGGCAGCCCGACGGTCTTCGTCAATGTTCATGCGATCAAACTGATCTACGAGGGCGAGATCCTCTCGTGGTTCCGGGCCACCAGCGGCCAGGTCTACAACAGCGCCGAGGCCGTTCCGTACGCCGACATGCTCGTCACGTACCTGCTGGGCATCGCCAGCTTCATCGACCAGATCGATACGATCGAGGCGACCCTGAAGTTCGACGCCGACGGCGTCGGGGTCGACCTGGCCCTGCGGTTCGCCGACGAGGGCGGCATCGCGAAGTTCCTGGCCGCCCAGAAGCCCGGCGGCGCCCCGATTCCGCTGCCCACCGACCGGGCGCTGATCTCGGCGGTGACCATGCGGCTGGATCCGGAGTCGCGCGCGGACCTCTTGGTGCGGGCCACGCAGTTCTTCCTCGACGAGGCCCCGCGGCCCGAGCCGCTGCCCGAGACGACCAAGAAGCAGGTGCGCGAGGCGATGGTCGAGTTTGCCGGCTCGCTGGGCGACCGGATGACCTTCCTCGCGGCCCCCGCCAAGACCGGCCTCGGCGTCGAGTGCGACGTGACCGTTCTGGACATCAAGGATCCCGCCCAGTTCAAACGGGGCCTCGACAAACTGGTTTCGGCGTGGGAGGCCCTGGCCGATCACCTCAACCTGTACATGAGGTTCCAGGAGAACGCCGACGCCGCCCAGATCGACGGCGTGCAGGTCACGTCGTACACCCCGCGGTTCCGGTTCGGCATTCCCGCGCGGCACCTGGAGTTCCGCGAGCGTCTGAAAGGGTTGTTCGGGCCGGAAGGGCTGGTCTACCGCGTGGCGATCGTCGGCAACAAGGCTATCATCGGCACCGGCAGCGACCTGGGCCTGTTTACGCAGGCCATCGAGAACCTGAAGTCGGGCAAGGAGTTGCCGATGGCCCCGCAGCTCAAGCACCTGGAGTCGCACCTGCCGCCGCGGCAGCACGTGGCGATGGCGATGAGCCTGCCGATGTTCCTGAGCCAGGCGCTCCTCAGGGGCGGCACGCCGGCCGAGAAGCTGGGCGACGTTGACCCCGGCAAGGAATACGCCGGGTTCAGCATCACGGCCGAGGGCACGGCCGCGCGGCTGACCTCGTATTGGCCGAGCGAGCAGATTCGGCTGGCCAAGGAACTGCTGGACCGCGCGGCGCCCGATATCACCAAGGCGCCAGGATCGCTGTTTGAACCGGCCGAGAGTCCGCCCAAGGGCGCGGCGCCCGCGCCGGCTGCGCCCGGCGGCGCGACCAAGGCGCCGGCGAAGGCGGCCCCCGGCGGCGGTGCGGCGAAACCGCCGGCCAAGGCGCCTGCACCCGCTCCGGCACCAGCCCCGGCTACTTCGGCCCCGGCAGCAAAGTAATCCGTTGCACGCAGCCGTGAGTGCCGAAGGCACGCCAGATAATAGCCCACAGCGTAAGCTGTGGGTGAACGAGTGGCCAAGAGTCTTGTTCTTTTTTTGTTCGTGTGAGCCCCGGTAGGGGCGCCAGAAATCCTTCTGCCGCCCCGATGGGGCTCCAACAGAAACAGAAAAACAACTTCGTGACATATCTGCGAACCCACGGCTTACGCCGTGGGCTATTTTCTTGCGCCCCTTGCGGGGCTGCCACGATCGGCGATCCAACTTACGCCACCCGTGACGGCGTTCTTGCTCCAACAACTTGTGGGGGATGTTACGCGAGGGAACTCACGGCGCGCCGTAGAACGTGCCCAACACCATCAGCGAGTTGAAGAGGGCGTGCGTCAGCATCGGCGCCAGCAGACTGCGCGTCCGGTAAGCCGCGTAGCCCATGCCCACGGCCAGGACGAAAAGCGGCAACACGGCCTGCGGCTCGCTCTGCAAGTGGACCAGGGCGAAGAGGGCGCTCGATGTCACGATCGCCCCGTCGGTGCCCATCGACTTCAGCAGCGTCATCATGAGGACGCCGCGATAGATGAACTCCTCGGCCATCGCCGCCAGCAGCCCCGCCTGCACGAGCGCCAGCGGCACCACCCAGGGGGCGCGAACGGTCTCAATCGCCTTGAGCAGGGGGTGGACTTCCGGCTGTCCGCCCAGGAGGCCCACCACCACCACGTTGATCAGCAGCGCCGCCAGGCACAGCGGCAGAATGATCAGGAGGGTCCTCAGCCCTTCCCACAGCGTCCGGCCCAGCGGGCCCGTCCTGACGCCGATCGTTGCCGCGGCGCCGCGGCCGTAGAACCGGATGACGATGAGGCCCACCAGCGGCGGCACGATCTGCCCGAGAAAAACCCCCGGGCTGAACATGGCGGGCACGCCAAGCGGCTCCCACGGCAGCAGCCCGGCCTTTGCCGCCCACGGGTAAAGAACGTTGGCGATGCCCACCATCAGCACCGTCATGCCCACGAAGAGCGCCACGCCGAACGCGGGCGGCCAGCGCACCGCCGGCAGGGCTTTATCGAAAGGCAGGGGAATGGGCTCGGTGGACATCCACCAGCGGCCCAGGCGCCACATGGCCGCGATGCAGAACGGCAGGCACACGGCCGTGGCGACGATCAGCCACACGGGCAGAAGAGGACCGGCCACGTTGTCGATTTGTGTCGGCGGCAAGGATTCCCCCACGCGACCGCCGAGGCGCTACTCCCACTCGATCGTGCTGGGCGGCTTCGACGAGACGTCGTACACGACGCGGTTAACGCCTTTGACCTCGTTGATAACGCGATTGGCGATGGCCCGCAGCGCCGGCTCGGGCAGCCGCGCCCAGTCGGCGGTCATGCCGTCGCGGCTGGTCACGGCCCTGAGGGCGATGACGTTGGCGTACGTGCGTTCATCGCCCATGACGCCCACGGCCTTGACGGGCAGCAGCACCGCGAACGCCTGCCAGATCTTGTCGTAAAGGTCGAAGCGGTGCAACTCCTCGATGAAGATCGCATCGGCCTCGCGCAGGATGTCGAGCTTGCGGCGGTTGACCTCGCCAAGGACCCGCACCGCCAGCCCCGGCCCGGGGAACGGGTGGCGCCAGACCATCTGCGGCGGCACGCCCAGCGCCTCGCCCACCTCGCGGACCTCATCCTTGAAAAGGTATCGCAGCGGCTCGATGAGTTTGAACCGGAGGTTGCTCGGCAGGCCGCCGACGTTGTGGTGCGTCTTGATCGTGACCGACGGGCCGCCGCGCGGCGATGAACTCTCGATGACGTCGGGATACAGCGTGCCCTGCGCGAGGAACGGGGGATTGCCCAGCCGCTTGGCCTGACGCTCGAAAACGCGGATGAAGGTGGCACCGATGATCCGGCGCTTGCGCTCCGGGCTGTTCACGCCGCGCAGTGCCCGCAGGAACCGCGAGGTCGCATCGACATAATTCAGCTTGATGCCCAGGTCCTCGCGGAACGCGCGACGGACGTCGCGGGCCTCGTCCTTGCGAAGGAGGCCGTTGTTGATGAACACGCACGACAGTTGGTCGCCGATGGCGCGGTACAGCAGCGCCGCCAGCACGGTCGAATCGACGCCGCCGCTCGTCCCGCACAGGACGCGCTCCGGGCCGATGCGCTCGCGAAGCTGCGAGATCGTCGTCTCAATGAACGATTTCGTGGTCCACCCGCCGCGGCACCCGGCCACGCGGAAGAGGAAGTTCGAGAGGATTTCCTTGCCCTTGGGCGTGTGCACCACCTCGGGGTGAAACTGGAGGCCGTAGATCCGGTGCTTCGCGTCGGCCATGGCGGCCACCGGCGACGTCCGCGTCCGGGCGGTTACCTCGAAGCCGCGCGGGGCGCGCGTGACTTCGTCGCCGTGACTCATCCACACCGCCAGGTGATCGCCGAGGCCGCGGAAAAGCTCGCCCTTCTTCCTGATCTGGATCGTGGCGCCGCCGTACTCGCGCCGCGGCGCCGACCAGACCTCGCCGCCCAGCAGCTTGGCCATGAGTTGCATGCCGTAGCAGATGCCCAGAACGGGGATGCCGAGGCGGAGGATCTTCGGATCGCACGTGGGGCTGCCGGCGGCCGTCACGCTGGCCGGGCCGCCCGAGAAGATGATCGCCGCGGGCCGTCGCGCAGCCAGGTCCGACGCCGAGAGTTCGTGCGAAACGATCTCGCTGTACACGCCGCACTCGCGGACGCGCCGGGCGATCAGTTGCGTGTACTGCGACCCGAAGTCGAGGATGAGCACCCGCTCGTCCGGCGGCGCGGCAACGGGCACGATGGCGGCCTTCTTATTCATCTTCTTGCTCGTAGGTGGAATAGTAGTACGGTGTAAACGCCTCGAATTCCGCGGCGCAGGTATCGACCGATTTGAATTTGGGCCGGATGCCCAGCTCCGCCCGCCGCTCGCGCACGGCCTTCTCGGTCGTGTCGAACAGGCGCGCCAGTTGCACGTCGGAGAAACCGTACTGCTTGGCCAGGTAAAGCTGTTCGTGGGGCAGGGCCTCGAGCGAGCCGCCGGACTTCCGCCCCTTTTTCAGCCCATTCTCGAACTCGACGATCTGCTCGATATTGTCGAGGAACCACGGGTCGATCATCGAGAGATGGTAGATCTCGTCGGTGGTGAAGCCGCTCTGGTACGCCTGCTTGATGCGGAACACGCGCTCCGGCCCCGGCGTGGAGAGCAGCCGCTTCAGCTCCTCGCGGTCGGGGATCGCACCGAAGTCGTCGAGGCCCGCGCGGCCGATTTCGAGCGACCGCAGCGCCTTCTGCAGCGCCTCCTTGAACGTGCGGCCGATCGCCATCGCCTCGCCCACGCTGCGCATCGACGTCGTCAGGACCGGCTGCGCCTGCGGGAACTTCTCGAACGTGAACCGCGGCACCTTGACCACGCAGTAGTCGATCGTGGGCTCGAAGCACGCCGGCGTCTGCCGCGTGATATCGTTGCGGAGTTCGTCGAGCGAGTAGCCCACGGCCAGCTTGGCGGCGATTTTGGCGATCGGGAAGCCCGTGGCCTTCGACGCCAGGGCCGACGAGCGGCTCACGCGCGGATTCATCTCGATGACTGTCATGCGGCCGTCGTCGGGGTGAATCGCGAACTGGATGTTCGACCCGCCCGTCTCGACGCCGATCTCGCGGATAATCGCCACGGCGGCGTCGCGCATGACCTGGTACTCGCGGTCCGTGAGCGTCTGAATGGGCGCCACGGTGATCGAATCGCCCGTGTGGACGCCCATCGCGTCGAAGTTTTCGATCGAGCAGATGATGACGACGTTGTCCTTGAGGTCGCGCATGACCTCGAGCTCGAATTCCTTCCACCCCAGGACCGACTGCTCGATGAGGACCTCGTGGATGGGGCTCATCGAGATGGCCAGCTTGGCCATTTCGGTCAGTTCCTCGACGTTGTAGGCCACGCCGCCGCCGGTGCCGCCCAGCGTGAAGCTGGGCCTCAGGATCACCGGCAGGCCGATTTCGACGGCCGTGGCCAGGGCTTCCTCGACGGTCTTGACGACGCAACTCGCGGGCACCGAAAGGCCGATCCGCTCCATCGACTTCTTGAAGAGGTTGCGGTCCTCGGCCTTGGCGATCGCCTCGGGGTTCGCGCCAATCATCTCGACGCCGTAGCGCTTGAGGACGCCCGTGCGGGCCAGCTCCTCGGCCACGTTCAGCGCGGTCTGGCCGCCGACGGTCGGGAGCAGGGCGTCGGGCTTCTCGTGCCGGATCACGAGTTCGACGAACTCCGCCGTGATCGGCTCGATGTACGTCCGGTCGCCCACCGACGGGTCGGTCATGATCGTCGCGGGGTTCGAGTTGATCAGGACGACCTCGTACCCCTCGGCCTTGAGGGCCTTGCAGGCCTGCGTGCCCGAGTAATCGAACTCGCACGCCTGGCCGATGATAATCGGCCCGGAGCCGATGACGAGGATCTTATGGATGTCGGTTCGCTTAGGCATGGGCGCCCTGCATCATGTCGAGGAACGTGCGGAACAGGTAGTGCGCATCGTGCGGGCCGGGCGAGGCCTCAGGGTGGAACTGCACCGCGAAGACCGGCCACTTCCGATGCCGCAGCCCCTCGAGCGTCATGTCGTTCAGGTTGATATGCGTGATTTCGACGTCGTCGCGGCGGAGGGTTTCCATGTCGCCGACGAATCCGTGGTTCTGCACGGTGATCGCCACCTGGCCGGTCTTTTCGTCGCGAACGGGGTGGTTCGCCCCGTGGTGGCCAAACTTGAGCTTACGCGTCTTGCCGCCGAGCGCGAGCGTTATGAAGTGATGCCCCTGGCAGATACCGAAGACAGGCAGCCGCCGCCCGCCCGGCGGGTCCTCGATCAGCCGGCGGACGGTCTCGACCGCGTACGTTACCGGCTCGGGGTCGCCCGGGCCGTTCGAGAGCAGCACGCCCCGCGGGGCCTGGGCCATGACCTCTTCGGCCGTCGATCGCGCGGGCATGACCACGACGCGGCAGCCCAGGGCCTTCAGGCGCCGCAGGATGCCGTACTTCACGCCGTAGTCCATGACGCAAACCTTGGGGCCGGTCGTCGCAAGCTCCGGCTTCCACTCCCACGGCTTGTCGCACGAGACCTCGGCTACAAGGTCGCGGCCGACGAGGCTGGGTGCGGCGCGGGCCTTCGCGATGAGGCTGTCGGCGTCGGTGTCGGTGCTCGAGAGGACCGCCCGCATCGCACCGACGGTGCGGAGGTGTTTCGTCAGCGCCCGCGTATCGATGCCCTCGATGCCGGGAACGCCGTTCTCCTCGAGGTACTGGCCCAGGCTCTTCCTCGACCGCCAGTTGCTCGTGATGCGGCTGAGTTCGCGGACGACGAACCCTTCGACCCACGGCCGGTGCGACTCGACGTCCTCTTCGTTGACGCCGTAGTTGCCGATCAGCGGGTACGTCATCGCCACGATCTGGCCGCGATACGACGGATCGGTTACGACTTCCTGGTAGCCGGTCATGCTCGTGTTGAAAACGACTTCGCCGAAGCATTCGCCGATGGCGCCAAACGCCGTGCCGCGGTAAAGGTGCCCGTCTTCCAGGGCCAGGACTGCCGGAATGCCCATCTAGATAGCCCCTGTCCGATGCAAGTCAAACTGTTCTTTCTTGAAGTCCACGGGCACTTCAGTCGGATAATCGCCCGTGAAGCACGCGGCGCACATGTCCTTCGGCTTGGGGACGACCTTGAGGAGCCCCTCGACCGAGAGGTACCCGAGCGAGTCGGCGCCGATAAAGTCGCGGATCGACTCGACGCTCTGCGACGACGCGATCAGTTCCTTCCGTGTCGACATGTCCACGCCGTAGAAGCACGGAAACCGGATGGGCGGGCTGCCCACGCGCACGTGCACCTCGGCGGCGCCCGCCCCGCGAATCAGCCGGATCAGGTTCCGTAGCGTGGTGCCGCGCACGATCGAGTCCTCGATCACGACGACGCGCCGGCCCTTGAGGACGCCCGTCACCGGGTTGAACTTCAGGTGCACCTTGATGTCGCGCTCGTGCTGCTCGGGCGAGATGAACGTGCGCCCCACGTAGTGGCTCCGGATCAGGCCGATCTCGAACCGGATGCCCGAATGCTCCGAATAGCCGAGCGCCGCCGTGTTGGCCGAGTCGGGCACGGCGATGACGATGTCGGCCTTGGCCGGGTGCTCCTCGGCCAGGCGGCGGCCGAACGCGCGGCGAATCTTGTCGGCCATCTGGCCGAAGATGCGGCTGTCGGGCCGCGCGATGTAAATATACTCGAAGATGCACATCGCCCGGCGCGGCGACTCGGCCAGGCGGCGGATCGTCATGCCGTTGGCGTCGAAAATGACCATCTCGCCCGGCTCGACGCCGCGCACGTACTCCGCGCCCACGATGTCAAGCGCGCACGACTCCGACGCCACCACCGGCGCCTCGTTCAGCCGTCCGATGCACAGCGGCCGGAAGCCCATGGGGTCGCGCACCGCGATCAACTGGTCGCGCGCGAGGAACAGGAAGCAGTACGAGCCCACCACCTTCGACAGGGCCTCGAGGATCATGTCGGGCAGGGGCCCCTGGGCCGCCCGCGCGATCAGGTGCAGCACGATCTCGCTGTCGGCGGTCGTCTGGAAGATCGAGCCCTCGCGCTCCATGTGCCCGCGCAGTTCGGCCGCGTTCACGAGGTTGCCGTTGTGGGCCGCCGCCAACTGCCCGCACTTGAACTCGACCGACAGCGGCTGGGCGTTCAGAACGTTCGACGATCCGGTGGTGGAATAGCGGTTGTGGCCGATGGCGCAGCGGCCGGTGAGCCGCTTGAGGTGGCTCGGGTCGTTGAAGACCATCGACACCAGGCCCATGTCTTTGTGGACCAGGATGCGCTTGCCGTCGGAGCAGGCAATGCCGGCGCTCTCCTGGCCGCGATGCTGGAGTGCGTACAGGCCAAGATACGCCAACTCTGCCGCCCGGTCATCGCCGCAAATGCCGAACAGGCCGCAATGATGCCGCGGCGCATCCGTCCCGGGCGAAGCTGGGCGCTGACAGCCGTTTTTCACGCATGACCTCGCTAATCGTCAACCGGCAACGCTCTTCACATGGACCTTGCGCTGCCGCGGCCCGTCAAACTCGCAGAAGTACACCGCCTGCCACGTCCCCAGCACCGGCCGCCCCCCGGCTACGATCAGCGTGAGCGAAGGCCCAACCAGGCACGACTTGATGTGGGCCGCCGAGTTGCCTTCGCTGTGCGTGTACCGGTCATCGAAGGGGACGATCTTCGACGTCTCGGCCAGGATGTCGCGCACGACATCAGGGTCGGCATTCTCGTTGATCGTGACGGCCGCCGTGGTGTGCGGCACAAACACGACCACGATGCCGTCGCTGACGTTCTCCTTGCGGATGGCCTCGACGATGTCGGGCGTGATGTCAATCATCTCGACCCGCGCCGAGGTCGCGACGGTCAGCGTCTGCACCCCAAACTCCTTGTCGTACCCTGGACATATCCGGCGGGGGAAATCGTGAAACCCGCAACGCATTCTAGGGCCAGTTAGCGCGACCTTCAAGCAAAAACGGTGGACGACATACGGGGTTCACTGTAACGTAGTGTGCAACACCTTGCGGTTGCCATGCTTCCGTCGTGGGTGCCAGGCTTTCGCTGTCGAAGATCCGCCGTGGCGGACGAAAGCATGCTCTCGGACCGCGAACGACCATGCTTTCGCAACAGCGCGAAAGCATGGCACCCCGCAAGGATATGGCTTGTTGGAACAGGCTCCATGGACGACATTCTGACCGCCATTTTGAAGGCCAAACGCCGCGAGGTCGCCGCCTTAGCCCCGCGCCTGGTTGACCTCAAACACGCCGCCCGCGACGCCTCTCCGCCACGCAGCTTTGCCGCCGCCCTCCGCCGCAAAAAGGGCGGTGAAGTGACCGCGGGGCAAGACCGAGGCGGTGCGCCGGGATCGGGCCATCCTTCATCGCCCGCCGGTGCCGCCGAGGTGCCGTTCTACCTTGCCGACATCCTGAAGCCGCGCGTACCGGCCGGCGAACCCATCCGCATCATCGCCGAGGTCAAGCACCGCTCGCCCTCGGCCGGCGTCATCGTCGAGCCGTTCGTCCCCGCCGACCTCGCCCGGCAGTACGCCGACGGCGGGGCCGACGCCATCAGTTGCCTCACCGACCGCGAGTTCTTCGGCGGCGACATCGCGCACCTCGGAGAGGTCCGGGCCGCGGTCCGCCTGCCGGTCCTTCGCAAGGACTTCATCATCTCCGTGCCGCAGGTTTACGAGGCCCGTGCCGCCGGGGCCGACGCCATGCTCCTCATTGCCGAGGCCGTCGAGAAGTCGCTGATGGCCGACCTGGCCGGCCTTGCCGCCGACTTGGGGCTCGACGTCCTGGCCGAGGCCCACAGCGAGAAGGCCGCGGCGCAGGCCGTCGAGTGCGGGGCTGCGCTGGTGGGCATCAACAACCGCGACCTGAAGACGTTCAAGGTCGATCTGACCACGACGGAGCGCCTTGCCGCCCTCGTGCTCGAGGCCGGCCGCGTGCTGGTGGCGGAGAGCGGCATCAAGACCGCCGACGACGTCAAACGCCTCCTGGCCTGCGGCTGCGACGCCATCCTGGTGGGCGAGGGGCTGCTGAAGTCCGGCGACATCGCCAGGAAGATCGCGGAGTTCAAGGACGCCATCAAGGAGGAAGAATGAGTATCGAGAACCTTACGGGGCTGGGGCGACGCGCGTTTCTGGGCCTTCTGGCCGTGGCCGCGGCGGCGCTGCTGTGGAGCACTGCCGGGCTGCCGGCGGCCGAGGGGCCCGCGGCCGAGAAGCCCATCCTCTCGTTCGGCGTCATCGCCGACGTCCAGTACGCCGACATCAAGCCCGAGGGCGGGCGGCATTACAGGGAGTCGCTCGACCGGTTCAAGGAGGCCGTGCAGAAGTTCAACGAACTCAAGCCCGATTTTGTCATTCACACGGGCGATTTCATCGACAGACATCTCTCGTCGTACGACGCCGTGCTGCCGGTCTACGAGAAGCTGTCGATGTCGCACTACTTCTGCCTCGGCAACCACGATTTCGCGGTGAGGGACGACGAGAAGGCCGCGATCGTGGCGAAGCAGGGCCTCGACAAGCTGGGCGACGGCAAGGGCTACTACGATTTCGCCCCCGCCGGCCACGCGGGCTGGCGGTTCGTGGTTCTCAATGGTAATGATATCAGCCTGAGTTCGTCTCGTGCCGTCAGCGACGAGCGCAAGGCCGCCGAGAAGGTGATGGCCGAGCTCAAGCAGAAGGGCGCCAAGAACGCCGGCATGTACAACGGGGCGGTGGGACCCGCCCAGATGGCGTGGCTGAAGGCCACCCTGGCCAAGGCCGACGCCGCCGGCGAAAAGACGGTCGTCTTCTGCCACTTCCCCGTGTATCCGCCCGCCGAGCCGACGCTGTGGAACGGCGACGAGGTCGTGAGCGCGCTGGAATCGGCCAAGGGCGTTGTGGCCTACATCGCCGGGCACGATCACAAGGGCGGTTACGCCGAGAAGAACGGAATCCACTACCTTACGGTCTGCGGGATGGTCGAGACCAACGACACGGCGTACGCCTTGGTCGAAGTCCGCGCCGATGGTCTCCACGTGACCGGCTTCGGCCGCCAGCGCAGCCACGTGCTGGCGTTCAAGAAGTAAAGCGCCGCCGGTTACTACAGCGCCACATCGCGCGGCGGGTCTCCGCACCCGCCGCGCACATACGCAATCTTAAAACGCTCTAAGTGGCGCTGTAGTGCTACATCGCCTTCTGGGTCGCGATGATCTGGTCGGCGACCGCGCGGCGGACGCTATTGAAGTGGCCCATCGCGGCCGGGCGGGCGGGGTCGATCATGTCGAACCCGTCGGCCGAGAAGACTTCGCCGCCCTGGGTGTAAGCGGTCCAATCGTCAACGATCGAGTCGGCGATGCGGCGGAGGAGCGCCTCGCCCGCCTTGACCTCCGCGGCGGCCTTGCCGGCGGTCTTTGCCCGGGCGATCGCCTTTTCGAGGGCGCCAAGGTATTTCAGGTCGTCGATACCTTCGCGGCTGCGCTCGTAGTCAAGCGTCGGCGAGATCGCCCCGCCGTCGAGCCGCACGACCGACCCGTTCTCGTTGTGTCCCAGGCAGTAATACCATTCCACCTTGCCGCGCACCCCGTAGCCGGCCATCTTCCAGAAGAAGAAGCCGAACGGGAGCCGGCCGGAATTGGCGTTGACGAACCACGGGATCGCGCCGGTCCTGGCCTTGAGCTCGGCCAGGAAATCCTTGTTGATCAGGCGGCGGCCCTCGTTGTGATGGTCGCTGCCGTCCCAGCCGTTATTGAACGTGGCGACGCCGAGGTAGGGCGCCATCGCCAGGACTTCCTTGTACCCGTTCATGTCGCTCGTGGTGGCGACCTCCGGGAACTCTTCGTAGACGAATCGGGCGAGCTTGCCGGCGAACTCGACGCCCTTGATGCCCTTGTTGGTGAACTCGTCGCCGATCGAGAAAAGGACGGGCACGTCGTGTCTCCGCGTCTCGGCGTACAGCTTCCGCATGACCTCGATGTACTTCTGCTGGAAACGCTTGGAGTCGATCGAGCCATAGCCGGTAAGGCCGTTCAGGCCGAGCTCCATGGGCGTGGCGAAGTAGAGCGGTTTGCGGAACCCGGCCTTCTTGTACGCCTCGATGAAGGCCCCGAGTTCGCTCGTGTCGTCGTCGAGGATCGGCAGGTGAAAGTTGTACAGCGGGGCGACCGTGGTCATCCCGTGTTCGCGCATGTCGGCCAAGTGGGCCGCCAAGGCCGCGGGGTCCTTGGGGCTGGAATAGTTGTAGCCGAGGGCGAACGGCGGCTCCTCAAGCGCGATCGGCAGCACTTCGATCTCCAATTGGAGGGCCGCCACGGGCTTGTCGCCGGCCGTCACGGCAACCGTGCCGGAATACGTGCCCGGCCGCGCATCGTCGGGCACCTTCACGGTGACCCAGAAAAGCTCCTTGCTCAAGGCGGGCATGTCCCACGGATGCCCGACGTCCATGAGGATATCGCGATCTTTGCCGTGATAGCCCTCGACCGATCGGACGCGGACGTTGGCGGCCGGGATCGTGCCGGCCGGGCCTTTGAGGTCGCCGCCGCGGATCATGACGGACGTCAGCCGCTCCTTCGGCCGCAGGGCGAACGAGACCGGCTCGTACTCGCCCGGCGAGGCGAACGCATGGGCGGCGGCCGTCGGCTTGCCGCCGAGCGGCTTGATCGTAAGCTCCTGCGGGGCCAGGGAGTCGGTGACGTAGAGATCAACATCGGCGGCCTGGGCGGCGGCGCTCAGGCCAAGGCCGAGCAGCAGGGCGATTGCGGTTCTCATGGTGTGCTCCATCGTAACGCTCGCTCAGTCTTCCACGGTTACGCCAACGGGCACGAGCTTGGCGTCGTCCAGCCAGATCGTTCCCTTGCCGATCACGTAGAGATAAAGCACGTATTCCCTGGCGCCCGCGTCGGGCTTGCCCTTGACGGTGATCTCGGTCCACTCGGGGGGCACCTTGGTCCGGAGCGTGCCTTTGACGCCGGGCTCCTTGCCGGTTTCCTCGAAGTTGACGAAGAGCATGTTGTCGCCCTCGCCCTTGGCCCAGATCGTGAAGACGTACTCCGTGGCCCCCGGGACGCAGGGCAGGGGCGGCGTGCTGAGGCCGATGCGGCCCGTCTGGCCCTTGCACGTGATGCGGGCCGAATACTTGCCCGAATGGACATATTCGGGCCGCTCCTCCCACAGGTTCTCGTAGTCGCCGCCCCAACTCCAGCCGCCCCACCAAAGCCAGCGCGATCGGTTCGCCGCCGAGTTGCGGTTGATCTCCTCGAACCCCTCGTTCTGGATGAAGTTCAACGGCGGGTTGGTCGTGGAGAGCATCGTGGGTTGGAAACGGCCGTCGCGGCGCGATTCGATCATGGCCTTCTTGCGGGCGCAGGAGGCGTCGCTGAGAAGCCCGTCGGCCTTCTGTTTCTCGACCGCCGCGAGCGCCTGATCGAGCCGCTCCTTGGGCCAGAGACGGGCGATGATCGCCTCACGCGACTCGGCCGCCCAGACCCCCGCCGTCACGAGAGCGATGGCCCCAGCGACGGCTGCAATCGAGAGTCGCGACATCGTGATTCCTCCAAGAGATGGACGCTGGTACTTGAAACCCGTGAAACGATGGGGTGGCGCCGGTGCAAACGGGCGGGGGTATACCGAAAAAGAATCGGCCGCCCGGGGTTACCGAGCGGCCGACCTTGCTTGGTGCGAATCAATTCCGCTTACTTCTTGCCCTTCTTCGCGGGCTTCTTGCCGGCGGCCTTCTTGGCCTCGGACACCGCGACCTGGGCGGCGGCAAGGCGGGCGATCGGCACGCGGAACGGCGAGCANNATCGACGCCGGGTCGCCGCCGTGTTCGCCGCAGATGCCCACCTTCAGCTTGTCGCGGGTCGAGCGGCCGCGCTCGATGCCGATCTTGATGAGTTCGCCAATGCCTTCCTGGTCGAGCGTCTGGAACGGGTCGGCCGGCAGCAGCTTCTTGGCGAGGTAATCGGGCATGAACGAGCCGATGTCGTCGCGCGAGAACCCGAAGCCCATCTGCGTGAGGTCGTTCGTGCCGAACGAGAAGAACTGCGCNNTTCGTGCCGAACGAGAAGAACTCGGCCACTTCGGCCATCCTGTTGGCGGTCAGGGCGGCCCGCGGGATCTCGATCATCGTGCCCACGAGGAAGTCGAGCTTCTTCAGGTTGTACTTCTTCAGAACCTCGGCCTTGACCTTCTCGACCAGGGCCTTCTGGTCCTTGAGCTCGGTGACCGCGCAGGTCACGGGGATCATGATCTCAGGAATCGCCTTCTTGCCTTCCTTGCCGAGCTCGGCGGCGGCCTCGAGGATCGCGCGAATCTGCATCTCGCTGACCTCGGGGTACGTCACGCCCAGGCGCACGCCGCGGTGGCC
>PMZT01000124.1:683-8025 GCA_003170085.1 Planctomycetia bacterium | reverse complement strand
ACTCGTGCAGCGGCGGGTCCAGCAGGCGGATCGTCACGGGCAGGCCGTCCATGGCGGCCAGGGTGCCCTTGATGTCGCTCTTGACGTGCGGGTAAAGCTCATCGCAGGCCTTGCGGCGCTCTTCCGGCGTCTTCGAGAGAATCATCTTGCGGAGCTGGAACAGCGGGACGTCGGCGCCCTCGCCGTAGAACATGTGCTCGGTGCGCACGAGGCCGATGCCCTCGGCCCCGAACGCGCGGGCGACGGCGGCATCTTTCGGACTATCGGCATTCGCACGGACGCCCAGGACGCGGACGGCGTCGCAGGCCTTCAGGAACTCGACGAGCATCGGGTTCTTCGGGTCCGGACTGACGGTCGGGAGCTTACCGGTGTAGACGGCGCCCTTCGAGCCGTTCAGGCTGACCCAGTCGCCTTCGCGGAACGTGTGGCCGCTGACGGTGACGTTCTTGGCGTGGGCATCGACGTGCAGGGCGCCGCAACCGACGATGCAGCACTTGCCCCAGCCGCGCGCCACCAGGGCCGCATGGCTGGTCATACCGCCGCGGGCCGTGAGAATGGCGGCAGCGGCGCGCATGCCCTCGACGTCTTCGGGGTTTGTTTCTTCGCGGCAGAGGACAACCGTCTCGCCGCGCGCGGTCCAGGCCACGGCGTCAACGGCGTTGAAGACGAGGCGGCCGGTGGCGCCGCCGGGGCCGGCCGGCAGGCCCTTGGCGATCGGCTTCTGGGCGGTTTCGGCCTTCGGGTCCAGGATCGGGTGCAGCAACTCATCGAGCTGGGCGGGCGTGACGCGCGTCACCGCCACCGACTTGTCGACCAGCCGCTCGCGCAGCATCTCGACCGCCATGCGGACGGCGGCGGTTCCGGTGCGCTTGCCGTTACGCGTCTGGAGCATCCACAGGCGGCCCTTCTGGATCGTGAACTCAATGTCCTGCATGTCGTGGTAATGCTTCTCGAGCCGGTTGCGGATGCCGACGAGCTGCTTGTAGGTGTCGGGCATGACCTCTTCGAGGCTCTTCAAGTGGGCGGTGTGCTCGCTCTTGGTGGCGATATTGAGCGGGTTCGGCGTGCGGATGCCGGCGACCACGTCTTCGCCCTGGGCGTTCGTGAGCCACTCGCCGAAGAAGGCGTTCTCGCCGGTGGCGGGGTTACGGGTGAACGCCACGCCGGTGGCCGAATCGTCGCCCATGTTGCCGAAGACCATGGCCTGGACGGTGACGGCGGTGCCCCATTCGTCGGGGATGCCCTCGATGCGGCGGTAGGAGATGGCGCGGCGGCCGTTCCAGGACTGGAAGACGGCGCCGACGGCGCCCCACATCTGCTCCTGGGCGTCATCCGGGAATTCCTTGCCGAGGACTTCCTTGACCTTGGCGCGGAACTGGGTGCACAGGGTCTCGAGCTGGTCGGTCCCGAGGTCGGTGTCGGACTTGGCGCCCACCTGGCGCTTGACCTGGTCCATCATGCGGTCGAGCTGCTGGCGGATGCCCTGGCCCTCGCCGGGCTCGAGGCCGGCGGCTTTTTCCATCACAACGTCGCTATACATCATGATAAGGCGGCGGTAGGCGTCCCACACGAACCGCGGGTTGCCGGTGAGTTTGATCATGCCGGGGATCGTGACGGTGGTGAGGCCGATGTTCAGGACCGTCTCCATCATGCCGGGCATCGAGGCGCGGGCGCCCGAGCGGCAGGAAACGAGCAGGGGGGTCTCGGCGCCGCCGAGCCGGGCCTGCATGATCTCCTCGACGCGGGCGAGGGCCTTGGCGGCCTGTGCCTGGAGTTCCTTTGGATACTTGCGCTTGTTGGCATAGTAATGGGTGCACACCTCGGTCGTGATCGTGAATCCGGCGGGCACCGGAATGCCAAGGCTGGTCATCTCGGCCAGGTTGGCGCCCTTGCCGCCGAGGAGTTCCTTCATGTCGGCCCGGCCGTCGGCCTTGCCGGCCCCGAAGAAGTAAACGTACTTCGCTGCCTTAGCCATCGCTCAACTCTCCCTTTGCTTGAAGGTGCCGTGGGGGCTCATTCCCCCCGCACCCGCCGTGTGGAAAAAAGGCGCACCCTCGTCGTGGCGCGCCCCACTCATGGTTGTGTTCTTATAGCGTTTTCGGCCTGGGGCGTCAATCCTTTTCAGGCCGACCGCAGGAGGTGGGTGTGGCCGCAAATCATGGCAGCCCCGGACAGGGGCGCCAGATAATAGCCCACGGCGTAAGCCGTGGGTGGGCAGAGGTCACGGAGTTGTTTTCTGTTTCTGTTGGAGCCCCAGCGGGGCGACAGAAGGATTTCTAGCGCCCCTTCCGGGGCTCAAACGGACAAAGAAAAATAGGACTCCTCCTTTCCCTGTTTACCCATGGCTTACGCCATGGGCTATTTTCTATCGTGCCTTCGGCACTCAAAGGCCGGCATTTCCATGACATGACGCCACTAAGAACGGCCACACCCGCGGGAGGTCGGCTGGACGGCCGCCTCGCCAAGAAACTCAGTGCCCCGGCCGCGGGCCGCGCATCTCCTGGAGACGCGCGTACTTCTCCTCCTGGCGGCGCGTGGTCATCCAGACGAGGGCCAGCGTCATGGCGGCCGAGACGGCGGTCAGGGCGTCGTCGATCATCGACAGAAAGTCCGCGTTGCATAGGGCGCTGCTCGTGGTGGCCTCGGCGGCGTAGTGCAGGGCAATCCGCCACCAGACCATGCCCACGAGAAACAGGATCCACCAGACGACCACCAGGGCGGACATGGGCGTGCCCACCCATGCAAGGCCGTCCTTGTCGATGACGTCGGGATCGCTGGCCTTCCATATCTCCTCGATCACCTGGACGGGCCGGAACAGGTTGAAGATCGGAATGAAGAACCAGCCCACGGCCCACGGGGGCGAGTACTTCAGGTACTTGGCGCCCAAGGCGGGCAGGTTCGCGTGGGCCTGGTAAATCCAGAGGAGAAAGGCCGCGAGCAGGATGAGGCCCACAACGATCTGTGCCTGGGCGATCACCGATTGCCGCCACTCGCCCGGCGGGTGGGCGGGGCAGCCGTTGACGGGGGCGCCCGGCAGGTCGGCCTGTTGGAGCAGCGTCGAAACGATTCCGACAACGGCCAGCACGACGGCAATGGCCGCGAGGGCCACGACGGCCCGCGACCTCAGTTGACAGGATGTGTATACAAGGCGCTGCATGCGACGTCCTTCCGCCATGCCCAGGTTCGAACGTGGCAGCGTCAAGACAGAGATTTGCCCCAACTAAATACAGCGTAAACACTCCATACGAGAAAAACAAGACAATTACGCGGGGCACTGCCCTCGCGGGTGTAGCCGCAAATCGTGGCAGCCCCGGACAGGGGCGCAAGAAAATAGCCCACGGCGTAAGCCGTGGGTGGGTAGATGGTTCACGGAGTTGTTTTTCTGTTTCTGTTGGAGCCCCTGGAAGGGGCGATAGAGACGTTTCTGTCGCCCCGTACCGGGGCTCACACGGATAAAGAAGAACGGAACTCTTGGCCTGTCGTTCACCCACAGCTTACGCTGTGGGCTATTATCTAACGTGCCTTCGGCACTCAAGGCCCGGCATTTCCATGCCTCGCGCCCGTCACGAAGAACGGCCGCCACTGCGCCTACCTCATGCCCAGCAGCTTGTGCAGTTGCAGGTTCAGGCGGACGGGCAGGGCGTCGGCCAGGATCCACTCGGCCAGCGTCCGGGGCGGGAGGCCCGGGGAAGCCGGGCTGAAGAGAACGGCCACGCGGTCGGCCAACCGGTGGCGCTCGACCACCGTCCGGGCCCAGTCGTAATCGTCGCGGCCGGTCAGAACGAATTTCAGCTCGTCGCGCAGCGTAAGAAGATCGAGGTTCGGCCACCACATCCGTCCGGCCATGCCTGAGCCCGGCGTCTTGACGTCGACGATGCGGACCGCGCGCGGGTCGAGCCGGTCGATCGGGTACGCGCCCGAGGTTTCGATCATGACCTGGCGGCCGCCATCGGCCAGTGCGGCGATGAGGGCGTTCACCTCATCGGCCTGCAGCAGCGGCTCGCCGCCGGTGATCGCCACCCACGGGATCGGCGGGGCGGAGACGGCATGGACGACCTCGGGCACGGTCATCGCGCAGCCGGCGGAGACGTCGCGGGCCGGGGCGGTGTCGCAGTACGTGCAGGCCAGGTCGCAGCCGGCCAGGCGGACGAACCACATGGGCAGGCCCGCGCGGGTCGTCTCGCCCTGGAGGCTCCGGAATATCTCGAAGATTTGCATGGTCGTGTTCGGCCAGGGCTAATAGGGCAGCAACGTTCAAGGTTTTGCGCGGCGGGTCTCCCGACCTGCCGCGCCGACTGCCATTAAGCTCCACGAACGCACGGTGTTTCGGCGCGGTGGGTCGGGAGACCCACCGCGCAAATTCACGGGCACAATGCGGCGATTAAGCAAAGAGACCTACATCCGTTCAACGGTCTCGATGCCCAGTAGCCCCAGGCCACGGGCGATGACGCGGGCCGTGAGGTCGCACAGTTTCAGGCGGTTCAATCGCTCACGTTCCTCGCTCTGGAGGACCGGGCAGGCGTCGTAAAACGCCGTGAACGCGCCGGCCAGGTCGTACAGGTACGCCGCCAGGATGTTCGGGCGGTAATCGTCGAGCGTGCGGTCGAGCATCTCGGGGAACTGGAGGATCTTCTTCGCCAGCGCGATCTCCTGCGGCATGTCCAACGGGATCGGCGCGGCATCCTGGCGAAGCCGCTCCTCTTTGTCTCGCGGGACCGCCGCGTTGGTGTCGGGCCACGCCTTCCGAAAAATGCTGCGGACGCGGGCGTAGGCGTACTGCATNNATCTTCTCCCACGAGAAGACGTAATCGCTCGTGCGGTTCTGCGAGAGGTCGGCGTACTTGACAGCCCCGATGCCCACCGTGTGGGCGATGCTCCGCATCTCCTCGTCTGAGAGCGGCTGCGCGCGGCCGAGGGCGACGTCCTCGGCGTTCTTCTGCCTGACGAGGTCCATGGCCCGCTTCTCGGCCTCTTCGAGGAGGTCCATGAGCTTGACCGTGCCGCCCTCGCGGGTCTTGAACGGCTTGCCGTCTGGCCCCATCATCGTGCCGAAGGCGATGTGTTCGAGCACCGTTTCCGGTTTAGCAAAGCCCGACCGCCGCGCGGTCTCGAAGACCATTTTGAAATGGAGGGCCTGCCGGGCGTCGACGACGTAGAGGATGCGGCTGGCGCACGGGGATTGCGGATTGCGAATTGCGGATTGCGGATTGTCGGACGGCGGCAAGTTTCCTGTCCGAAAGGCCAGGGCCGCCAGGTCGGTGGTGGCGTAGAGATACCCCTCATCCGATTTCTGAACGATGAGGGGCAGGGGGCTTCCGTCTTTGGCAACGAAGCCGGGCAGAAATACGCACTGCGCGCCTTCGGACTCGGTAACAAGCCCCTTTTCGCGGAGGAACTGGATGATGTTGGGCAAGACGTCGTTGTACGCGCTCTCGCCGCGGATGTCGGCGTCGGTGAGCAGGACGCCGAGGCGGCTGTACACTGCCGCGCAATGGGACAGCGAAGTCTTAAAAATCGCTTTCCACCAAAGGCCTGTATCGTGATCCCCGCCTTGCAACTCCACAACGCGCCTTCTTGATGCTGCCTGGAATGTCGGATTGCTGTCGAACTTCTGTTTTGCCTCCCTATAGAACTCCTCCAAGTCCGACAACATTCTTGGGACGCTAACGGATCCTTGTGGATCCGGGTCCGCGCCCATAAGATGGATGCGGACCCCGTACCCAATTACCTCAGGCGATGTACGTTGCCTAAGGTTCTCGACCAGCATCCCAAACTGCGTTCCCCAGTCGCCCACGTGGTTCTGGCGGACGACCTTGTGGCCGGCGAAGTCGAGCACCCGGGCGAGCGCGTCGCCGATGATCGTCGAGCGCAGGTGCCCGACGTGCATCTCCTTGGCGAGGTTCGGGGCGGAATAATCGACGACGATCGTCTCGGGCTTCTCGGCCCGTTCGACGCCCAGCCGGTCATCGAGCGCCGGGGCGCCGGCCGGCCGGTCGGGGTTGATGAGGCCGACCTGGCCGCCCAGCCACTCGGCCTTCAGGCGAAAGTTGATGAACCCCGGCCCGGCGATCTCGGGCTTCTCGAAGGGGTCAGAGTCCTTGACCGCAAGGTGTTCGATGAGGCGTGTGGCCACGTCGCGCGGCTTGGCCTTGACGAGCTTGGCGAGGGCCATCGCCCCGTTGGCCTGGTAATCGCCGAACTTCGGGTCCTGCGAGGTCACGACGATGGCCGGCGCATCCGGGGCCTCGGGATACGCCGCCCGCATGGCCGCGGTCACGCGTTCGTCGAGGATACGTTGGATGTTGGGCATGATGCCTTGTCCCTGGGGACAACTGCGAAAGCGTGCGCCGCGTTTGCAGGACATGCTTTCGCGACGGCGCGAAAGCATGGCACCCTCAAAACTCGTAAAGCGTAACCGGGGTGCCGGGCCGAGATCACGTCGTTTCCGTCGGCGGTTCCTCGGGGCGGGGTTTCCAGCCGCGCTGCCAGTTGACGCGTGGGGCGTCGCCCCACAGAAGCTCAAGGTCGTAATACGTCCGCGAATCCGGCGTGAAGACGTGGACGACGACGTCGACGTAATCGACGAGGATCCAGCGCGAGCCCTCGGCGCCTTCCATTGTTTCGGTGCCCTCGACGCCGAACGGCTTCTGCCCCAGGTCGCGGCCGGCATCGACCGCGCGGTCGGCCACGCCCTTCATCTGCCGGCCGGACGTGCCGGTGGCAAGGACGAAGAAGTCCGTCACGGGCGAGAGTTTCCGCACGTCGAGGACGGTGACGTCGCGGCACCGATTCTCGGCACAGGTCCGCGCCATGGTCACCGCCAACTGCCGGGCCGTCACTTTCTTCTTAGCCACTCAAGTTCTCCACACGTGCCTGGTTGCACGCCGCACCCGGAGTGAAAGGGAACCCCGAAAGGCCCCTCGCCCCCGGAAAAATCAGCGCGGCAGGTCATTGACCCGCCGCGCCAATCTTAACGTTCACAGCCGAAGTATCAAGAGCCAGGGCACAAACGCCGTGGCGCCGGGTGGCATGCCCAGGCCGTCTGTTGCCTGGGCATGTGGTGTCACATGTCCGTTCGCATGCCCACGCGAACAGCGGCGTGGGCATGCCACCCTTCAAGAGCCAGGGCACAAACGGCTGCATCAGGCGGTCTTGGCCTTGCTCTTTTCGAGCTTCACGCCCTTCTCCTCCGGAATCCGCATGCCATAGAAGGAGCGGTAGACGAAGATGAGGGCAACGATGAACAAGACGCCGCCGATGACCCACTTCACATGGGCGTCCTCCGCGGGGATCGTCAGCGCGATCTGCGTGGCCAGCACGCCGAAGAGCGTGGTGAACTTGA